>CAYXRS010000070.1:0-17048 GCA_964467195.1 uncultured Gemmatimonadaceae bacterium
GCTGCGGTGTCGCCGCGCTGGCGCGCCTCTCGCGCCGCGGTCATGGACTCGCGGGAGGCCTCACGAAGAGCTTGCATGCGAGGGCGATAATTCTCGTGGACAGCGCGAACACGAGTGCGCTGCTCCTCACTCAACTCGATCCCACGGAAAGCACCGCGCTCCATCATGCGCATCGGCGACGAACCCTGCTGTCGTTCCGCCCGCGGCTTGTCTCGCTGCTTCTCGGCACGCTGCGCTTCCGCGGGCGCGGCCGCTATGCTCGCGAGCACCAGCGCAAGGCCGGCGGTCGTAAGAATCCGCTTCATTGCTACCTCCTCTGATTGGCTACCTGCCTGGCACCGCCCTCGGTGCGCTGGCTGGTTGTTCGACGTACGGGGCGCCCCTGTGTTAAGGGCCCGGGGGTCGGGGCCGGGGAGCAAGGCCCCCCCTAGCGCTGGACCAAAAAACGCGTATCGTTACCAGCCCACTCTCAAGGATGCCAAGTTCGTGCACACATATCGTTGTCGGACAACGAGTTGACTGTCTGGAATCACGACCTCACCGTGACCGAGCCGCTGACCACTCCACCGGCGTTCACCCCTCCGATCGTGGCGCCTTCCGTGCCCGATTTGGAGTTTCCGCTGAGCTGGGTGCTTGGTGTCGCGCCACCGCCAATACAGTATCGCGCCATTGTTGAGGTCGCGAGGCTCTATCTGTCTGAAGGGGCGTCGTTGCCCAGCCTCCCACTTGCCTATGAGCCGGCGCTTCGGCTGGCCGTCATGCAGGGTGGCGACGGAACGTGGCACGACTCCATGCTTGGAGTTCCCGCCGGTCGCGGCGACTCCTTTGCGGGGGTGGGGACCATCAACGCGGTAATCAGGCTGCTGGAGTACGGTTGGGGCACGGACACGCCGCCCCTCTATCAGGCCCGGCGCGTCCTGTTTCGCCTGCTCGCCGAAGATGAGGACCCCGCATTCGCGTTCGAGCTCGCGCCGCGTGGCAAGCCCGACCCGCTCATGGCACGACACGCGAGAGCGGTGATTCGCGAGGCTGCTGCCGCGGCCCTGGCCCGGGCAGGTTTCGAGACCGATCCGCGTCTCCGCGGTGCAGCAACTCGGCTGCTCGACCGGGTGGACGCTTTCGTGAGGTCGCCGTTGGCCGAGAAGCCTTTCATGCGCGTGGGGAACCAGCATGTGCTCTCGCCCGACGCGCACCCGCCCTCGTTCCACCTGATGGTGATGCTGGCTCACATGCCACTCTTCCGGAACGAGAGGTACGACGCGGTGGAGAGACTCCAGCAGTACCTCACGCAGCCGGTGCCCCGACCCACGCCCGCCATGGTGATCGGGGCGAAGGTCGTGGAAATGCCCCAGCTCCTGCTGGGGGACCCGCTTCCGCACCGTACGGCCGCTGACGCCGACCTCCCTTGGAGTATCGTCTGGCTCGAACTGGCCGCCAGGCTTGGCTTCCTCCGCACGAACGAGAACTGGCTGAAGCTGTACGAAAGGCTGCTCGACGACCGTAACTCCGAAGGGGTGTGGGTCGATCCGAAGCGGTCCGTACGGATGAAGGGCGGGAATCCCATGTCCTGGCCGTGGTACCCACTCATCGAAGGCGGCGGCGATGTGGAGCATTCGGTGGAGGTCACCTTCCGGCTGGGGTTGATTGGCCGCCTCTCGGGGCGCCCCATAGTCCCGACCTGAGGGGCGGCAGCGGGAGTGGGGTTTGGCCGGCGTTGACGAATACCGTTGCTCCGTCTGCACGCCGCACATGAAAGGCCCGCGCCTGCCTCTGGAGTCCCGCTACCCAGCCGGCGACGCGACCTTGGCGTCGACCATGATCCCGTTGCCCGGCGGACTGCGCGTTCGCGTGGTGGTTGGCGGACCACCCAACGGGGCCCCGGTGGTGCTGCTCCACGGTTGGGGTGCGTCTGCCTACGATTTCCGGAAGAACCTGCCTGCGCTCATGCGATGCGGCCTGCGCGTGTATGCGCTCGACCTCCCAGGACATGGCCTCAGCGACAAGCCGTGGGCGCCCGATCGATATTCGTTGGATACGCTCGTCGAGGTCGTACTCGAGGTGCTCGACGCCCTGTATCTCGATCGGGTGAGTCTGGTGGGTCAATCGATGGGTGGCGCAATCGCTCTGCAGCTGGCTCTCGAGCACCCCGCACGCGTTTCGCGGCTGGCAACCATTTCAGCGGTCGGAATCGTGTCTCCGCGAATTGTCGTCTGGGGTGGACGGATGGTTCCAGCGGCCGCTGCCGCGATCATGCCGCGGCTGGCGACCCGGTGGCTCATCCGGCCGATCATGTGGATGGCATACGGTCCGCCGGAGCGTCCCTCGCGGCGTGACCTGGATGAGGTGTTAGCGACAGCGGCAGACGCGGGGTATTCTCGCGCGCTCCTGAACCTCATACGCGAAGTGCGGTGGCGCGCGCGGAGCCCGGAGGAACTGGCCTCCCTTCAGGCTCCCCTTCTCGTCGTTTGCGGTGAAGGCGACCGTATAGCGTCACCACGACGCATTGGCCGCCGTCTTGCCCAGCTACCCATGATAAGCGTGGCCGTGATCCCCCAAGGTGGCCATGCTGTAAATGAGGGGAACCCGGCGCCTGTGAATGAGCTGTTGTGCGAGTTCTTGAGCGGCAGTGTAGCGAAAGGCGCCCCAACACGTTAGATTGCACGCAGATACGACAACATGGTGCGCGCTCCGGCGATGGGACTGGGAGCGCGGACGTGCCGAAGCGCGTTGAGAAAGAGGCCGCGCCTACGCCCACCTGGAGCGCGGCAAGCCGGACGGATTCCGGCGAGCTGCGGCAGCGAGTGCCGCGACAGTGTCGGGGCGGCGGCAGCCGCCGGCGAGCAGGCCAGTGCCGCCGACACAGAACGAAGAGCGAATGATCACGAGGGAAGAAACGACGCAGGACGGGACGCCGGGCGAAGCCGCCTTGTCCTTCGATACCATGGGGATTGCTCCAGAGCTGCTCGCCGCGGTCCGCGAGCGCGGCTATCTCACTCCAACGCCGATTCAGCAGAAGGCCATCCCGCTGATCCTGAGGGGTCGCGACGTGATGGGGCTGGCACAGACGGGCACCGGCAAGACCGCCGCATTTACCCTTCCGATATTGCAGAGGTTGATGGGCGGCGAGCGCCGAGTACGAGCGCTCGTTGTCACGCCCACCCGCGAGCTGTGTGTGCAGGTGCGTGAGAGCTGCGAGTCATACGGCACCTATTCGGGTCTTCTGGTGGCCGAGGTGTACGGCGGAGTAGCCCTAGGCCCCCAGGAAACCAGGCTTCGCAACGGTGTCGACATCGTCGTCGCTACCCCGGGGCGGTTGCTGGACCACATGGAACGCCAGAACGTGGTCTTCGACGACCTGGAGACGCTGGTCCTGGACGAAGCCGACCGCATGCTGGACATGGGCTTCGCGCCCCAGATCAACCGGATAGTGGCGGACATTCCGCCGTACCGTCAGACGCTGTTGTTCAGCGCCACCATGCCTCCCGAAGTGGAGGCGCTTGCACGCAAGTATCTGCGGAAGCCGGTGGTGGTCCAGGTGGGCCAGCGCTCTGCCGCGGCGACGACTGTGGCGCACGCCGTGTATCCGGTGCCGCGCGACCGCAAGAGTGAACTGCTGGCCGAGCTGCTTCGAGACAAGAACCTGGACTCCGTGCTCGTTTTCACGCGCACGAAACACGGCGCCGATCGCGTCGAGCGGCACTTGTCGAGGGCCGGAATCGATGCCATCGCGATGCATGCCGACAAGAGCCAGCGCGAGCGAACCGAGGCTTTGGAGGCGTTCAAGGCCGGCCGCACGCGAGTGCTGGTGGCGACGGACATTGCTCAGCGCGGGCTCGACATAGCCGGGATCACGCATGTGGTGAACTACGATGTGCCGGAGCGTCCCGAGGATTATGTGCATCGGATAGGACGCACCGGCAGAGCGGCAGCCACTGGCGATGCGTTCACGTTCATGGCACCGGACGAGATCGCTATGGTGCGGACGATAGAGCGCATTCTGGGCGAGCCCATCCCGCGGATTTCGGTACCCGGGTACGATTTCGGCACCGTCGCCGCCGACTGATCGATCGCCAGACGAAGCAGCGACAAAAGCTCGCGTCTTCGCGCCAGCAATTCCTCGACTGGCACACCGCCACGCGGATACCGGTCGTCTTGCGTTCTCGTCCGGCTGACGATCACCTGCGTACCCTGCCCAGTCTCGAGACCACCACTGTATCGCTGGCGCCGCCTCGCCGGAGGACGACGGTGGTGTTCGCCGCTCCCCATCCGCGTCCGGTGGGGCTGTATGCGATGGAGTCGCGCGAGGCGGTCAGGGTGACGCCATGCGAGGCGCGCAGGTCGCGGAGCTCGAGGGTGTCCGCGCCGCTGAACACCAGGACGTTGCCGGCACGGTTGAAGCGAACGGCGGTGCGTTCACGCCGTGCGATGGCGAGATGTCTGGCTCGAGACAGGAGAGATACCACCTCAGTGGCAGCGCCTCGTACGGCAGCGCGATCCCTGATGCGCTGCACCGACGGCATCACAAGGCCGGCCACACATGCCAGCAGCACGATGACCATCACCAGCTCCGGCAGTGTCGCTCCCCCTCTCTTGCGCACGACTTCCCCCTGGCCGGTGTCGCGCGATATATAGGTGCAGCATGAAACCGTGCCTCATCCTGGTTATGCATGCCGTGGCAAGGCCACGCACGCCATCGCCGCGGTTTGCGACGCCCGGTGCTGGAGGGCCGGTGAACGGGCCGCGCACATCCACCACGGACGCATGATGGAGCGTGAGAAATGCGAGATGCCGGCTGGTATCGTTGTATGGGCGGCTCGATGCTTCGCAGCAGCGTGCTGCTGTTGCTGTTGTTGGCCGCGGGATGCCCGCGCCACACCACCGCCGATCTGGAGCTGACGGAGAGGCTGATGATTCTCGAGGATGGAATGGTCCAAATGGACCAGGAGAGAGCCGACTTGACCGCGCGCCTCCTCAGTGTTGAAGGCCAGCTGGCGCGGCAGGACACGTTGCTGCGGCGAATGGGCCGCATGCTGGATGAGATGGCCGTAGCGCTCGAGCGTCGCTGAAGCGGCGCGCAATCTGCAGCCGGTGTCATATCGTCTCATGGGGGAGAGCAGATCCGTGAAGATCAGCATTGAGTACTGCGTGGTTTGAAACTATGAGCCACGGGCCGCCAGGTTGGCGGCTGAGATTCGCGAGCGCTGGGCAGATGCCGACATCGAGCTGATCGAATCTTCGGGTGGGCGATTCGAGGTGATGCGGGATGGCGAGCCCGTGTTTCGTAAATCGAAGGAGAAGCGGCACGCGCAGGAGGGCGAAATCATCCGCCTGCTCGAGGCCGGAGGAGAACTCTAGCGTAAGGCATGCGAATAGCCATTTCTACCGGCGGCGGCGACGCACCCGGCCTCAACGCGGTGATCCGTGCCGCCGCTCTCTCGGCCATCAACCGTGGCTGGGAAGTGCTCGGCATCAAGCGGGGGTTTGCCGGTCTCATGGGGGAGGATGAGATCATTCCGCTTTCGCGCGACAGCGTTCGCGGTATCGCGCATCTGGGCGGTACGATCCTCCGCACCACCAATCGCGGTAATCCTTTCTTCTATCCCATGGTTCAGCCCGACGGATCGGTGGTCGAGGTGGATCGCTCCGACGAGCTCATGGAGCGCGCGCGCCAGTTGGGAATCGATGCGCTCATCTCGATAGGCGGCGATGGCTCGCTGGCGATCGCGCAGCGGCTGTATGAGAAGGGGATGCAGATCATTGGCGTACCAAAGACGATTGACAACGACGTATCCGGCACGGTGACGACATTCGGCTTCGACACGGCGGTCAGCACCGCGATTGACGCCATCGACAAATTGCACACTACCGCCGAGAGTCACGATCGCGTGATCGTGATGGAGGTGATGGGTCGCGGTTCCGGGTTCATCGCGCTCCACGCCGGTGTGGCTGGCACGGCCGACGTCATTCTCATCCCCGAGATCCCGTATCACATCGACAAGGTATGCGAGAAGATTCGCTATCGTGACAGCGTGGGGAGACACTTCTCGATCGTGGTTGCTGCCGAGGGAGCATTCCCGTTGGGCGGTGAGGTGTCGGTGATCGGCGATTCTCTGCCGGGCCAGGCCAGGCGTGTCGGTGGAATCGCCGACAAGCTTGCGCGACTAATTCAGAAGTCGGTGGGCAAGGAGACGCGCTCGCTCGTTCTGGGACATCTGCAGCGTGGCGGTCAGCCGACCGGTTACGATCGACTGCTGGCGGCGCGCTTCGGCGGCGCCGCGGTGCGCGCCGTGGCGGAACGAAAGTGGGGCGAGATGGTGGCGCTTCAGACACCGCACATCGTGACCGTTCCGATCACCGACGCGCTGGCGGTCACCAAGCGTGTGGATCCCTCGCATGATATCGTCCTCACCGCGCGGCAGACGGGTATCTCGTTCGGGGACTAATGGCTCACCGACATATCGGCTCACCTCGTGACGTGCGGGAGCGCTGAATGGTCTGTGGGCAGTAACCACTCTCAAGCTGCGGGCGCTGCCCGGGAGACCATGGCTTCACCTTCGGACGTCCAGCTCACCATGCGCCGAACCGTCCTCGACCCAGCGGATGCGCAGCGGCTCGTTCCGGCGCTTCGAGACAGCATCGACAGCCACGTCTGGCTCTACCGATACGAGGAACCAGTGACGGGCTGGAGGCTGAGCATCGCGACGCATGCCGAGCCCGGTTCCGGGAAGCTCTCACTCGGTGGGTTTCGCATCGCACCACTCTTTCGCACCTCCGTTGCCGGCTACGATAACGACGTCGAGGCGATCAACCTCGCCATCGGCATGGAGGAGAAGGTCTGCTGGTCGCGTCTGATCAGGGTGGGTGGGCCGCTTGGACTGCGAGAGGCCGGACGCATTGTGGGAGGGAAGTGTGTCGTCTTTCCAACCGCCGACGCGCGGATTGGCGAGCCGCGGGACGCCGCGCTCCTCGATTTCGCCATCGCCGGCTGCAGGGACATGGAGGAGCGTTCGGGCGCCTACCTCACGACCGGTCAGGACCTGGGGCATGGCGTCATGTCGGATGGCCAGACGCATTCCCTTCAGTACCTCCACGATCGTTTCCGGGGCAGCGTGCTCGCGGATACTTCCCGTCCCACGGCAGAAGGTAACTATCGCCTGACTGTCGGTGTGCTCGAGGCGCTCGGCATTCAGATGGATCGAGCACGCGTTGGTCTGATCGGTTGTGGCAACATCGGCAGTCACATACTGGCGCGACTGCTCGATCGGGGGTCGAAGGTGGTGGTGCTCGAGGCAGACCCCTCCAAGTGCAAACGTGTCTCGTCGCTCGGGATAGAGGTGTGGCGTCCGGAGCAGAAGCAGGAATTCCTTCGCCAATCGATGGATGCGGTCGTGGTGAATGCGAGTGGAGGCTCGCTCGATCCCGAGTCCGTGGCGACGATTGCCGCCAACTCGGCTATCCGCGCGCTGACCGGAAGCGAAAACCTCGCCATGTCCGATCCGTCCGGTATCGATGTGCTTCGGCGTGCTCACAAGGTGTATTGCCCTACCGAGCTCGCCGGTATGATGGGCTATCTCACGGCGGTGGAAGAGTACCTCTGCAAGCAGACGGGGCGGCCCTTTGACATCACGAGCATGTACGCACCGGCGGCTCGGCTCGAGGAGGCGGGGCGTGAGACGACCAGCTTGATGGTCGCGAAGGACTTCGCCATCACCTTCGAGGAGGCGGTGCGGATGGTGTACAGCGGCGACGGGAGCCCGGTCCAGGCGTAACGTGCAGTCCGTACCGCGGGCACAATGGCGGTGTTGACCGCGCTGTCGGCGCTGCCGATCGTGGCGATCCTGCTCTTGATGATCGGCTTCCGCTGGCCGGCCGCTCGGGCGGGCGTGGCTGGGTTGGCGCTGGCATTGCCAATTGCCCTCGTGCCATTCGGCTTCGGGACGCGCGTGCAGCCGCAGCTCGGCGCTGCGGGAGCCGTTGCCGGCATCGTGGTCGAAGCCGCGTTCGTGGCGCTCACCATACTGTGGATCATCTTCCCGGCACTTTGCATCCACCACCTTCAGGAACGCACCGGCGGGATGCGCGCGCTCCGAGAGTGGCTGGCGCGGCTAACGAACGATCCACGGCTGATCGCGGTGCTGGTGGCGTGGTTCTTCGCGCTGTTCGCCGAAGGAGCCGCGGGCTTCGGCACTCCGGTAGCGCTGGCCGCACCTTTTCTGGTCGGGCTCGGCTTCGGTCGCGTCGAGGCCGTGACGATCGCACTGCTCGGTCACTGCGTGGGAGTCTCTTTCGGCGCTGTCGGCACGCCGGTTTTACCTCAGGTGGCGGTCAGCGGATTCACCGGTCTCGAGATCTCCGGAGCTACGGTCGTGCCGCATCTCGCGTTCGGCGGGATCATGTTTCTGTTCGTGATGCGGATAGTGGGGACAAGCGAGCCGGCGCGACATCTTGGCTTGCGCGGCGCTACGCCCTGGTTCGTCGCGGCGGCGCTGCTCTTCCTGGTCCCGTACTTCGCCATCGCACGGTGGGTCGGTCCGGAGCTGCCCACCCTGGGCGGTGCACTGGTCGGTGGCGCGACGTTCGTGATGCTGCTGATGTTTGCGGCTCGGCTCTCATCGGCACGAGAGCCCGGTACGCGCCGCTCCGGCAGTCGCGTGGCTCTGCTTCGTGCTGCAGCTCCGTATCTCGTGCTCGTCCTCCTCATCCTCATCACGCGACTTGTCGGACCTGTGGAGGTGGCACTTCGCTCGGTGGTAGTGGAGTGGAGTATGCTCGGAGCTTTCCGGGGCAGCGTGCAGCCGCTCTTTCACCCCGGCACGGCGCTGCTCGTGGGATTCATGGCTGGCGCACTCCTGCAGCGGGCGTCTGCCAGGGATGTCAGCATCGCAATGAGCGCGGCTGCTCGCCAGCTCGTGGTGGTGACCATAGCCCTGGTCGCAATGTTGGGTCTGGCGCGCACGATGGTGCACGCGGGAATGATCGACGTGCTGGCGTCTGCGGCTGCGGCGATAGCCGGCAGCGCATGGCCGGCACTGGTTCCGGCGGTGGGGGCGCTGGGCACCTTCGTTACCGGATCGGCGACTGCATCGAACATCCTTCTCACAGATCTTCAGCTCGCCACAGCCGGCCGCCTCGAGCTTTCGGCTCTGCCGATGCTTGGCGGCCAGGGGTTCGGTGCGGCGGCCGGAAACATCGTCTGTCCGCACAACGTGATCGCGGGCGGCGCCACGGTCGGACTTGTCGGGCGCGAAGGCGAAGTCATACGTCGCACCCTGCTCCCGTGTCTGATCTACGTGGCGCTGGGAGGTCTGCTGCTCCTCATTCTGGTCTGAAGCGTGTGATCCGAGAAGGTTGGAGTTGGACCAGGGTGCTTTCGCCGAGTGCCCGGGGCAGCCATCATAACGTCCCTGCGTTCCACTGTGGGGCGTGTCGCCGCCGGTCGGGACGAATGCAGATACCATTCAGCGCAATCAGCCAATGAAGCGACTCACACCTGTCCTGCACGTCGAGGAGATCGAGCCTGTATTGCCGTTCTGGACCGAGCGGCTCGGCTTCTCGATTACCGCCGAGGTTCCCGAGGGCGATCGTCTGGGCTTCGTCATTCTGGAGAAGGGTGGCGTTCAGATCATGTACCAGACGCGCGAAAGTGTAGCGAAGGACATTCCGCAGCTCGCCAACTCTCCAATGCGGGGGAGCTTTCTGTTCATTGAAGTGGAGAACGTGGAGGAAGTCCAACAGGCGTTGGAGGGCACCGCGTTGGTAGTGCCGCGCCGCACGACGTTCTATGGCGCGGAGGAGCTGATCGTGCGGGAGCCTGGCGGAAACATCGTAACGTTCGCGCAGTTCGGTTCCTAGGATGTCGGCATTCGCACGATCACCGCTACCAGGCGCCGGTAGCGCCCGGGTAGTCCCACTGGGCGCGCGGCCCGTGTTGACCGCACGGGAATGCGCCAGAGCGAGCTGGCGACTCCCATTCCCATTCGCGTTCGGCGACTGAGCAGCCGGCGTAGCGCGCTACGCTCTTACGCCGACTGTCGCCCTCCACTAGGTTGCGGATGACCTGGGCGCAGGGGGGGGAGCGCCATGACGCGCACACTCACATACCTGCTGCTTGGATGCCTGATTGCAGGCAGTGTGCTGGGCTGGCCGGCGGTTCCTGAGCGCGTCCCCGGTCTCTTCGGGGCGGATGGTCAGGTGACACGCTGGACGGAACGCACCGCACTGCACTGGTTCGCGCTCCCGCTGGTGGCGCTGTTGGTGGCCCTCCCAGCCATATGGCTGGCGCGCGTTCTGCCGCGGCGCCCTCATCTCGCTAACATCCCAGACAAGGACCGGTATCTTGCGTTGCGGGAGGAGCACCGGCTCCCGGTTATCGAGCGCATTCGCAACATGGTGTACGGGATCGCGGCGCAGGTGCTGGCGCTCCTTGCCCTGGTTCAACTCGGCATCTATCGCACGGCCCATGGCCACGATACGCAGAGCTACATGATGGCTGTGCTGGTGCTGAGCCTGGTCATCGTTCCAGTGACGCTTTTCCTCTGGCTTCCCGGCATACAGAGCGAGATCAACCGGCAGTGGCGAGCGCAGCAGAGCGGGCACGGACCGGCGCAGTAGGCGAATCAACCACGCCTGACGCTTCTGACGACAGCGTGTCGCTGCTCGATCGCTTCCTTCCGGACTACGATGTGCGCGAGCGCCACGCTGTGACCGTGGCAGCGGCACCGTCTGACGTATACCAGGCGATCAGTACCGCCGATCTCGCGCGGCATCCCCTTGTTCGCGCGCTGCTGGGAGCGCGGGCGATACCATCGGCACTGATGGGGAGAGGCAGGCGAGAAGGTGCCCGTCAGATCCGTGCACCTCTGACCATCGATGCATTGTGCCGACTCGGCTTCGCCGTCCTCGCCGTGGATCCGCCACGCGAGATAGTTCTCGGTCTTACGGGCCGGTTCTGGCGCCCTGCGGGCGGACTCCTTCGTACGGATCCTGCGACCTTCGCGTCGTCACCACACCCTGGCGCCGCCCGGGCGGCATGGAGCTTCTCCGTCGAGCCCCTCGGCAGCGGCCACACCACACTGCTGACCGAGACCCGAGTCCACTGCACGGATGCCGCGAGCCGCCGTCGCTTTCGTGTCTACTGGCTGTTCGTGCGGCCGGGCAGCGGACTGATCCGGCGCTACATGCTCGACGCGATCAGGCATGAGGCGATTCGATCATCGGCAAGCGGCGGCCCGCGATGAGGCTGCGACGGCGACTGTGGGAGATCCTCGAGGACCACGGTTCGGAGGACCGTATCGGGACGAGCATCGATCTCTTCCTCATGACGCTGATCACGGCGAACGTGGCTGCCGTGATTCTGGAAACCGTCGAGCCGGTCCGCGCTGCCGTTCCGCGATTGTTCTTCTGGTTCGAGGTAATCTCGGTAGTCGTATTCTCAGTGGAGTACATTGGTCGCCTCTGGGCGGCGCGAGAGAATCCGCGCTACCGGGGGGCGGTGATCGGTCGGCTGCGTTTCGCCGCGACGCCGATGGCAGTGATCGACCTTCTCGCCGTGCTCCCCTTCTATCTGCCGTTCCTCGGCATCGACCTGCGGTTCATGCGCGCGCTGCGGCTCCTGAGGATCTTTCGCCTCGCCAAGCTTGGTCGTTACGTCGGAGTGCTAGGGCTCTTCCGCGCGGTGCTGACGAACAAGCGCGAGGAGCTGGTGATGACCACGTTCGTGCTCGCTCTGCTGCTCGTCATCACTTCGTCGCTGATGTACTACGTGGAGGGATCCGTGCAGCCCGAGGCGTTCTCCAGCATCCCTGCCACGATGTGGTGGGCCGCGGCGACGCTGACCACCGTGGGCTACGGCGACATCTATCCGATGACGGCGCTTGGCCGTGTGCTGGGCGGCTTCGTGGCGGTGCTTGGAATCGGGCTCTTCGCCTTGCCGACGGCGATACTTGGGTCGGGTTTCGTGGAGGAGCTGGAACGTCGACGGCGCGAGCGTGGAGGTGAAGAGTCATCGGAGGCGACGCCAGCGCGGGTCTGCCCGCACTGCGGGAAGGAGCTGTTCTGAGGATGCGAAGGCTCGAGCCTATCTGGAACCAAAAGCCTCGATCGCCTTCCGCGTGAATTCTGACAACACGAGCGTTCCACTCATGTCCGCGCGCTCCGGAAGCAGCCGCTCCCAGTGTTCGGTGCCTTCCCAGGCCATGCGCTTGATGGCCGACATGGCATCCGGGTTGTAGCCGGCAAGCCGGTGCGCGAGCGCAGTCACCGCGTCGTCGAGAGCGTCGTCGTCATCGACCAGCTGTGCATACAGGCCGTGACGCTCACCCCACGCCGCATCGCGCCAATCTGCATCCAGCGCCAGAGCAGAGAAGGCACCTGTGCCGATCTTCCGTTCGATCGGCGGGCCCACGACGAATGGGCCCAGGCCAACTGCCAGCTCGCTGAGGCGCAGTGCGGCGGCGCGCGTGGCGATGGCATAGTCGGCGGCCGCGACCACACCCACCCCGCCGCCCACCACCTTTCCGTGCACGCGCACGATGATGGGCTTGGGGCAGGCGCGCATCGCCAGGATGAGCCGCGCGAAGCCCATGAAGAACTCCCGCCCGGTGGCTCTGCTTTCGATGGCCTGCAACTCGGCGAACGAAGCACCGGCGCAGAAGGGGCCGGCGCCGGCGCTCCGCAGCGTGATGACGATGACGTCGTTTCGGGCTCCGACCTCCAAGAGCTCGGCGGCGATCCGGCGCAACAGTCCGCCCGACAGAGAGTTGCCCTTGGGGTGCGAGAAGGTGATCGTTGCGACGCGGTCGGCCGTCTCGGTAGCGACCCGTCCCTGCTCGGCAGCGCTGCTGGAGCTGTCGGAAGTCAATGTTCCCTGCGGTTCGCTGTGGGGTACGACACGGTACGGAAGGTGCTCGGCGCGCGGTTCTTGCGTGCGCGTTAGTGCTTGATATATATAAAGATTGGTCCTTTCACAACGGTCCGCGCGCGTTGGCGTGGCGGGCACGGAGCGAGGCATGGAGCAGAGACCGGTCACGAGTGACGATCCCCAGAAGACTGCCGAGTTCGAGGCGCACATCGCGGCTGGCGGCACGATCGAGCCCAAGGACTGGATGCCGGAGCGTTACCGGAAGCAGCTCATTCGCATGATGTCTCAGCATGCGCACTCGGAGATCGTGGGTATGCTCCCCGAGGGGAACTGGCTGACGCGCGCCCCCACCCTGCGCCGCAAGATGGGACTGTTGGCCAAGGTGCAGGACGAGGCAGGGCACGGCCTGTACATCTATTGCGGCACCGAGACGCTCGGCATCGATCGCGAGGAAATGGTCGACCAGCTTCTCACCGGCAAGGCGAAGTACTCCAGCATCTTCAACTATCCAACGCTGACGTGGGCTGACATCGGTGCAATCGGCTGGTTCGTCGATGGCGCCGCGATCGTCAACCAGACGATGCTTGCGAAAGCGTCGTACGGTCCTTATGCGCGCGCAATGGTGCGCATCTGCAAGGAGGAGAACTTCCACAAGCGCCAGGGCTACGAGATCATGGCCACGCTGGCCCGCGGCACGCCCGAGCAGAAGCGGATGGCGCAGGACGCTGTCGACCGCTGGTGGTGGCCTTCGCTCATGATGTTCGGCCCCCATGACGCCGAGTCGTCGAACAGCGAGGAACTGATGCGCTGGGGCGTCAAGCGGAAGAGCAACGATGAGCTCCGCCAGCGTTTCGTGAATCTCACCGTCGCCCAGGCGCAGGCCATTGGCCTGGTACTCCCGGATCCCGCTCTCGAGTACGATGAGGACAGTGGCAACTGGAAGTTCGGCCCGATCGACTGGGACGAGTTCTGGCGAGTGGTGAAGGGCCACGGTCCCTGCAACCGCGAGCGTCTTGAGGCGAGGCGTAAGGCGCACGAAGAGGGTGAGTGGGTGCGCAAAGCTGCCCAGGCATACGCGGCGAAGCGCGGCGGCAGCGCGCAGGCGGCATGAAGAACCAGGTGCGGCTGTCCCCTGGCCCCCAGCTCCTCTGACCTCCGTGCCCGAAGCTCCTGCGAGCGTCGACGACACCCAGTGGCCTCTCTGGGAGGTATTCGTTCAGCCCAAGGATGGCTCACCGCACGAACATGCAGGGTCGGTTCATGCGGTGGATGCGGAGATGGCGCTCCAGAACGCGAGAGACGTCTACGCGCGTCGTGGCGATGTGGCGAGCATCTGGGTCGTGCCGTCGGCGGAGATTACGGCATCGGCGCCGAGTGATGCGGGGCCCTTGTTCGATCCTGGTGAGGACAAGGTCTACCGGCACCCGCAGTTCTACAAGGTGCCCCGTGGCGTGCGTGTCTGAGACTCGCGGGGGCAGGCCATGACGAACACGTTGCCAGTGGGCGACGCGCGGGTGTTCGAGTATCTCCTGCGTTTGGGAGACGAGCGGCTCGTACTGGGGCACCGGCTTTCGGAGTGGTGCGGACACGGTCCGATCCTCGAGGAAGACATCGCACTCACCAACATCGCGCTCGACCTCATCGGCCAGGCCAATGCGCTGCTCGATCTGGCTGGATCGGTCGAAGGGGATGGGCGCGACGCCGATGCGCTCGCCTATTTCCGCGAGGCCATCGACTTTCGGAATCCCCAGATCGTGGAGCTCCCGCGCGGTGATTTCGGGTTCACGATCGCCCGCCAGTTTCTCTACGACGTCTACGCTTTTCACACGCTGGATGCTCTGCAGCACAGCGTACTGGAGCAACTGGCGGGCATTGCTGCCAAGTCGCTGAAGGAGGTTCGCTACCACGTGCGGCACACCGCCGAATGGATGCGGAAGCTGGGAGACGGCACTGACGAGAGCCATCGCAGGATACAGGAGGCGGTGACTGAGTTGTGGCGGTTCACTGGTGAGTTGTTCGAGATGGACGACGTCGACCGGGAGATGCTCGAGCGTCGAATCGGTGCCGACCTGGACAGCTTGCACCCCAGGTGGGATGAAACGGTGCGGCAGGTAATGACCGAAGCGTCGTTGCGGGTGCCGGAAGTCGCACCAGTGATGACGGGCGGGCGCCGAGGCCGTCATACGGAGCACCTGGGACACCTGCTGGCCGAGATGCAGATCGTGGCTCGTTCCTTTCCTGGGGCGCAGTGGTGACCCGTATCGAGGGCCAGATCACGCGCGAGGAAGCGCTAGCCGTCCTCGATCAGGTGCCCGATCCCGAGGTACCGGTGCTCAGCGTGGTCGAACTGGGGATCATTCGGGACGTGGCGGTAAGCGAGGCCGGCGTCACCGTCACGATAACGCCAACGTATTCCGGTTGCCCTGCCATGCGCGTGATCGAGGAGGACATCGTCAGCGCGTTGGAGGCGTGCACCGATTCTCCCGTAAACGTTCGCACGGTCTATTCGCCGGCGTGGACAACCGACTGGATGAGTGACGCGGCGAAGGAGAAGCTCAGGACCTACGGAATCGCACCGCCTGGAAAAGCCCCCGGACCGGAGCTGGTCACGCTGACAGTTCGATCGGAAGCCGTGGCATGCCCGTACTGTGGCTCGGAACGCACCGAGCTCAGGAGCGAGTTCGGGTCTACGGCTTGCAAATCCATTCTGTACTGCCAGTCCTGCCAACAACCGTTCGAGCAGTTCAAAGCGATCTGAGCCCGGGGGCCGAGTGGGATCGCTGAAGGAAGACCGCCAGGAGGCCGCTGCAATGCAGACCAATCGCGCAGGTGCTCGTGTGTGGTTCGCCGTCGCCGCCATCCTGCTTGCATCGGCGGCCGCGGCGTCCGGGCATGCGCAGGAGCCCGGCATTCCGCTGGCATCCTGCGACGGACGCACGGTGACCGAGATTGACGTGGCGACGGAGCCCGCTCCCGCTTTCATTCGTGGTCTCGCGTCAATGGTGCTCCGCTATGAAATGACCCGGCCGGACGTGGTGCGCGCCTTCATGTTGCTCGATGTGGGGGATGTGTGCAGCGACGTACGGCGCTCAGAGTCTGCGCGGATCCTGCGGCGCCAGCGCTTCCTGGCCAGCGCGCGGGTGCACGCGCTCGCCGACACCGGCAACACCGTGCGTCTCCTCGTCGCGACGACGGACGAGCTACCGCTCGTTGCTGGTGGCGATTTCAGCGGCGGCCTCTCGGCGCTCACGATCGGCACCAGCAACGCCGCCGGGCGAGGGCTGCTGGCGGCGCTGTCGTGGCGTGACGGCGAGGTATACCGGACGGGGTGGGGCGTGCGGGTCGAGCAGACGCCATTCTTGAACCGCCCCTGGTACGTGCGCGCCATGGCCGAGCGCGAGCCGCTGGGCTACAACATCGATCTCTCGATGGGGCACGAGTTCCTCACCAACCTTCAGCGCTTCGCCTGGCACGCCGGGCTGCGCGACAAGCGGAACTACGAGCCGTTCCGCCAGCGCGACGATCGCTTCCCGGTTGCCGTGATCGCCGATCACACGTTCTGGAACGCAGGCGGAGTGGGCCGCATCGGCGGTCGGGGCCTGGGATTCTTCGGTGGCGCAATGCTCACACGCGAGCAGTTCAGCCGCAATGCCACGCCCGTCGTCGTTACCGATACTGGATTGGCTGCCGTGGATCCCGGCGTGATCGGCGATCGGTATCCCGCCTTCTCGAATACTCGAGCCACCGCCGTGCTCGGCATGCGTGCGTTGCGATTCGTCCCGGCCGTGGGCGTCGCGACTCTCGCGGCCGAGCAGGATCTGGCGTCCGGCATACAAGCGGGGCTGCAGCTCGGACGCAGCGTACGATGGTTCGACGCGACGGACAACGATCAGTTCGTTTCGCTGGACCTGTATGGCGGCCGCGGATCGGCGACGCGTTTCCTGATGGGAAGCGGTCAGATCGAGGCACGGCGGGATTTCGACGCGGATCGGTGGGACGGCATCATCGGCAGTGCCCGTATCTCATGGTACTGGAAGCCTACGCTGGAGCGCACATGGGAGGTGACTACGGAACTGTCCGGCGGCTGGCGCGAGCGTCTGCCGCTGCAGCTCACCCTTGGCGATGGGCTGGGCGGGCTGCGCGGCTTCCGTGGTGCCAGGGACGGCGGCGCGCGACGGGTGGTGGCGCG
>CAYXRS010000071.1:0-16980 GCA_964467195.1 uncultured Gemmatimonadaceae bacterium
GGATTTCCTTCGTACCGGTACTTCTGATTGTCCGGTGTGCCCGGCGGCGGGTCACCGAGTTTCCCCTTGCCTGGCGGCACGCCGGCCTTACCCGGTGGCGTACCTCCCGCCGGGCCACTCTGCGGGGCGGCCCGCCCCGGCGCATCACTGCCCTTCGATGGCGCGTCGCCGCTTCGCCCGGGAGTCGAGCCTGTCTGTGCTCCTCCTCCAGGCGTAGCAATGACTGCCGGCTCACCCCCACCCCCTTGCGCGCGCACCGTAGCCGCGGCTGCTGGTGGAGCGCCAGCGCCTATGTCGCGCTCCACATCCCTCCGCAACGACAGGAAGTCGGCGTCCCCTGCTCCGCGCTCGGCGAGCAGAAGCACCACCGACGCAGCCGTCTCCACAGGCACGCCGCGCGCGACCAGGTCGGTAAGCACTCCGAGCGGAACGAGCAGAGAGGCACTTGGACGAGACTGCCGCAGACGCGCCAGATCTCGCTGTCTCGCTCCCGCCTGTATGGCGTCCGCGCCGGCAGTCAGCTCCGCCGCGGAACTTGCGGCACCCAAAGCGGAGCGCGCGGTGAGCAGGTGGCGCGAAAGCAAGACTACCGCGTTGGCAATCCGGGGGCCCGGAGCATTCTTGCTGGCCCCTTCCAGCGCCTTGTTCACCAGAGGTTCGACCGGCAGACCGGCCTGACGGGCGGAATCGATCACGGCAGCCACGGCTGCATGTGTCGAGCCATCGAGCCTGCCGCGCAGCCGCTCTTCCTGGGCGCCCGCGTTGGACACGATCACCGCCGTGACGAGCGTCACTACGCAGGCGCGGGTGATCACGCGCCACCCGCTACGGCAACCGTAACCACGGAGCTGGGAGTACCGAAGTCGTCGGCCATGGCCGGGGGTGCAGACGGGTCGGGAGCCCAATCGGTCTCGTTTATGACGAACGCATATTGGTGGCGTCCCACGGGGAGCGGAAGGGACACGGACCAGACTCCAGGTGCGGCCTTCCGTTGCATGGGCGTAGCGTGGGTGTCCCAACCGTTGAAATCGCCTACTAGGGCAACGCTTCGGGCACTCGGAGCAACGAACACGAACTGCACCAGCTTGACCGGTTCCTCCCAGCCCTCCACTACGCGGTCGCGGCTCATGGACGCATCGCGTCTCGCCAGCTCCCAGGTGCCTGCCACCACCACCACGAGCACCACGGCCGCGGCCGCCGCCAGTCCCAACGGGGAGAGGTCGAGACGCCGCGGCCGGACAAGCCAGTCTACGAGCACGGACAGCGGACGCTTCCGCGGGCGCCTCCGTATTGACGCCATCACCCGCTCGTCAAACCCCGGAGCGATTTGCACGGGGGAGCGCAACTCGGCTGATATGCGCTCGATCAGTTCAGTGTGGTCTTGACGGTTCACGTTCCGCCTCCTGCAACAGATCGCGCAGGCGATCACACGCCCGCTTGACCCTCATTTTCAGGGCTGAGATGCCAACGCCAGTGAGATCGGCGATCTCCTCATAGCTCAAGTCCTCGACGTGCTTCAGCAGAAAGGCCTCGCGCTGGTCTCGTGGAAGGAGCGCGAGCGCCCGCTGAATCTCCTCGCGCCATGCAGCTCGCTCGGCCGGGTGATCTTCTGCCGCGTCCCGGATCGCCACCTCGTTTGCGACGAAGGTGCGCTCCCGTCGACCTCGCCGCTTTCCTGCCGTGCGACACCGATTAACGAGAATCCTGAACAGCCAGGCCCCGAATCGGTCCCGGTCTTCGCACCGGTGCAGCGCCCGGTACGCGCGCATGAACGCATCCTGGAGCGCATCCTCCGCGTCCTCCTGACTCCCCAGCATGTGCACGGCGAATCGCGCGTATCGCTCCCTGTAGCGTGAAACCAGGATCGAGTAGGCATGCGAGTCGCCATCGAGCACCCGCTCGATGATCGCGGAATCTGGGGGTTCCAAAGGCAGATGACCTTGAGTCAACGGCTTGCGTCACAAGAAAACGTTGGCAGGGAGGCCGGCGTTGGGCAACCGCCAAACGGGGCCGAGAATGGCTCCTGTTCCATGCGGCAGCTCACTCCAAGGGGGCGCTGGCCGGTAGCCGGCGTTACTCCACCGGTCGCCCTCGTTCGGGATAGAAGCGAGATCCGCGCCCGGCCATCTCGCGCAACAAATCGGCGGGTGCGAACCGGCCGGGGAATCGCACATCCAGCTCCTCCAGCCGGCGCAGCAGCGCCGCCGCCCCCAGGGTGTCCACGTACCGGAAGGGACCGCCGCGAAAGGGCGGAAACCCGATCCCGAACACGGCGCCGATGTCGCCATCGCGAGGCGAACGGACTATCCCCTCCTCCAGACACCGCAGGGCCTCGTTTACCATGGCGAGCACCGCTCGGTCGCGAATGTCGAGCGACGGAACCTCGCTCCTGCGGCTCCCAGTGGGGAGCAGCTCGTACACGGATTCGTCTACGCCCTGCTTCTTCCCCGCCTCGTCATACCGATAGAATCCCTTCTTACCCTTGCGCCCGGTGCGCCCGGACTGCACCACGAGCCGTAGCGACTCCGACGGAGACATGCGGTCCCCGAAGGCCTTGGCCATCACCTGACCGGCCTTGCCCGCCACGTCGATACCCACTTCGTCCACCAGAGTGATCGGTCCCACCGGGAAGCCGAAGTCCACCAGCGCGCGATCCACCGCATCGATCGCCACCCCCTCGTCGAGCAGGCGGCCCGCCTCGTTGATGTATGGCGTGAGAATGCGATTGGCGTAGAAGCCGGGTCCATCGTTCACCACGATCACCGTTTTGCCCAGACGCTTTCCGTAGGCGACCACCGTTGCCGTCACTTCGGCGTCGGTCTCCGGAGTGACGATCACTTCGAGCAGTGGCATTCGGTGCACCGGCGAGAAGAAGTGCATCCCGATCACGTTTCGCGGCCGTGCCGATGCTTGCGCGATCTCACCGATTGGGATCGTGCTGGTGTTCGACGCGAAGATTGCTCGCGCCGAGATCACGGCTTCCACCTCGCGGAGGACGGTGTGCTTGACGGCCAGCTCCTCGAACACCGCCTCGACCACCAGATCGACGTTTCCGAAGCCGGTGTACTCCACTGTGCCGCGAACCAGCGACATCTGGTCCTCGAACTCCCGTCGACTGATGCGCTTCCGATCGAGTTGCTCCTTGAGGACATCGCGTACCGCCCGCAGGCCGGCGCCAACGCGATCGTGAGCGGCGTCCTTGAACCGCACAACCACGCCTTGCATGGCGGCTATGGCAGCGATGCCGGATCCCATGAAGCCCGTGCCGAGCACCGCCATTCGCTTCACCTCGCGCGGGCGCACCGCCGGATCGGCCACGCCGGTATCCTTCTTCAGCGCACTGGACGCGTAGAAAAGAAAGATGAGCTGCCGCGAGACTTCGGTCACTGCCAGCTCACCGAACAGCCGCGCCTCCGTCTCGAACCCTTCCTCCCTTTCGCCAAATGATGCCTGCACCGCCTCGAGCGCGGCGAGCGGCGCCGGGTAGTGGCCGCGCGTCTTCTTCACCGTCTGCTCGCGCGCCTGGCGAAACACGACCGAACGTCCGATGCGATTCTGCTCGAGAACCAGCGTTGCGGGGTCGCGCCTGGCACTGCGCTTCTGCGGTCCGCGCGCGCCCAGCTCGCGGGCACGTTTCACAGCCACGTCGCGAAGAATCGCCGGGTGCACCATCTCGTCGGCCAGCCCGATCGCGAGCGCCTTCCTGGAGCGCACGTTCTTCCCGGTGAGAATCATGTCGAGCGCGCCCCTAAGGCCAACGAGCCTTGGCAGCCGCTGCGTTCCACCAGCGCCGGGAATGAGCCCGAGCTGCACCTCGGGAAGCGCCAGGATGGTCTTGGGGTGGTCGGTGACGATGCGATGGTGGCAGGCAAGCGCGAGCTCGAGCCCGCCGCCCAGACAGGCGCCGTGGATGGCAGTCACGATCGGCGCCCGGTACCGCTCGACTCGATCGAGCATACGGTGCGCTTCGCGGCTCAACCGCTGCGCATCGGAGGCGGTGCGAACTTCCAGGAACTGATCGATGTCGGCGCCCGCGATGAACGTGTCCGTCTTTCCGCTGATGAGGACCACACCATGCACATCGCGGTCGTTTTCGATCTGATCGAGCAGCTCGAGCAGCTCATCTCGCGATGCAAACGTCAATTTGTTGACCGACTCGCCAGGCTGATCCAGCGTGAGGATGGCGACGCCATCCTCAACCTCCATCGAGAGTGAGCGCCCCGCCGGTGCCCCGATCGATGTGGTCATGCGGCCTCGACCACCATGGCGAAACCCAGCCCGCCCGCGGCGCAGACGGTCATGAGCCCGAATTGCCCGCCGCGCCGGTGCAGCTCGTGAAGGAGTGTGGTGGTGATCCGGGCCCCGGTGGCGCCAAATGGATGGCCGATTGCTATCGAACCCCCCGACACGTTGAGGCGTGATCGGTCCACTTCACCGACGGGCGTCGAGAATCCTGCGCGCTCGGCCCAGTACTGCGACTCGAGTCCGCGGAGGTTGGAGAGCACCTGCGCCGCGAACGCCTCATGCATCTCGACCAGATCCATGTCCGTCAGGGTGAGGCCGGCGCGCTGTAGCGCCATCGGTGCGGCGAGCACCGGCGCCTGGAGGAGCTGCTCTCCCGGATCGAGCGCCGCGAACGCGTACGAGCAAATGTAGCCGAGCGGACGATTCCCGAGCGAGCGAGCCCGGTCGTCGCTCATCAGCAGCACCGCCGCACCGCCATCGGTCAGTGGCGACGAGTTGCCTGCTGTCACCGTGCCGTACCGGCGGTCGAACACGGGTCGCAGCGCCTGGAGCTGCTCGAGCGTGGTGTCGGTACGGATGCCGTTGTCGGACGTGAGCACCGTGTCGAATCGCGGCGGCACGTACACGGGCATGATCTCCGCCGTCAGACGACCATCGAGCGTGGCGGCGGCGGCCAGCCGGTGCGAACGAAGCGCAAACTGATCCTGTTCCTCGCGCGAGATCTGGTTGAGCTTGGCCATCTTCTCGGCCGACTGGCCCATCGTCTCGCCGGTGGTCGGCTCGGCGATGGCCGGTGTGATCGGCACGAGGTCCTTTGGGCGAATCCTCGCGGCAGCGCCTATCTTACCCGGAATCGATTTGGCCTTGCTCACGCCCACCAGCGCGTCCGAGAAGCCCCGGGAATGCAGGATGGGCACGCTGGACAGCGATTCCGCCCCACCGGCGATGGCGACGTCCGAATGACCGAGCGCGATTTGCGCGGCGGCATCGGAGATCGCCTGGTTGGCCGAAGCGCAAGCGCGACTGACCGAAACGGCGGGAATGTTCTTTGGCAGGAGCGGCATCAGCGCGATCTCGCGCGCTATGTTGGGCGCGAGGACCGAAGGAATGACGGTGCCGAAAACGATGTTGTCGACTTCCTTGGGGTCGAGGTCGGCGCGCTGGATCAGTTCAGCCACACAGAGCTTGCCCAACTCGATGGCGCTGAGCGACCTGAATGCGGTACCGGCTCGCACGAACGGCGTGCGCATGCCGGATACGATCGCCACACGACGGCCGTTGGAGCTGGAGTACATGCGATGAAGTTACCGGTGGCTGACGAGGCCCGCTACGTCTGCGGGAATCGTACCCTGTCGACGGGGTGGCGGGAGTGCTAGGGGCGCGGCTGGATGCCCGCGCTCGCGCCCGAGCGTTCGATGCACTGGAGCACGATCACTACGACCTTCTCGTGATAGGCGGCGGCATCACGGGCGCCGGGATCGCCCGCGACGCCGCGCTCCGCGGCCTCCACGTGGCGCTCGTAGAGCGGGACGACTTCGCCAGCGGCACATCCAGCCGATCATCGCGACTCATCCACGGTGGACTGCGCTACCTGGAGCATCGCGCGCTGCACCTCGTATTCGAGGCGAGCCGCGAACGCCATACGCTCATGCGCATTGCGCCCCACCTCGTGCGTCCCCTGCCCTTCCTCTGGCCGGTGTACGAGAGCTCACGTGTGCCGATGTGGAAGCTGGGAGCCGGGCTGATGCTCTACGACGCACTGGCCCTTTTCCGTAACGTGGCCGGCCACCGACGGCTGGGGGCGGACCGCGTGATCGCCATGGAGCCGGCGCTCCGCCAGTCGGGGCTGTTGGGCGGTGCCCGTTACTACGACGCCTGGACGAACGACGCTCGACTCACGCTCGAGACTGTCCGATCGGCGGCAGCGGCCGGCGCGGTGGTCGTGAACCACGCCGAGGTGCGGTCGCTCCTCATGCGGACGGGAATCGCGCAGGGCGCGGTTGTGAAGGACCGGCTGTCCGAGATCCGGCGTGAGCTTACCGTGGAGGCAAGAGTGGTGGTGAACGCCGCCGGACCGTGGGTGGATACGGTGCGTCGGATGGCCGATCCGGGAGCCCGCACCGCGCTCCGCGGCACAAAAGGGGTGCATGTACTGGTGTCACGCGAGCAGGTTGGCAACGAAGGCGCGCTCACTCTTGTCTCGCCCCTGGACGAGAGGGTGATGTTCGTCCTTCCCGCCGGGCAGCACACGCTGATCGGTACCACGGACACCGACTACGCAGGTGCTCCCGAAGAGGTCCGCGCCCACGAACAGGACATCACCTACCTTCTGCGCTCTGCCAACGCCTTCTTCCCCGAGGCACGACTCGGGTTCGCGGACGTGGTGAGCGCCTGGGCGGGGATACGTCCGCTCGTAGCGGATGGGCGTGGGCCCCCTGCCACCGTCTCGCGCGAGCATGCCATCAACTGGTCGGATTCCGGACTGCTGACGATCAGCGGCGGCAAGCTGACCACCTACCGGTCGATGGCGGCGCAGGTGGTGAACGAGGTCGTGCGATCGCGGTCGCTGCGCCGTCGCCGGGCGGGAACGCACCAGCAGCCGCTGCCCGGCGGCGATGGCGGGCCACTCGCCGAAGAGATCGATTGGGCCGAGCGCGAGACCGGCGCGCCTCGACTCGCCGCGCACCTGGTGCATTCGCACGGCACGGAGTGGCGGGACGTGTGGGATCTCGCGTTGAGCGACGGAGAGCTGCGGCAGCCCATAGCCCACGAGCTCCCCTACATCCGCGCGGAGGTGGTCTACGCCGTGGAACGGGAGATGGCGTCGACGGTTGCCGATGTGCTCGTGCGTCGCATTCCAGTCGCGTTCGAGACCCGCGACCAGGGCCGCACCGCGGCGCGCGTTGTCGCGGCGCTCATGGCGCCGCTGCTCGACTGGGACGAGACGCGCCTCGATAGGGAGCTGCGGCGCTACGAGAATGACGTGCTGAGAATGTTCGGAGTAGAGGCGGGCGAGTGAGATTGATGCTCGCGGACGGAGTGGCGACCTGGGAAGAGCGCTCGCTCTTCCCGGCTGCCGTCTCTCCACCGCTACGAATTCTTGAATCCGTTGTCGTGAATCGTTGTCAGCTCCACGACTTTGAGCTGCCGCGTATTCGTCGGCAGCTTCAGGACGAAGACTTCGCCCACCACCTTCCCGAGAAGCGACCGCCCGATGGGTGAGGCCATGGAGACGTGGCCCTCCTCGAACTCGATCGCGTCGCCGAACACGAGATGGTATTCCTCGCGACCCATGGTGCTCTGGTCCTCCACCACGACCCGCGAGCCGAGCCCGACCTTGTCGGGCGGTATCTGCGACACGTCGATCTGTGACAGCTTGCCGAGCCGCTGCCGCAGCTGACCCAGCCGCGCCTGCACGAACTGCTGGCGCTCCAGCGCTGCCTTGTACTCGCTGTTCTCGCGCAGGTCGCCGTGCTCCACCGCCCGCCGGATCTCGTTCGGCAGCGTAACGGTCAGCTCGCGCTGGAGTCGTTCGACTTCCTCGCCGAGCTTCTGCTTGAGCTCTTCGATCATCTGGCTGGATCCTACGGTGAAAACGTGGAGCGCCCGGCTCACAGGCCGGGCGCGTGCGGAGTAGACCGACTGGTACTCCGACGCAGCTACCCGATCCCGCGACGTCCACCCGGGCATTCGCGATGGGCCGCGGACGCCGGCGAATTGACGCAAGCCATGCGCCATGTGATGTGGATCACACAGTGCGGCCTGGCGGAACGGCCGCTGGATGAAGGGGTACGCACGCGCATAGGTTCATAGTAGGGAGCCACCGGCATGCTGTCCACCCCGACGCGATTACCCGGCTCCGGAATTGCCACCGGCCCGCAGGCAGCAGATACGGAGTAGGCCATGGTCGAACAGCGACGAGCGTGTGCGGCGATTGCGGGTGCCGCCATCGCAATCTTCTTCTCCCTCCTCGCAGCTTGCGGCGGCGACATAAATCTCTCCACGGCGCCGCTCCCCGACGTCGCCGGTAGCTACACCCTTCGGCAGGTGAACGGGCTGGGACTCCCGAGCACGATCAGCAGCGACGGCGCCTCGAGCGTCCAGATCACCGACGGCTCGGTGAAGCTGAGCGCTGATTCGACCTGGCAGGCCAGCACGAGCTTCCGGATCACGACTCCCTCGGGCGTGGCGCTCGAAACGCAGCTCGGATCCGGGCAGTGGTCGTTCAATGGCGACTCGATTCGATTCGACGGCAGCGGCGCGGTTGTGGGCGCCGCGCGCGCCGACACGCTGTGGGTGATCCGACGCACGGGCGGCGAGGAGGGGCGCTACGTCTACACTCGGTGAGCGGCGGCCGATAGCTTCCATGCATGCTCCGTCTCGAGCAATACGGCGACGTAACCAGGCTCGCCATGTCGTCTCTCTCGACCCGCCTGGCACGGTACGAGGTCAGCGCCTTCCTCGTGCGTGGCGTGCTGGTGGACATCGGCTTCCCGAGGATTGCGGCCGAGATGCACCGGTTCCTTCGCGAGCGGCAGCCCCTCGGCGTGATGCTGACGCACTCGCACGAGGACCACGCCGGCAATGCCCCGCTCGCCGCCCTGCTCGATCTGCCAATCGTCGCAAGCGAGGAGACGCTCCGATCCCTGCACACGGCTCCGCGCATAGAGCTCTACCGGCGGATGGTGTGGGGACAACCGGCGCCGCTGCCGGCACGGCGGCACAGTGCCCCCTTCGAGGACCCGGCGCTCCGCCTCATTCCGACACCGGGCCATTCACTCGACCACCATGTGGTATGGGATGAGGAAAGCGAAACGCTGTTCGGCGGTGATCTTTTCGTGGGGGTCAAGGTGCGGATCGCGCATGCCGACGAGAATCCCGGCGAGCAGGTGCGGAGCCTCCGGCAGGTTGCAGCGCTTCGTCCCCGGCGCCTGTTCGATGCCCACCGCGGTCTGATCGCCGATCCTGCTCCGGCGCTCCTGGCCAAGGCTGACTGGATGGAGCAAACGGTGGCCGAGATCGAACGACACATAGCCGCCGGTTGGAGTGATCGCGCCATCGCCCGTGAAGTACTCGGCCGTGAGGAGGGCGTGCACTACGTTTCTGCGGGACACTACTCACGCATCAACCTTGTGAAGGCTGTAAGGCAGCACTGAAGCCGGAACGGACACCGATCCTCATGCCCCTCACCTACCGGCCCTCCTACATTGCCGCCGCCGTCTCGGCTGGCGCAGTGCTCGTTCTCTATCTGATCACACTTGCGCCCACGACGGCGATGTGGGACGCCGGTGAGTACATCGCCGCGGCGTACTCGATGGGAGTCGCACACCCGCCCGGCAATCCGCTCTTCATCCTGCTCGGGCGTACCTTCGCGGTCATGCCGATCGCGCCGACGGCGGCGCAGCGGATCAACGTGCTCGCCGCACTTTGCAGCGCCCTCTCGGCCGGACTCTGGTTCCTTGTCGCCGAGCGAGTGGTTTCGTCCTGGCTCCGCGAGCGCTGGCAACGGATCGTCGTCGCCAGCATCGCTGCTCTGACTGGCGCCGCCGCCTTCACCGTCTGGAATCACTCGGTGGTGAACGAGAAAGTGTACACAATCACCCTCCTCGGGCTGGCCGTGGTGTCTTGGATCGCGATGCGGTGGACGGATGAGCCGGACGAACGGCGGCAGGGACGCCTGCTCGTTCTGGCGGCATACCTGCTCGTGCTGGGTTACACGAACCACATGGGCGGACTGCTTGCCGCGCCGGCGCTGGGCGCGCTGGTGCTTGCGCTTCGTCCCAGCACCCTGCTGCGCTGGCCGCTCCTGCTTGGGTGTGCCGGGGCGATGGCCGTTGGCGTCACGCCGTACGCAACGCAAGTGATTCGCGCTTCGCACATGCCCGCAATCAACATGGGCGTGACCAGTGCGTGCGAGGGCGAGGTGAGCATCTCCTGCCTCACGAGCACCGCGACAATCCAGCGTCTTGGCTCGCACCTCGGACGCGAACAGTACCTCAAACCGCCACTGCTGGACCGGCAGGCACCGCTTACGCGACAGGTGGGGATGTACTGGCTGTACTTCAGGTGGCAATGGGTACGCGACCTGGCCGGTCAGATGCCCGTGGCGCAGACCATGACCGCGCTACTCTTCCTCGGGCTTGGTCTTTACGGTGGCTGGCTGCACTGGCGGCGAGACCGGAGGACGTTCTGGTACTTCGGTACGTTCACCGCCACGCTGAGCCTGGGACTCGTCTTCTACATGAACTTCCGGCTGGGCTGGACGCAGGCCATGCTCGCCGGCAACGACGTGCTCAGCCGCGATGTCGCCGAGGTTCGTGATCGCGACTACTTCTTCCTATGGAGCTTCTCGGCTTGGAGCGTCTGGTTGGCGGTTGGGCTGGCAGGGGTGTGGAAGATGATTGCCGAAGCGCTGGAGCGCGTCCGGTGGAGAGCAAACGGGAGTGGACCGCGCATCGCATGGATCGCTGCCGCACCGGTGCTGCTGGTAGCGATTCTTCCGCTCGTATCCAACTGGGGCGCGGCGTCCCGGCGCGGAGAAACGTTCACACGTGACTGGGCGCACGATGTACTGAACTCGATCGAGCCATACGGCATCCTCATCACCTTCGGCGACAACGACACGTATCCCCTCTGGTACGCCCAGGAAGTGGAAGGAATGCGCCGCGATGTTACTCAGGCTGTCGCCACCCTGCTGGGTACTGACTGGTACGCGCCGAACCTGCTGCATCAGCCGGCACACCCCTACGATTCGGCAGCGGGCCCCGGGATCTTTGCCGGCCTTGCCCGTCCGCACCCTGGCCCCGCACTCCACATGTCGCCGGCCGAAGCACGCGACATGCAGCCGTTCGTGATGCTTCAGCAGCCGGCGCGCTTCGAGCACGCGGGGCTCTCCGCGACGATTCCCGCGGGGATGCTGACGCGCGATCAGATCTTCGTGCTGACGTTCATCCGCGACAGCTTCCCGCATCGACCCATCTACTTCACCGCACCTGGCGACTACCTGGAGCGCCTCGGTCTCGACCAGTACCTGGTCCGCGAAGGACTCGTTTATCGGCTGACCTCGCCAGGCGACCTGGACCGCGACAGCGTTGTCGAGGTACCGGGGCTGGAGCAGGTGAACGTCGACCGCACCCTGGTGCTGTGGGACACGGTCTACAGGGGACAGGAAGCTCTCATCCGTCAGCGCCGCTGGGTCGACGCTCCGTCGGTGAGCATTCCGTACGCGTACATTCGCGCGGGCGCGGTGCTCGCTGCCGCTCTCGAAGCGGGCACCCGCACGGCTGATGCGGAGCGTGTTCTCGACACCGCCGCGCAGATGGCCGTCTCGGCCGGGTTGGGGCAGCTGCTACGGTGACTTGGAGGCCGCGGGCCAGGTCAGCGGTGTCTCGGCAGGACCGTATCTGTCTCCTCGGCCGCGAGCGGCGCGTTGGTCGAGAGCTCGTATTCCCGGCGAAGCAGCGCCATGAGCTCGTCACGACGATCGAACAGGCGCTTGAGCGGTCGCGGCTCGTGGCGGGCAAGTGCGTAGGCAGTCAACAGCGGCAGCGCGATGGTGGAGTCGGCGTAGCACACCACCGCGTCGGGAAGACGATCGGGATCGATCTTCCCCCAGCTGACCGCTTCGCCCGGTGTGGCACCGGAGAGGCCGCCCGTGTCCGGGCGCGCGTCCGTCACCTGAAGGAAGAAGTCGTGCCCGCGTTCGTCGATGCCGAGCACTTCCTGGATCTGAGGCTCGGTTTGAAGCATGAAGTTCTTGGGTGAGCCTCCACCGCAGATCAACACGCCACTCTTGCCGCCGCCGCGCTTTGCCGCGAGGACGATGGACGCAGTCTCGTTGACATCGAGGTTTGGATCGAGGATGAGCTTCCCACCCTCAAGCGCCAGCGCAGCGATGTTCATCCCTATGGAAGAATCGCCCGGCGACGAGGTGTAGATCGGCACGCCGCACGCATAGGCCGCCGACAGCAGTGACCGTTGTCCGATGCCGAGCGTGTTCTCGCGCTCGCGCACGTACTTGCCGCACAGCCAGTGGAACTCGGCGCTCGACATCGGCCGCTGAAACTCCGGTGAGCGCATTATCTGGCGGAAGAATGCGTCGGTGCTTAGCAATACGTCGTAGTCGAAGAAGATGTCGTAGATGCGGACAACTCCCTCATCCCTTAGCACCACGTCCGACTCCTGGGCGTTGCCTCGGTGCATCGCCAGACCAAGCCCGAAATGCGTGTCGTGATAAAGGTTCGCGCCGGTGGAAATGATCCAGTCGACGAACCCCGCCTCGATCAGCGGGATCAGCGCCGCCATGCCGAGGCCGGCCGGAGTGAGCGCGCCGGTGAGCGTAATTCCCACCGTTACGTCGTCCTCCAGCATCTTCTGCGTGAAGAGATGACAGCCCTCACGCAGACGGGCCGCGTTGTAGGCAAGGAAGGTCTGATCGATCAGGTCGGCGGCCGTCTCGCTCCCGTCAATGCGTCGCGGCTCGATCTTCTGGCCGCGCAGGAAACGGCTCCGATCATGCTCCTCACGCTCGGTTTCTCTGCGCTCCCGGGCATCCGCCACTCGTCGCTGCTCTGCCTTCGGTGCGGCAGCGCTGGGCCGCTTGCTCTTCCCGTGGTCCCGCCTGGTCATCGCTCGTTCGCTACCTGGTGGTCATGGGCACGGACCGGAGCCGGTGTGACTCGATCACAGCCGCGGCCGCCTCCTGCGGATCATCGGTCAGAAGCATCAGATCGATGTCCCCCGGCGAGATCTTCCCCTCGTGCAGGACCCGCGCCCTCAGCCACCTGATCAGGCCAGCCCAGTAGTGCCGGCCGAAGAGTACGACCGGAAAGTGGTAGATCTTTCCGCATTGGATGAGCGTCAGCGCCTCGAACAGCTCATCGAGCGTCCCGTAGCCGCCCGGGAAGATGATGAAGGCGTCGGAGTACTTGATGAACATCGTCTTCCGCACGAAGAAGTAGCGGAAGTTCACCAGCGTATCCACATACGGATTTGAGCCCTGCTCGAACGGAAGCTCGATGTTGCATCCAATGGAGCGGCCGCCGCCGAGCTTGGCGCCCCGATTGGCGGCTTCCATGATGCCGGGTCCGGCACCGGTGATGATGTCGAATCCGTTCTCGGCAAGAATGCGCGCCGTCTCCTGCGCCGCCATGTAGTGCGGATCGTCCGGCCCGATGCGCGCAGACCCGAAGATCGATACGCCGTTGCGCACGCCGGCCAGGGTGTCGAATCCTTCGATCAGCTCCCCCATCACGCGCAGAACGCGCCAGGGGTCGGTTCGCGTGAAGTCATCTGCCGGCCCGCGGCCTTCCAGCAGCTTCTCATCCTCGGTGATCGCCGCCGGCAGGTAGTCGCGAATGGATTGATCCACGCGGATCGTTGCGCCGGAGTGCCGCCCGGGATGCTCAAGCCAGGGCGGCGTTCGGCCGGCAGCACGATGTCCTTCTTCCGTTCGCTGCCGTAACCCCTCCCGCGACTCCTGCTCGGCGGCAGCGAGGCTGGCCGGATCGGCCTGGCGGCCGCTGGCCGTCCGAGCTCGGCGGCGGCGCTTCCCTGTGTTTGACGAGGATTTCTTCGAGGCCATCTGAGCGCGACGATGTGAAGGAGCGGCGCCTCCCACGGGCGGGACGCAATGAGCGCGAAAGGTACTCGCCGTGGCGGCGGCTCGCGAGTTGCGAATGGTACGTGGAACTGGAGGAAGAGTGGGATGATCATCATGCTCGTGGCCGACGGGACGCGCGCCGACACGCTCAAGGACGCACTCGACGCCGGTGCGCTGCCCGCTCTGGCTCGGATGCGAACGGAAGGCGGCATGAGCACGATCACCACCGTTTTCCCGTCCGTCACCGGGCCTGCCTACACGCCGTTCCTGATGGGCCGTTTCCCCGGTCCTGTGGGGCTGCCGGGACTTCGCTGGTACGACCGTACGCGGCGGCGCTGCACCTTCCCCGACTACTCGCGCAGTTACGTTGGCGCCGAGCTCCGCCACCTCGGCAGCGACCTCGACCGGGCTTCACCAACGCTGTTCGAGCTGGTGCGGCGCAAGGTGGCCGCCATGAGCATGGTGACGCGCGGCCTGAAATCGCGTGAGCGCCTGGACAGTGGCGTGCACTTCATGATGCGCACCGCACGTACGCATTTTCGCGGTGATGTACGCGAGTGGATAGAGATCGATCGCCAGATATCGCGTGCGTTCGTCGAGCGCGTGCGGCGCGAGCGCCCGACCCTGGCCTTTGCCGCATTCATGAGCGTCGACAAGGTGTCGCACGCCTACGGTCACTCGTCGCCGCTGCTGCTCGATTCCCTGCGGACGGTTGACGACACCGTCGCCGCGCTGCGCGCCGACGCCGAGAAGCTGGGCTACTGGCGGGACCTCCACCTCTGGGTGGTGAGCGATCACGGTCACTCGCCGGTGGCCCGGCACGAGGATCTCGCCGGATGGCTGCGCGACCGGGGTCTGAGAGTGCGCGCCCACCCTTGGGTGTACCGGCCGAGCAACGTGGCGCTCATGGTCAGCGGCAACGCGATGGCACACCTTTACCTGGAGCTGGAGCGACGCCGCCGCCCATGGTGGCGGAAGCTGGCAGCGCGCTGGAACGATCTTGCCGATTCGCTGACGGCACGCCGCTCGGTCGACCTGGTCATCCTGCCTCTGTCGGCTACCGCGTGCGAGGTGCGCGCGGCTGGCCGCGGACGCGCTCTCGTGCAGCGCCGTGGCCGCCGCTTCCGCTACGACTGTCTCTCCGGCGATCCACTGGGAATAGGCGACACGCCGCTGCTCGATCAGAACGAGGCCCACGCCGCAACGATGGGGAGCCCCTACCCCGATGCGATCGTGCAGATCGCCTCACTGGCCACGGCGCCGCGATCGGGTGACATCATCATCAGTGCCGCGCCCGGATGGGACTTCCGCGCTCGCTACGAGCCCATTCCGCATGTGTCGTCACACGGCTCGCTGCGGCGCGAGCACATGCTGGTGCCCTTCCTCCATGCGGCGCCCACGCAGCGCGCGCCCACACGCACTACGGATCTGATGCCCAGCGCCCTGAGGGCACTCCGGCTGCACCCGGTGAACGGGCTGGACGGCGTTTCCTTCCTCTGAGCCGCGACACCATCATACGCCGAGGTCGCGCAGCGGCTGGACATCAGCTACTTCACTGCGCGTAACCACATCGAGCACATCACGCTCAAGCTCGGCGTGCCCAATCGGGCGGCGATCGGCGCAATCATGTACGGGAAGAGCTGAGCTCCGTTCGTGAGCGTCAGGGGGCGGGCGCATCCTTCACGTCTCCATCGGCGGAATCGTCGCGCCCATTGAGGAGCCAGCGCAGGATCAGAAATGCGAGCACGACCGGAACCGCGAGGGCCAGCAGCATGAGTCCGATCTTGAGAGCCGCCGCCACCGCCGCCAGCAGCAACCCCACGGTGGCCGCCACCAGCAGCAGCGGTAGTCCGACGATGGCCAGGACCAGGAAAAGCGGCGCGCCGAGGACTATCAGCACCAGCAGCAGCGGCAAGCCCGCAATCTTCAGCAACGTCGCAAGCGGCAGCAGGGCGCCCAGGAGCACCGCCAGCATGCGTCCGAACGTTTGACGCAGGAGCCAGCCAAGTACCGCGGTCTTCAGAAACAGCCACATAGTGCGCTCCGGTCATTAGGGCTGCATGCCATACGTTAGCGGGGCAGCCCACGTTTCAGGGCACCCTTTTTTGCAGCACCGGCCGCGGAGGCGCCGAGTGCCCGGGGGTTGGACCGCACCACGAACGTTTTTCTCCGACCCGGAAAGCTGAAAGAGAAAGAGAAAATCTGGACACCCCGCGCCTCCCCGGTGAACGCTGTCAGTCGCGACCCCGGGACCGACATGGTGACTCCCGGGCAGCCCAACTCGTGGGTCCACAAGCAGCTCGAGATCCCCGGCTCCGCGAGCCAGCTCACCTTCCGCGCGAGGGCACCCGCGTTCTCTGCGTACTCCGAAGTTAAGGGTCGCTACGGAACCAGCTCCGACCTCGGCTCGATCCTCACGATCCACAAGCCGTTATACATGTCGTTGACGTAGGCCAGCCCGTCCTTCACCACAACGCCCCACGTCATGGCCGTGTTCTTCACGTGGCCATCCATGTCGGCGGTGTTGAGGTGCGCGATCTCGCGGCCCTGGGCGCGGAGGTCGCCGCGGAGCTCACCGGATACGTCGAAGATCCGGAAGCCGCCGTTGTAGGCGCCAATGTAGAGCGAGTCGCCCGCAACCCACACGTTGTGCACGCCGCCGAACTCGGGCTCGTACCAGGCGACCGAGCGCGGGTTGTCCATGTCGCTCACGTCAACCACCTGAAGGCGTCCGTATGCGCGCCCCTGAGCGGCATCCTTGGCGCCGGTCACGCCGCGCGCCGGGAACACCTCGTCGGCGATGAAGACATAGTCCTTGTGGCGCCAGGCGGTGTGCGTGCCGCGAATGAAGCCCGGCCCAGCAGCCGCTTCCACGTCGCGATACAGCTCGTTGAGGTCGTACTTGAACTGCGTGACGAGCTGCGGGTTGCTCGGCGAGCCACCCTTCATGCCGTTACCGACGTCGAGGATGATCAGCCCGTCGTTCCAGTAGCTCAGGTAGGCGAGACCGTCCTGCACGTCAACGTCGTGCAGCGAACGGCCCGCGTCAGGACGCCAGTCCGTGCGCCACTGCGATGTCTCCTTCGGGTTGTGCGGATCGCTGATGTCGATGATGTGCAGCGCGCCGGTGCCGT
>CAYXRS010000072.1:0-16816 GCA_964467195.1 uncultured Gemmatimonadaceae bacterium
GCGAGCGCAACGGCGCCCTACCTCGAGGTCCAGAGCTCGTTCGACGAGGTCTTCCCGGCCGGCGGACGCTATTACATGAAGTCCCACTTCATGGATGAGCTTGGCGACGAAGCGATCGCCACGTGTCTCGAGTGGGACGCGAAGCCGGACAACCCGGGAGCGCTGATCGCGATTCGGACCATGGGCGGCGCCGTCGCGCGTGTCGGAGCGGACGAGAGCGCATACCCGCATCGGTCCGCCCGTTTCAACTTCAGCATCGATCCCGGCTGGACCGATCCGGCCATGGACGCGGGCGCGATCGGCTGGGCGCGCGGCGTGTGGGACGCGCTGCGGCCGTATGCGACCGGCGGTGTCTACATCAACTTCTCGGGTTTCGGCGAAGAGGAGGAATCCCTCGACGGTGCGACGTTCGGCGCGAGCCAGCAGCGCCTCGCCGCGGTCCGCGCCAAGTACGATCCGGACGGCCTGTTCGAAGAGGCGGCGCTGCGGCCGTAGCATCGCAAGGCGGGCGTCGCCTGGGCGCCTGTCGGCATCTCAGACTCAGTCGAGCAGAGAAAAGGCAAGCTTATGAGTGGATTTCGGAGAGTCGCTCTGGGGGCTATCCTCGGAGGGATTATTGGGCTCGGGATTCCCGTTGTCTTCGCGCTGCTGTATCTCGGGCTGGGCGGAGATCCCCAGGGTGCTGGAGCGATCTCCTTCTTCCCGATCGTCCTGATCCCGCTGGGCCTGTTTCTCGGGGGAATGGTAGGCAGTGTATGGAGCCCGGAGAGGACAGCAGGCCAGAACGTATTGGCGGGTTTGTGGAAGGCGTTCAAACCACGGTGGATCTGAGGACGATGAAGAAGAACCGCGGGCAACGAAAGCCGGCACAGCTCTCCGGGTGGCGGCGCGCGGCGGGTTTCGCTGCAACCCTGTGCATTCCCGCACTGGGCACGGTGAGTTGCGCTCACCGGCCGGGCCTCAGCGTGGTCGCCTCCGGTCCGTTCGACGCGGCCACCGATGCTCGACTGGCACACGGTACGTTTGTACCGCGTGTCGATCACCACCTGCATCTGCTCAGCCCCGCCGCCGCTGAGCTGGCGACTCCCCCGTTGCTGCCGGAGATCACGCTCCCCGATGAACTGGCGCGCTTCGTCAGCGAGAGGACACGGCGGTGGAATGATCAGAGTGCCCTCGCCGAGCTGTACACGCATGACGCTCTGTATTTCCGAGGTGGAACCGTCGGCTGGGTCCGCGGACGCGACGTGGTCGCGGGCTATGTGAGATGGACCATCTCCGATACGCCATATCACATCAAGCCGGTCACGTTCAATGTTGACCGCTCCATGGCCACCGTCACCGGGTACTTCGTCGAGGCGGATGGAACGGATCGGCATTTCGGACACTTTTTCTTCTCGCTGACGAGATCCGAGACCGGCGAGTGGCGGAGTGCGGCGGAGACATACATATACTTCGGAGCCCCGTCGTTCGAGGCTCCTCAGACTGCCGAGCACCTCGTCGCGGGGCTAGACGGCGCGGGCATAGGGCGCGGCGTGGTGTTGTCCAACGCCTATTATTTCGATGCCATGCGTCCCGAACCGGTCCGGGACGAGCACGCCAGGGTTCGCGCAGAGAACGATTGGACAGCAGAGCAGGTCGCGCAGTTCCCGGATCGACTGGTAGCCTTCTGCAGCTTCAATCCCCTCCGAGATTATGCGCTTGCAGAACTGGATCGGTGCGCGTCGGCTAATCGTTTCAGGGGCTTGAAGCTCCACTTCAACGCCGCTCAGCTTGACTTCCAGGACCCCCAGCAAGTTGCAAAGGTCGGGCGTATCATGGAAGCAGCGAACGGTTACCGGCTGCCAATGATCATTCATGTCCGCTCGAAACCGACGTACGGACGACAGGATGCTGAGGTCTTCCTGCACCAACTCGTTGCAGCCGCGCCTGACGTGCCCATTCAGATCGCGCACCTGTGGGGTGGCGAGAATTTTTCGGGGTCTGCTCTGGAACTGTACGCAGACGCGGTTGCCGCCGGAGATGCAACGACAAGGAACCTCTACTTTGATGTTTCGGGTGCCTGGGACTACGGCCGACCAGAGGAAATGGAGCAGATCGTTCGGCACATCCGGCAGCTCGGCATTGGGCGCATTCTCTACGGGTCCGACGCATCGCCACAGGAGGCGTGGAAGGCGCTTCGTTCGACGCTGCCGCTGACAGAGGAGGAGTTTCGGGTGATCGCGAACAACGTCGCGCCGTACATGCGAGGTCTGTAGAGCGATCAACAAACTCTGAACATCTCCTCCGGGGACTCGGCCCCGCGGTCACCTGTCAGAGTATCGTATTGCTCGGCTGGCTCCACGCAGCTCAACTCGGGGCGCCTTAGAGCATCCCAGCGTGGCACGGCCGCCGCACGAGCGATTCGTGAAGTGCCCACCGGTCTGGGCACAGCAGCATTCTATTCCTGACCAGGGGAGGAATCATGGTAACAGAATCGATACCCTGGATGTTCGTCCTCCTTGTCAGCCTTGCTGGCCCTTTGCTCGCAATCTGGCTTGTGTGGTCAGTTCATCGAATCCGGCTCACGCTTGAGACCATCGCTGCGGAGTTGCGTCGTCCAGAAGGCCCACGTGAACCGGAGTGACGCGTCAGATCAAGGACTCGCCGTACGCCATGGCCGACAGTTGATGCAGACCATGCGTTGTCGTCCGTTGTCACCGGCAATGATCGCCTTGCTCGTGTTCATGACGGGTTGTAATCCCACAAGGTCTGAAACGCACATGGAATCCGCTTCGCGAATCCTGACTGATCAGGTGGAAACCGGCAGAACTCCAGCAGTGCAGTACCGGTTTGTTGGCCCGGACTCCGTCATCTTCCGGCATGACGAAGGGCTGGCGGATGTGATCAGCGGCGTGCCGGTGTCGAGCACGACAACCTACAATGGATTCTCCGTGACCAAGACCCTGACGGCGGCGGCCATCTTGCAACTTGTCGAGCGAGGCGCACTCGGCCTCGACCAGTCGGCGGCACACTACCTGCCCGACTTCCCCTACTCGCCGGAGACTACGGTCCGCCACCTGCTCGCTCATTCCGCCGGGATTCCCAATCCAGTTCCTCTCAGTTGGATCCACCTACAGGAAGAGCATGCAGCCTTTGACCGCGACACGTTCTTCCGCACGATCTTCCACCGCCACCCGAAGGCCAAGGCAGACCCAAACGTCCGCTTTGGCTACTCCAATCTGGGATACGTTCTTATCGGGCAGATCATCGAGCATGTTTCCGGCCGCAGCTATGAGCGATACGTGACGGAGAGCATCCTGGAACCCATCAGGTTGTCGCCAGAAGACCTGGGATTCGTTCTGAACGAAGCTCACCAGGCAACGGGATACCACCGTCGTAACAGCCTCAGCTACCTACTGCTGGGGATTTTCCTGGATACGTCGAAGTATATGGAGCCGAGTACGGACCGTTGGCGTGCCTTTCGGCCATACTACGTGAATGGCGCCGCCTATGGAGGCCTGATCGGTACGGCGGACGGCCTTGCCCGCTATGTACAGGCTCTCCTCGATCCAGAGAGTGGCGTGCTCTCCGAGGCATCACGGCAGGTGCTCTTCAGCGAGAATATCCTGCACAGCGGGAGGCGATCCGGGATGGCCCTTTCGTGGTTCGGGGGTGAGTTGGACGGTCACATCTACTACGCGCACGCCGGCGGCGGAGGCGGCTACTATGCGGAAGTGCGCATCTACCCCGAACTCCGCCGAGGAAGCGTCATTCTGTTCAACCGATCCGGCATGTCAGATGAGCGCTTCCTCGACCGCGTGGATCACCAGTTGATCCGTGCTGATGCGGTTCCTCGAGGATGACAGGGAGGACGGAGAGCCAGATCGCGAGCGGCTGTGACCCACTCGCGGTTGACCTTGGTGGCGACAAGTGACGATCGTCCTGGTGTCGAGTCTGAATGCCGGTAATGGCGAGCGCGAGGAGATGGCATGGGTGAAGAAGGACGCGGGCGCACCACACGACTGGAGTCGTTGACCGATGCGGTATTCGGTTTCTCCATCGCCCTGCTCATCGTTTCTGTAGAGGTTCCCTCGGATTTCCAGGGCCTCGTGGATACCATGAAGGGATTTGCAGGCTTCGCGCTCAGCTTCGCGATGCTCATTCTTGTTTGGGTCTACCACTATCGATTCTTTCGCCACTTCAAGCTCGAGGACAATACGACGATCGTGCTGAACTCAGTGCTGTTGTTTGTGGTGCTATTCTATGTCTATCCTCTCAAGTATGTCTTCTCCGTCATCGCGACCATGATGGCTGGCGCGTTTCCCGTGTCGTTTGACGAGGTGGCTGTTCTCATGTCCATCTACTCCGCCGGCTTCGCCGCAGTCTTCGTCGTGTTCGCTCTCATGTACCTCCACGCCTATCGGATGCGGACGGAACTGCAGCTGACCGCCGGCGAAGCGATATCGGCAGTGGAACATGTAGGCAATTGCGCGATCATGGCTGGTGTCGGATTCCTTGCTGTGGTGCTCGCGCTCGCGCTGCCGTCGCCTTGGGCTGGACCGATCGCAGGATTCAGCTATTTCCTGATCGCACCTGCACAGGTGATAAACAGCCGCCGGTTCGCTCGGAGGCGGGCGCTCTTCGACGATGGAGGTCGAACCCTGGCGGTTGATTCGTGAGAGCGGAACCCAATCACGATTCGCCTCAATGACGCGGCAATGTCGAACCGACGACGAGTTGATGATCTCGGTCCGGAGCTGGCTGGATGCCCTTCGCCGTCGGTACGTATATTATCTCCTCGCTCGAGCCGTTGGCGCATGACGGCGGCGTACCACGAGATGGGGCAGACAACGACGTGAGCACATGAGATGCCCGTGAAGGTCGCGATGGTTCACGCCGCATTGGTCGGGATCGGCGGTTTCCTGGGAGCTCTCGCGCGATATGGCCTCAGCGGTCTGGTTCACCGGTACCCCGCGGCGGGCGGTTTCCCCTATGGGACACTTGTAGTGAATCTTCTGGGATGCCTGCTGATTGGCGTGCTGGCCGGACTCATGGAGGCGCGGCAGGTGTTATCGCCGGAGCTACGCGTCTTCACGCTGATTGGCGTCCTCGGGGGCTTCACGACATTCTCGACCTTCGGCTACGAAACATTCATGCTGCTACGGGACGCCGAGTACGTACGCGTGACGGTGAACGTGGGCAGCCATGTCATCGCTGGTCTGGCGCTGGTTTGGCTGGGTTACGCGTTGGCGACTCTGGAGGTTGGTTGAGATGGCCATTCCGAAGAACGGCAAGCTACTGAGAGTCTTTCTTGGTGAGAGTGACAGGCACGAGGGCAAGCCGCTCTACGAGTGGATCGTGCGAAGAGCGAAGGAAGAGGGATTGGCCGGCGCCACGGTGCTTCGCGGCCTGCTGGGGTTCGGGGCCCACAGTCGAATCCACACCGCCAAGATTCTGCGCCTGTCGAGCGATCTGCCGATTGTCGTTGAGATCGTGGACACGGCGGAGAACATCGAATCCTTTCTTCCCTTGATTGATCTGGCCATCAAGGATGGCGTGGCCACGGTGGAGAGCGTCGAAATTCGATTCGATCGGTCCGGCCAGTAGATGAGCTCGAGCAACTGGGCGTGAATGGACCTGCCGATGACCAGGTGGCATACCCAGAACTGATGGAGATGCGAAACCTTTTCACGTTCTCGCGTCCCGAGGGATGACCGACGAATGTCAAGGCGTGGTGGATGCCATTTCTGGCGACACCAGCCGGATGTCCGGCCGCCTGCTGTTCACAACCATTGGCACCGGTGCAATGCGCGATGCCGGCCGCATGGCGCAGGTTACCTGGTCGTTGGACGCGAGTGCATCATGCGGCAAGGATTCTTCTCAGGTCGTGATCGGTCACGCCATACGGAGGCGATCATGATGTATCCATCACCTGTGCTGATTGAGTTGTGTTGACGATCTCTCATTCGAGCATCGCATCAGCACAGGAGCCGAGGCTGGACCTGCCCCAGCCGGAGCACGGCTGCTCGAACGCCTCGGGCGAATGGCAATTTGAAGGGCAGAGCGTGCCACAGGGGGGATCTGACCCTCGCATCCTCGGCACGGGAACGATCTCCGCAGAGATGGTGGGCGACTTCCTTGTCGTCAGCCGCTGGTCCGGCAGTCTTGACGGAACAGACTACGAGGCGTTTCAGTCGCTGGGCTACGACATCGAGGAGAAGAAGTACATCGGTCAGTGGTTTGATGGGTATGATCTGGCATGAGGCTGGCAGATATTGCGCGTGGCGTCCGGCAGGTAGCCGGGCGCAGCCACGCTCTACCTGCTGTTGCGAATGGCCACCACGAGTCGCTCGGGATCGCGAAGGTGCCGCCGAAAGTTCCTCGGGTTCTTTCCCGGCGGGTTTCAGGACGAGACCTACCTGGACTGGGAGCGAGACTACAAGTGGGCAACCCACAAGCGGTGGGCCGCTGCACTCCGGCAGGGGGAGTTCAACCGCCTCCTGAGCGCCGGGGACTACGGAGAGATCGCTGCGCGTGCCATCCGTGTGGAGCAGCAATCCCGGCACAGCATGATCTTCTCCTTCGAGAAGATGGCGTTGCGGGACGCGGTACGGCCTCCTGAGGGCGCCGAGAGCTTCGCGCGCGGGCTCTATGATTTCCTCCACGGCTCTGGCGGCGCTGAGGAACGATTCACGGCCTGGATCGACACCGTAGGTTCCTTGCCGCGAAGGCAGACGAGGGTCCTGACCTGGCCACTTGTGACCGTGTTCGGATTCATCGCAAGGCCGCGCGTTCACATCTTCCTGAAGCCGACCGTGACGCAGCTGGCCGCGAAGAAGTACGGCTTTGATTTCCGGTACGAGTCTCGGCCGAACTGGCAGACATACCGCAGCCTGCTGGACTTTGCTCGCCGAGTACGCGCCGATACCAGGGACTTGAGGCCCCGCGACATGATAGACATCCAGTCTTTCCTGTGGGTCCAGGGATCGTCAGAGTATGTCTGACCGAGGACTTGACTGGCGAACAAATTGAAGGCGGCCGGACGGCAGGGTCCGGCGCCTCGACGGGAAAAGGTCATGCTGCTGCGCCTGGATACGCTTGACGGCATTGCACGCGGCGAGATCTCGCTTGCCTTCAGACGTTGGCGCCGACCGCGACAATCCGGGGCCTCGGGCCGGCGACCTTTGTCGCCATGCAGGTCGGGCCCGCGATCGCTTACCACCTGTCGCCTCGAGGCGCCGCGTACCTTCAACATGTCGGCAGCCGAACGCCTGAATGAGTAGCCACGACATCATTGGACTCTACGACCGACGCGCCGCGGAGTACGATCGTGACCGGAGCAGAAGCCTCTTCGAGAAGGGCTGGCTGGATCGGTTTCTTCGATACGTCCCGACCGGCGGCACTGTGCTCGACATTGGCTGCGGCATGGGGCAGCCGATCGCGGGCTATCTGCTCGGGCTCGGATTCGGTGTCGTTGGCGTCGATGCGTCGCCAGCCCTGATCTCCCTGTGTCGAACGCGCCATCCACAGGGCGAATGGCTGGTGGCGGATATGCGTGAGCTGGATCTTTCGCGGCGTTTCGACGGCCTGATTTCATGGGACAGCCTCTTCCACTTGAGCATGGATGATCAGAGGCCCATGTTCGCACGGTTCGCCAGGCATGCCGGCTCCAGCGCCCCTCTCCTGTTCACGAGTGGCCCTGCAGAGGGTGAGTCAATCGGGTCGTGGAGCGGCGAACCGCTGTACCACGCGAGCCTCGATCCAGCCGAATACCGAGAGTTGCTCGCGGTGAATGGCTTCGTCGTCGAGGCGTTCCAGCCGGATGATGCGGATTGCGGCGGCCACACAGTCTGGCTTGCCACCGCCCGGTCCTGAGCTATGAAGGGCATTGAAGGAACCAGGTTACGATGAGCCATCCGGAGCTGGTGAGGTTTGAGGCTGATGGTGCCGAAATGGTGGTCCGCCTGGCGGGCGATCGAGAGAAGCCGGCGCTTCTCCTGATCCACGGTTTTCCGAGCTCGTCGGAATCGTTCCGGAACGTGATCGGCACCCTCGCGCGGGACTGCTTCGTGATCACCCCGGACCTTCCGGGGTTCGGAGGCTCCGAGCCCGTTGACCGGCCTTCATTCTCGGGTTTCGCGGACATGATCGACGGACTGCTCGCGCGGCTCGGCGCGGCATCCTTCCACCTCTACCTTCACGACTTCGGAGCGGCGGTAGGGCTTCATCTTGCCATGCGCGCGCCGCGCAGGATACGAAGTCTCATCATTCAGAATGCCAATGCCCATGAAAGCGGGATGGGGCCGCAATGGTCAGCGACCAGAACCTATTGGGATGATCCCACGCCGGAGAGCGAAGCCGAGGCGACGGCCCATCTGACCGTCGAGGGAACGCGCGACCAGTATGTGGGCGGTGTGCCGCGGGACCTCGCCGAGCGCATTGATCCCGGGCTGTGGGAGGAGGACTGGCGGATCATGTCGCTCCCCGGCCGGCTCGAGATGCAGCGCGCGCTGCTGCTCGACTATCGCAGCCATGTCGCGCGCTTCGGGGAGATCGCGGATTATCTCGATCGCTGGCAGCCTCCGGCGCTGATGCTGTGGGGGCGGCACGATAACTTCTTCGACCTCGAGGAGACGCTCTCCTGGATGAGGGCGCTCCCGCGGATGGAGGCGCATATCCTCGACGGCCCGCATTTCCTGTTGGAGACCCATCCCGCCGAATGCGCCGCGTTGATGGGCGCCTTCGTCAGGCGCGTGGAGAAGGCCCGGAGGCTCGAGGAGGAGACAGCGGCCATGACGGCGGGTACGCGTGTCGAACGCTAGCTTTCGTACTGCCTGAGGAGGTCCGATGAGGATTCCCACGCTATGCTTGCTGCTGGCCCTGCTCCCGGCGCCGGCCGCCGCTCAGGAACGCCCGCCCATCCTCGACATGCATCTCCACGCGCTGGCCGCCGACGGACAGGGTCCGCCGCCATTGGCGATGTGCACGCCAATCACGCCGTTCCCGGCATGGGATCCGGCGCGACCTTTCGGGGAGCTGTTCATGGCGCTCATGAAGACACCCCCATGCCCGGATCCCGTATGGTCGCCGGAGACGGACGAGGAGCTCATGACCCAGACGATCGAGGTCATGCATCGTCTCAACATCGTCGGGGTGCTGAGCGGACCCGATCCCGCGCGTATCGCAACGTGGGAGGCGGCAGCGGCGGGCCGCGTCATTCCCGCTCTCGTCCTCGAGTTCGGCGAGACGGGCGCCAACTTCGCTCCGGACTCCCTGCGCAGCCTGCATGCGGCCGGACGGCTCGCGGTGCTCGGGGAGGTCACCAACCAATACGCCGGGATCGCCCCGGACGACGAGCGGCTGGCGCCCTACTGGGCGCTCGCCGAAGAGCTGGACATTCCCGTCGGCATACACATCGGAACCGGGCCACCAGGGGCGATCTATCTCGGCGCCCGGGGGTATCGCGCACGCCTGCACAGCCCGCTCACCATGGAGGAAGTGCTCGTACGGCACCCCCGCCTTCGAGTCTACGTCATGCACGCGGGCTATCCGATGCTCGACGACCTGCTCGCTTTGCTCTACGCACATCCCCATGTTTACGTTGACGTTGGCGTCATTGTCTTCGCCCAGCCGCGGCCGGCGTTCTACCGGTATCTCCGGGGCATCGTGGAAGCGGGTTTCGGCAACCGCGTCATGTTCGGGTCGGACCAGATGGTGTGGCCCGGAGTGATCGAGAGGGCGGTGGCGGTGGTCGAGGAAACCCCGTTCCTGAGCGAAGAGCAGAAGCGTGATATCCTGTACAACAATGCTGCGCGTTTCCTGAGGCTGACCGACGACGAAATCGCCAGGCACCACACTCGGTGACCTCCTGGAACGTCACGGCACGGCGCATCCGTACCGCGCGCCCCGAGTTCACTGCCTCAGGGCAGATACATGGTCGATACAAGACTGATCAAGAACCATTGATTGCGCTTATCAATGCTTGCGAATTGGGGCTGGGACGAAACCTGGGCGGCCGACCTCGCCACTGCTCGTCATGAGGAGCGACCCGGCCGCGTCTCGGGCCAGGACCGTGATCGCTGGACCGTTCAACTGGAAGACGGTCCTGCAGCTGCGCGCATCACGAACTCGTTGGGCGACTTCTATCCGGTAACGGGCGACTGGGTACTCGTCCGACCGGCGCCAACTCCGTCTGACGCGGTATCAATTGTCCGAGTGCTTCCCCGCCGGTCGTCGATCTCTCGCGGAAGGCCCGGCGACGGCGCGGTGGAGCAGGTCCTCGCCTCGAACGTGGACACGATCTGGATTGTTCACGGTCTCGATACCGCGACGAACCTCCGACGTCTGGAGCGGTACCTGGCCGCCGCCTGGGACAGCGGCGCAGTTCCCGAGATTGTTCTGACGAAGGCAGATCTGGCCGTGGATGCAGCTGAGGCCAAGAACGAGATCGAGACTGTCGCGGCAGGTGTAACAATCCACGTCGTGAGCGTCGAAGATCCAGCGAGCGTGCAGCAGCTTCGCGAACATCTGCGGCCCGGGCGAACCGTCGCGTTGCTAGGCCCTTCCGGAGCGGGGAAATCCACCCTGATCAATGCCCTGGCGGAGGCCGCTCTTTCTGCCACTGGCGATGTGCGCGCATCAGATGGGAAGGGGCGGCATACGACGACCACGCGCGAGCTGTTCCAGCTACCTGGTGGTGCTCTGCTCATGGATACGCCCGGTCTCCGGGAGTTTCGTGTCTGGGCTCTGGACCAAGGTCTCGGTCATGCCTTTCCGGAGATCGAGGAGCTTGCCATGGGGTGCCGGTTTCGCGACTGCAGGCACGAGTCGGAGCCTGGCTGCGCGGTATGCCAGGCAGCAGAGGAGGGCAGAGTCGACGCGGATCGCCTCGCGAGCTTCCGCAAGCTCCGTGCGGAAGCGGCGTATCTGGAGCGCAGGTCCAATCCCCACGCGAAGGCGGCTGCCGTGGCGAAGCACAAGACGGCGCTGAAGACGTTGAAATACCATCACAAGTATGGCCGCGGAGACTGAGCGGTACGCAACGGGGATCCGTCCACCATCCCGGCCGGACCTGAAGCTCCCATGTCCTCCATTCCGCCGATACCGCCGGACCTTGCGGCGCATTACCAGACCTGGGACTGCACTGCGGTCTCGGTCCATCCCGGCAACAGTGCGATGTTCCGGCTTCGGAGCGCTCACGGGGAAGTTCACTTCCTCAAGGTCGTTCGCAGCGGGTGGCATCCGAGCGCAGAAGCTGAAGCTGAACGCCTGATCTGGGCGGGACACCATCTGCCTGTTCCGATGGTTATCGATTCCGGTTCAACGCCAGCGTCGACGTGGGTTCTGACCGATGCCATGGCCGGCCTGGACGCCACGAACGAAGCCTTCCGTTCGGATACGGCGGGCCTGGTCCGACGGCTTGCGGTGGGTCTGCGCCGTTTCCACGAAGCGCCTGCTACTTCGTGTCCATTCAACTTCCGGATCGACGACGCGCTCACGCTTGCCCGCGATCGTCTCGACCACGGAGTGATCGATCCCGCTCGAGATTTCCATCCGGAACACGCTCACCTCAGCGCCCAGGAGGCCGTTCGCAAGTTGGAAAGCGCGAGGCCACCGGCGGAAGACGCCGTCGTTTGTCATGGAGACTACTGCGTGCCGAATATCCTGATGAACGAGAAGGGCGTCGTTGGCTACGTGGATCTGGGCGAGCTGGGCGTTTCGGATCGCTGGTGGGACCTGGCCGTGGCGACGTGGAGTCTAACGTGGAACTTCGGCCCGGGTTATGAGTCGCTCTTCCTGGATGCGTACGGCGTCGGTCCGAACGAACACAAGATGCGGTTCTATCGCCTTTTGTATGATGTCGTTTCCTGACGTAGAACGAATGACCCACGCGGACTCGAAGGACACTTTGCGCTACGAACCGGGCAGGGCCGCACCTGTTTGCACGACGAGAAAGGCATCTGTAAAGTAGCACGACGCCGGCCTTCCCCGATGCGGCGCTCCCTCGAACGCGCCATCGCGCTGGGGGGGACGCCGTCACCGGGGGTCCCCGAGCACCCGCTGTTGGCGGGCGTCGCAGGCGATGCCGAATTCCAGAGGATCATGGCGCTTGCCGACCGCTTGCAGGCAGAGATGCTCGATCGCCTCGGCCCTTGGCGGTGATGTCAGGGTGGCAGAGATGGATAGCCGATCGGATAGAATGCTCTGGACTGCGCTGATCGCGATTCACGTCGTCCTGGGATTATGGGCCGTGGTCGGATTCGTCGAATGGTTCTCGGTGCCAGTGCCGTGGCCGCGCATCACCAACCCCCTCTTCCCGAGGAGTGTCCTCTTCCTTCAATGGAGCCTCAGCCTTGCCGCGGCTGTGCTCTTTCTCGCCGGGTATGCGCGGCGGTGGTCTCGCACACCATCGGCCATGGCCATCGTCTACGCAGCGATGGCGCTGCTCTGCGCTGTGGAGACGTTCAGCTATATGGAGGGAGCGTTGCGGTTCGTAGCGATGGCGGCGGAATACGTAGCGTACGTATGCATCCTGGTCATCCTGTTTCGGTCCAGATATTTCCGGACGCCCATGCCGGCGGCCATGCAACCGTGATGTTCAGGTTGGAGACCGAGCGCCTGCTATTTCGTGATCATGAAACGGGAGACCTCGATGCGTACTGCGCAATGGAGTCGGATCCGGAATACCGGTGGCCGCAGGAAGTGCATCCGCGCGCGGAGCTGGAGCGCAGTTTTCGCGAGACCTGGCTGACACCGAAAGCGCTGGGCCTTTGGGCCACCGTCCTTAAACCTGGCGGGGGCTACATCGGTCGCTGCGGTCTCTACCCGCTCCGCGATGACGCGGGGATCATCATCAAAAACGAGGCCCTGATCGCGTTCTATCTCGCGCGCGAATACTGGGGTCGCGGACTAGCCACGGAGGCGGGACTTGCGATAGTCGCGCATGGATTCGATCGTGTTGGTCTGCGTCGCATCGAGGCGGGAGTCAACGCCGAAAACATTGCCTCGATCCGAGTAATCGAGAAGCTGGGCTTCAACTGGGTTCGGAGCGGCGAAGGTGGTGGGAGTCGCTGGCACGAATTCGAGCTGCGAAACCCAAGGGAACGGCGTGCCCGGTAACGATCGTGCGGAGGTGAGCAGCCATGCCAAAAAAGCGGAGCGTTGGAATCGGGCCCGATCTACCCGCATCGTATGATTTCGCCGCCACTTTCGAGCGGCTGAGAGATATTCTCACGCCGTTCAAAGATCGGCTACTTGTGAAGGTTGATACGGCGTCCGAATACTCGCTTGACACGCCGTACTCGGAGCGTTGGAAGCGTGAGCTCTTCTTCGGGGCGGTGCAGGTCAAGAAGAACTACGTGAGTTTTCATCTCATGCCCGTCTACATGTTTCCAGACCTGCTCGAGGGCGTCTCCGTCGAGCTGAGCAAGCGAATGCAGGGAAAGAGTTGCTTCAATTTCACGCGTGTCCAGGAACAATTGTTCGGGGAACTCACGGAGTTGACGCAACAGGGGTTCGCTCGCCTCCAGGCGGAGAAAGTGGTTTGAAATTCAGCGAGCGGCGATTCCTCGCGGATCTCGAGTCTGCCAGCCTCGATTCTGCCGGGCCTGATCACGCCGTCGTCGAGCAGCGTTCGCAGCGAGCCTCCCGTTCGTGACCGATTCGCGACCCGAAGCCTGGCTTCGAGGCCCAGTGGCCGACATACCCGCTCTCCTTCAGCCGGTCGCCCACGCGCTCGTGCAGGCGGCGGACGAGGTGGAGGAGGTGCTTCAAGGGTACTCCGACGATGGATTATGGGCTCGCCCGGGTGGAGTGGCGTCGGTAGGATTCCACCTTCAGCATATGCGCGGCGTGATCGATAGGCTTTTTACCTACGCGGAAGGGAAGCCGCTCTCGACGCTGCAGAAGATGGAACTCGAGGTGGAAGGCAGGTCGCCGATGGCCGGCGTCAGCTCGGCCGAGTTGGTCAAGGCGTTTCGAGCCCAGGTAGAGCAGGCGCTGGTGCAACTGCGAGCGACGGACGAGCGCACGCTCACCGATTCCCGAGCGGTCGGTCGGAAGCAGCTCCCGTCCACGGTCCAGGGGCTGCTCTTCCATGCAGCGGAGCACGTCCAGCGACACCTGGGTCAGTTGCTCGTGACGGTGCGCGTTCAGCAATCAGATCGTGATTTGACTGCAACATGATATGACGGCGTTGTCTCGTGTGGCCGCCCTGGTTCTGGCGATGTGCGCAACGCTCGGTTCCTGCGCATCCGACAAGACTGACCGACGTGATGATTCTGAAATCGCCCCTCCGGCCGCGGAGGCCACGTCCGATCCTGCCCGGGATCCAGGGCTGGTGGAGGCGGCCGAACGTGTCGTTCGCTTTCTGAAGGGGGAACTGCCCTTCAGCGAGCTTCTCGTGGCGGACACCGTAAACCTGCGGCTGAGCCCCGAAGGCGGTGGCGCGCAGGCGTCGCTGCCGCGCGCATCTCTCCATGACCGGGCCAATTGGATTGTGCCGACGCGCAATGGTCGCCAGACCTTCGTTCCTCCGCCCGCGTTACCGCACCTCACAGCGAGATCCGGAGTGCACCTCAATTGCCTGGAATCCCCTCTGGCCTCCGTTGCGCCAGATCTTGCAGGTTTGCCACACGTCGGAATTCGGCTGGCACCGCACGGCGACGCGACGTGTCTGCAAACATGGAACCTGACGCTGGTATTCGAGGCGACCGACGGCCCACCGGTTCTCGTGGCGGCGCTCTACGATCAATGGGAATGGTGAGGGCACTTTCGAATTGCACGTGATCACAGCGTGAGTTGATATTGTCATACCCGAGTCGAATCGTCCGGATCGTCGCCATCCTGCTGATTGGTCTGTTGAGCGGGGCCATGGTCGAGGAGTATTTTTTTCTTCGGGTGATCCTGCGAGACGTCCCTTCGGAGCAGTGGCTCCTTGCGCACGCGCGCTTCGGCGAGCTGCACCCCTATACCGTCATTCCGACCGCCCTCCTCGGGATGCTCTTCATCGGCCTGACCTTCGTCATCGACCGGGACGTCCGCTCGCCCCGCGCCGTCGCGACCTGGATCGCGGGGATCATCGGAGCGGTAATCGGGACAATCACGGCGCTCGTGATGATGCCGCTCAACGAGTCGATCGCCGGATGGGCGGTGACCGGTCCGCCGGCGAACTGGCTCGAGATCCAGGAACGGTGGATCGGACTCCAGGGGGTGCGTGCGGTGCTGAGCACCTTCGGGTTCTTCTTCCTGATCGTCTCGACGCAACTCCGGGGAAAGGCCGCGGACTGATGAACGGTGTCATCATCGCCATTGCTGGCGGCACCGGTGCACTGGGACAGCCAGTGGTGCGCAGGCTTCTGGAGGAACGCTATCGCGTCCGGCTGCTGGTCCGGAACGAGGAGAAGGCGAGGCGGATATGGGGGATGCGCGTTACCTACGTCGCGGGTGACGTCGAAAGCGACGACGCCGTGCGGCGTGTGGTGGCCGGCGCGAGTGGCGTTCATGTCAGTCTGAGCGGAGGGGCCGATCCCGAATCGCTGGAGCGGATCGAACACGGGGGGACCGCCAGGATTGCGCGGCTCGCCCGCGAGGAAGGGGTGCGCCGGATTACCTATCTCTCCGGCATGTACGTTGGCCACCCTGCGGCCGCATCGTGGGCGGAAAAAGGGAAGGAAGGAGCGGAGGCGGCGATTCGCGCGAGTGGCGTCTCCTATACGATCTTCAAACCGACCTACTTCATGGATACCCTCCCACGCCAGATCCGCGGAAGCCGCGCCGTCGTTCTCGGATCCCAGCCTCATCCGCTGCACATGGTGGCGGCCACCGATTTCGCCGCCATGGTCGCCCGCGCCTTCGCCGGCGCCCGGGAGGTGGACGGGAGCTTCCACGTGCAGGGCCCCGAGGGGCTGACCATGCGCGAGGCGCTCAGCATCTACTGCGAGGTGCTCTCTCCCGGAACGCGGGTGACGACGATGCCGCTCTTCATGATGCGGGCGATAAATCGGCTCTTCATGGGCGGAAAGCTCCGTCGAGAGCTGGAGATCGTCCGACTCCTGAATGAGATCGGTGAGGTAGGCGACGCGGGCCCGGCGCACCTCGTTTTTGGAAAGCCGAGCGTGACGTTGCGCGCCTGGTGCCTCGCGCGGCGGGACGAGCAGCGCCGGATCACCGAGTGACGCGCTTGACCCGGCCGTACCGATCAGGTCACTGCTAGCTGCGAAGGACATCCATGGCACGTCGACGCATCGATCGGGCATACCTGTGCCATGCCTGGGTCGCTTGTGCTATATGGTTCGAAACGATGGTGGATAGTCTGCCAATCGCTCCCGACTACCGACAGCTCGTCTTCATGCTGTTGTGGGTACCTGTGACGCTGTCCATAGTTGGGGCAACTCTTCTCGCGTTCATCTATTCCGTTCAGGAACGGAGGGAGAGGCATTGTTGATCATGATGGTGATACTCGCATCAATGGTTGCCTTGTTCGAAGCAGTGGACGTTCGCGGAATGGGTAGCAGAGATGTGGATCAGCTCTGGTACGCAGCGGGATATTCTCTTCTCATTCTATTCAGTCTTCGCTGGCATATCGTTCGCAAGGCATTTGAATGACGGTGGGCGAATGTCACGGCGTCGCCTTGCGCGTCGTCGTGAGGGAGCCCGGCTGCAGCCTGGTTCCTGCTCGCCGTGCGGTGCGCCGACGCGTACGTTCATGACGGGTGGCGACCTCCGCTCCAGCGATCCAAGCCGGGAGGGATCATGCTCGTCAACGCAGCACGACGCACGCACAGGGCACGTTGCCCGGATAGCGTGCGCGCGGCCGCGGCCACCTGCGCGCTTCTCT
>CAYXRS010000073.1:0-16593 GCA_964467195.1 uncultured Gemmatimonadaceae bacterium
CCCGCGACCCCAACCTTGGCAAGGTTGTGCTCTACCAACTGAGCTATTCCCGCGTCTTCTTCAAATATCGCCCCGTTGCAGGGCGCTGACAAGACAACTGGACCAGGTACAGCGTCACACCTTGCCGGCGACTATGGCTGCGCTCCCAGCGCGTGCACGGCGTACCAGACGCACCAGGCGATCAGTCCTGACACCGCGGCGTCCCCACCATTCGCCAACGCCGCGCCGTCGGCGTCCACGACCTCAGCACCCACACCATTGTCCAGCGGTGCCCGACGCAGCCACCGAAGCACGCCCGCGGGGTCGGGGCCGAGAAGGCGAGCGCACTGCTGCACCAGCGATCGTGGTTCACCGTTGAGCGCACGCACGGTGCGCCGATACACCGAGTCCTGCCGTTCCACTGCCTCATAGAGCGGCAGCCACCATACCGACGCCTGCCAGTCGTCGTCGCTGGCGTTGTTTCCCGCCAGATCAACGGCTGATGAAAAGGTGGAGCGCCCGCCACGCTCCGTTGTGAAGTGCCGCCTGAGAGCAGCTCGCACTCCTTCCGGATCCTGAACGTCGCGTGCCGCCTCCTCGTCGAGCACCCGACGGAAGACATCAAGCGCGAGGGCCGCCACGGCGTTTCCGTGCAACGTGAACGGCAGCGGCGCTGGGGCACCCGACGGCATCACCTCCGTGGAGTACAACGGCACATGCGCATCGCGACGAGCAGCCAGATCATCCGACGACGCATACAGCGTTTCGGCGATCACCGGCTCGTCCACGATCTGATCATCCCCGGTCTCGCGGATATAGCGATCGATGCCGATGGCGAAGCATGCCACCCCCTCTATGGAGAAGCCCGGTTCGAACAGCGATCCGTCGAAGTAGTGCACGCCGTTCCCCGGGGCATAGCCGTGCAGCTCGCAAGCACGAATCAGCAGCTCGCGCGCAAGGGCCGCGTCCGCCAGCTGGATTGCGGGAAGGATCCACATGAGTGCTTCCCAATCCCTCACTGTCACACCCAGTCCATGCCAAGGCGCGCGGGAACGCACGAGATAGAAGTGAGCGTCGTCGAGTGCACGCCCCACTCCGTAGAAGTATGCATGCAGCAGGTTGTGATTAATCAGTCTGTCCACGCCCTCGTGGCCAACCGTCTGCTCCAGGGTGCGCAACGCCTCGCGCGTCAGCGTAAGCAGTTCGTTCCAGCCGCGACGCTGAAGCACTCGCGCGGTAGCCTCAGCTCCGTCGCGTTCGGGGCCGACGGCAACGTAGAACGCCGCGCTTCCCCGCCCCCCTGGCGGGAGAGTCAACTCCCGGCGCAAGGCAAAGGTGGGTGCGTCGCCACCGCCCGTCTCGATCCGGACATCCCCGTCGCTCGCGAGCGCGACGGCAACGAGGCCAGGGAGCGCCGCTCCCTCCAGAACGAGTACGTCACCGGGACGCTTCACCACGCGGTGCTCATCGTCCGCAGAGCGCGGAGCGCGCACGCGCAGCTGGCGGTGACCCAGTACCCCTTCCATCGAGATCTCGAGCTTCGCTTCTACGGGCCCCCGATTCTCAACCGCAATCGCATAGACGGCCCCGGCGATGTCGGCGTCCCGCCCATATGGAGCGAACACGGTTCCCCGGATCACCAACTGCTCCACGCTGCACGTGAAAGTGGGCAGCCAGCCGACCGACCGCTCCCAGGCCAGGCCGTTCTCCGCAAGCGTCAGAGTTCGATCACCCAGCCGAATACTCGGTCGCAGCAGCGCCGGGCCGCTCCCCTCAACGAAGTCGGCCGAGCCGGCGAACTCCACCGCCGCTCGGGACGCGCGATGCAGAACACCCAGGGAGTGAATGGATCCGTCGGCAGGGTGAATACACGGCAGTGTGACCCAGTGGTTTCCCGTTACCTGCCACGGGACACTGGGAATGGGAAGCGTTGGCCTGGTGCCGTTCCAGCTGGGCTTCACGGTGAACGGTGAGCTCGAGGGGGCGGAAGGATGACATCCCCAGCGAGCGCAGTCAACGTGCCTCCTAGGCATCAAGCGCTCGGGAGAGCTACTAATCTACATTAGCAACTCAGAGTTATCCACTTATGTGTGGATAGCTTGCGCACGTATCCACGACGTTTTCCACGGATTGTAGTCACCGCCACGCCAAGGGGCGGGCGAAGCCCGCCCAGCGCTTGGTTATCCACAGCAACAGCCGTCATCCACGCGTCAGTGATCCACAATCACATGCTTATATCCGTGTGGAAAACCCTTTGATCTAGCGCGTTTGGCGAGGTTCCGTGGCGGCTCTGTGACGTCGCCGGGATCGCACTGGCGTGGCCGGCGGCTCTGCGGATGCCAGCAGCTCGCCAGCGTGGGCCCGTGAAAGCTCGCTCTCCGGATCTCCGCCCAGCATTCGCGCTATCTCACGCACACGTTCGTCCCCGCTGGATACCGACACGTCCGCAGTGGTGATCCCGTCGCGTGCGCCCTTGGTGACGACGACGTGGTGGTGCGCGCGTGAAGCGATCTGTGGCAGGTGCGAGATGGCGAGTACCTGGTGGTGCTCCGCAACGCGTCGCATGGTGTCGCCCACCTGGAGTCCGACGCGACCGCCTATTCCGGCGTCGACCTCGTCGAACACCAGTGTCGGGATGTGGTCGACTCCGGCAAGTACTGTCTTAAGCGCCAGCATCACCCGGGACAACTCTCCGCCTGAAGCCACGCGAGCAAGTGCTCTGGGCGCATGCCCCAGATTGAGCGAAACACGGAACTCGACGTCCTCGGCACCCTCCTGTCCGATTGCATCGCGAGGCTGAAGCAGGACCTCCAGCGAGCCGTCAGGCATACCCAGGGCCGGAAGAAGTGGCTCGACCGCCTCGCATAGCCGGGCCGACGCCGCGCGTCTGAGCGTGCTCAGACGCGCGGCAATGCTCGCTAGCTCCGCAGCAGCGGCATCCCGCTGTCGCTCCAGGTCACGTCTGTCCAGGCCGGCGGTATCAAGCAGATCCAGCTCGGCTCGACAGCGGTGCCCCAGTTCGATCACACCATCCACCGTGGCTCCATACTTTCGAGTGATGCCGTGGATCAGTTCTCGACGGGCGCGCACGTTCTCCAGCCTGGCAGGGTCCAGCTCCACTGAAGCGGCGTACTTCACCACGTCACGCTGCAGTTCCTGAAGAGCGTAGCACGCGGAGTCTAGCGTTTCCTCGAACCGTGCCGCTGATGGGTCCATTCGGCGCGCCGACGCAAGTGCTCGCTGCATGCCAGCGAGGCGGGCGAGTACGGCCCCATCCTCGCGCTCGAGTTCGGCGGCTATCGATTCCGCCAGCGTGCGCAGCTCGTCCGCATTCTCGAGTCGTCCAGCCTCCTCCTCGAGCCTGTCCTCTTCCCCAGGCGCCAGCTCGGCCGTCTCGATCTCCTGCACGACATGTCGCAGGTAGTCCGCCCGCAGCGCTGCCTGAGCTCGTCGGGCCTCGAGCGAGGCCAGCTCACGCTCCAGCGTCGCGAGTCGGGCATGCAGCTGACGAACGGCCTGCGCCACTGGCGTGGCATCGCCGAACTCATCGAGAATCGCGCGTTGCGCCTCCGGATCGAGCAGCGTCTGTGCTTCGTGCTGGCCATGAATGTTGACCAGCAGCCGGCCGATTCGCGCGAGCGACCCGGCAGTGGCCGAGATGTCGTTGATCCATGCCCGGGCACGTCCCCCCGCGGCGATCTCACGACGGAGAACGAGCCTGTCATCCTCAGGTCTTACGCCCAGGTCGTCGAGGGCACTGAGAATGTCGCTCCGGCCCGCGCATTCGAAGACACCCTCGACCATCGCGCGATCGGCGCCAGTCCGGATGAGCTCCGCACTGGCACGCTCACCCAGCAGTATTCCGAGCGCACCGACGATGATCGACTTGCCCGCGCCTGTCTCGCCGGTAAGCACGTTGAGCCCGGGAGCGAGCGGCAGGGCCAGCGATTGGATGATCGCGAAATTCCGAATTCGCAGTTCGGTCAGCACCGCGGATTGCCGTCGCGGTCGCGCAGCCCCCCCCAACCCAGCTTCCACCGCATGCGCCAGAAGAAGGTCATATCCAGGAAGCGAACGACATGCACTCGCTCGGCAGCCCGACGAACCGTGAGCGAGTCACCGGCGGTGAAGATGGTCCCTGTCTGTCCATCCACCGTCACCATTAGCTCCTCCTCGGCATCATCCACGCGCACGACCACCTCCGAATCCGGCGGCAGCACCACCGGCCGAACGGCAAGCGTATGCGGCGAGATCGGCGTGAGAATGATGGACTCGAGCGAGGGAACGACTACCGGACCACCGGCCGAGAGACTGTAGGCGGTGGATCCGGTGGGCGTTGCAATGATCAACCCATCAGCGGCGTAGGCACCAACCAACTCGGAGTTCACAAGCACGCTGAGATTCACCACGCGGGCAAAACCGCCCTTGTGAAGCACCACGTCGTTGAGCGCCAGGTAGCCTTCGCTTGGCCGCCTCGTTGTCCATGCTTCGATCATCATTCGGCGCTGCACCACGTAGTCGCCTTCCGCGAAGCGGCGCAGTCCCTCCTCCAGCTGATGCCCGCCGCAGGCGGTGAGAAAACCTAGCCGGCCGAGGTTGACGCCGAGGACGGGGATCTCGCGCCCTTCCAGCATCCGCGCCCCGCGTAGCATGGTGCCGTCTCCGCCGAGGGTGAGAAGGACATCGAGCTCGCGTGCGGAGTCGAACCGCTCCTCTCCCTGTGCAATGTCGTGAAGCGCCGGCTCGAGGCGCAGAACGAAACCCCAGTCCGGCGCTCGCGTCCGAATGCGCTGAACGACGTCGCCCAACCCCTCGTAGCGGCGGTTACCGACGACGCCGAGTCGAATCACCCCGCGATAGCCTCGGTCTCGTGCAGCGCGCGCACGCGTCGCGCGATACCCTCCGCATCGAGCCCCACGAGCTGAAGCTGCCGTTTGCGGGGTGCCTGCTCGATGAATTGGTCGGGCACGCCCGCAACGGTGACGCGCACCGATGGCTCCATCCGCTGCACCGCCGCCGCCATGAACGCACCGAAGCCGTTTACCACAGTCCCCTCCTCGACCACCAGCAACTGCCTGTGGCCGGAAACGACGGCGGCGAGCGTTATCTCGTCATGGGGCTTGAGGAAGCGGCAATTGACGACCGTAACATCCAGTCCCTCAGAAGCAAGAGCCGCGGCGGCGGCGACGGCAGGCAGCACCATGGTGCCGACGGCCATGATAGCCATTTCGCGACCCTGGCGCAGCACCTCCCATGTACCGTACGGTACGGGTGGAATCTCGGCCGCGTGGGACACCTCGTCGGGCGCGGCATCGCGGGGATACCGAAAGCAGAACGGCCCCCGTTCATGAGAGAGTGCCGTGCGCAATAGCCCGAGCATCTCAGTCGCGTTCTTCGGCGCGGAGACGGTCATTCCCGGAACGGCAAGCATGTAGGCTATGTCGTACAGCCCCATGTGCGTCGGACCGTCCTCACCCACCAGGCCGGCCCGGTCCATGGCGAATATGACTGGCAGGTGTTGGATGGCGACGTCGTGAATGATGTTGTCGTACGCGCGCTGGAGAAAGGTAGAGTAGATCGCGCACACCGGCCGTATGCCACGCGTCGCCAAACCCGCGGCAAAAGTGACAGCATGGCCCTCGGCAATGCCCACGTCAAAGAACCGATCGGGGAAACTCCTGGCGAATGTCCCGGTACCGGTGCCGCTCGGCATCGCCGCGGTGATGGCGATCAGGTCCGGCCGCTCGGCGCCAAGCTCGGTGAGGCCGCGACCGAAGACGGCGGTGTACGCCGGCTTGGACGACGATTGTGTGAGCTGTTTGCCGGTGGCAGGATCGTGGCCCGGCGGCAACGCGTGCCACTTCTCTACGTGCTCGCCGGCCGGAAAACCCTTCCCTTTCTGCGTCACCACATGCACCAGCCTGGGCGTGCGCATGTCGCGCACGGCACCCAGCGTATCCAGCAGCGCATCGATGTCGTGTCCGTCAACCGGACCGAAGTAGCGAAAACCAAGCTCCTCGAACAGCACGCCCGGAGTGAGCAGCGATTTCATGCTCTCCTCCCACCTGCGAACCAAACCGCCCACAGCGGACAGCGGACCAGGGAGATCATCCATGAGCTGTCCGATCGCACTGCGCACCCGGTTGTACAATGGGTTGCGCTGCACCGACACGAGATACTTGGACATCGCGCCCACGTTTGGCGCGATCGACATCTCGTTGTCATTGAGTACCACGATGATGTCGCGGTTCGACGCGCCCGCGTTGTTCAATCCTTCGTAGGCGAGGCCGCAGGTGAGCGCGCCGTCGCCCAGGACGGCGCACACCCGATAGTCCTCGTTCTTCACATCACGGGCCACCGCCATGCCGTACGCCGCCGATATCGCCGTGGCAGCATGTCCGGCCCCGAACGTGTCGTACTCACTTTCGGCACGTTTGAGGAAACCCGAGATCCCGTTCTCCTGCCGCAGACCATCGAACTGGTCCTTTCGCCCGGTGAGAATCTTGTGCGGATAGCCCTGGTGACCAACGTCCCACACGAGCTGGTCTCGCGGTGTGTCCAGCACGCGGTGCAAGGCTATGGCAAGCTCGACTACGCCAAGGCCGGCACCGATATGGCCTCCGGTTCGTGCACAGCTCTGGATCAGATGCGCGCGCATCTCATCGGCGAGGGTGCGCAACTCGTCGCGAGTCAGGTCGCGAAGGTCGGCGGGGTACTCCACGCGGGACAATACGGTGCTCATCGGTGAATTGCGCGCCTCCGCGCTACCAGGGTTCATGACCGGCGCGCCACCACAAAGGAAGCGAGCCGCTCGAGCGCCGGCGTCAACAATCCTGCATCGCGCAAAAGGTCGCACGCCCTGTCCGCCAACGCCTCGGCGCGCGAACGGGCACCTTCCGCGCCAAGGTGTACCGGATAGGTGCTCTTCCGCAACACTGCGTCCCGCCCGGCTGTCTTACCCAGCTCGGCCGTCGTGGCCGTGGCATCGAGCACGTCATCCGCGATCTGGAACGCCAGCCCTACCATGCCACCGAATCTGCGCAGCGCCTCGACTGCAGTGGCATTCGCCCCGGCCGCCAACGCGCCAATGCTGGTTGCAGCGGCAATCAGGGCACCGGTCTTGGCACTATGGACTCGTTCCAGATCTTCCAGCTCCAGTTGAAGCTTCTCTGCCTCGAGGTCGAGGAGCTGGCCACCCACCATACCGCCGGCGCCAGACGCCTGCATCAGCTCACGAACGATGCTCGCGCACGCGGCGGGAGGCAACCCGAGCTCCGTGGCTGCATCAAAGGCAGCGCAGGCGGCAAGCGGCACCATGGTTACCCCAGCCGTAGCGGCGGCGGCAACACCGAACATGATGTGCGCAGTCGGCCGGCCGCGGCGCACATCATCATCGTCCATGCAGGGAAGGTCATCGTGCATTAGCGAGTACGCATGCACCACCTCCACCGCAGCGGCCAGCGCATAGGCATCCTTCTCCCCCCCGGCCGAGCGATAGGCGGCTAGGAGCAGGACTGGCCGGAGGCGCTTGCCGTCTCCAAGAATGCCATAGCGGATCGCCTCGGCCACCGGCTGCTCCAGATCCAGGACGTACCGGTCGAGGAGTACGCGCAGAGCTTCATCAACCGCTGCGCGATCAGCGGCGAAATCGAACGCGATCGCCTCAGCCACCGGGCGTGGAAAGATGGAAATCGCCGTCGGCGGACTCCGTTAGGACGCGGACCTGCGCTTCCACTCGCGACAGGGCTGTCGCGGCGCTCCGCAAGCGCTCCACTCCCTCCTCGAAGAGCTGTAGCGCGCGATCGAGCTCCAGATCGTCGCGCTCCAGCTCCGCTACGATCTGCTCGATCCGTTGGATGTCCGTCTCGTACGACATTGCTACTCCTCGGGGTCGAGCGTGTCGCGCCCGCGTCCAGCGGCGCTCAGACGGCGGACGGTGGACGTAACGGTACCGTCCCGCACCGTGAGCATGAAGTCCTCACCAGGAGCAAAATCGACCACCGATACCAGCGCCCTGCCGTCAGCACCCCTGGCAACCGCATACCCACGCGCCAGAGTCGACAGGGGGCTCAACGCGTTCAATTTGCCGGCGAGGGTCTCGAGACGCGCACGACGGCGCTCGGCTATGCGGCGCGCCGCCAACGCGAAAGTACGGCGACTGCGACCCAGTCCCTCGCCAGCACGGCGAACGCGGCGAACGAGGGCCTGTCGCACGGTGCTGGCGAGTGCGCTCACGAACTCCCGCTCCTCCGCCAGCACCGGCACCGCGGCCTCCGCCGCGGCTGATGGCGTGGCGGCCCGCATGTCAGCCACGAGATCGCACAGCGACATGTCCACCTCGTGACCAACTGCGGAGATCGTCGGGATAGGACAGCTGGCAACGGCGCGTGCCACACGTTCGTCGTTGAAAGCCCAGAGATCCTCACGCGCTCCACCGCCACGCCCGACGATCACGGTGTCGGCATCGCCCCATCGCCCGACCCGCTCGACGGCGGACACAATCTCTTCAGCCGCTCCCTCTCCCTGCACTCGAGTTGGGACGAGAACTATCTCGACGGATGGGCAGCGTCGTGCGATCACGGAAACAATGTCCTGTAGTGCCGCGCCGTCAGGGCTGGTTACCACGGCGACGCGCTCAGGGTAGCGCGCGAGCCGGCGCTTGCGCTCAGGACGGAGCAGCCCATCCGCCTCTAGCCGGGTACGCGCCTGCTCGAGCGCCTTGCGCCAGAGCCCTTCGCCCGCTGCTTCCATTGCCGAGATCATGAATTGCATCACGCCGCGCGCCGGATATACGGTGAGCTGGCCGAGCACACAAAGTTGCATGCCATCATCCGGCAAGGCAGGAATCCGCCACTGGTCGCGTGACCAGACGACGCAACGAATCTGGGCGACTTCATCGCGCAGACAGAAGTACCAATGACCGTTGCGGTGGGACTTGAAGTCGATGACCTCGCCCCGGATCCACAGCGGAGCGAACGCTCCTTCCACCAGCTCCTTGGCCGTACCGGTAAGCGCTGACACGCTGAGCGCCGCCTCCGCGCTGGACCCGGGGATGGTGACGGCCGGTTGAGCGCGCCTAGGTGGTACCGGGGCGGTGGCACCGAACAAGTCGGGGTGACTGGAATCGTCCGCGCCACCCTGGCGGCGGGCCGGCACTACACCTCCACCAAACGGCTTGCCGAGCGAACGGTATTCCGCAGCAGAAGCGCGATCGTCATGGGGCCTACCCCGCCAGGTACGGGAGTGATCTTCGATGCAACCCGTTCCGCCGACGCGAAGTCGACATCACCCACGAGGCGATATCCCGATTTCGCGCCTGGATCATCCACCCGATTCACGCCGACGTCGACCACCACCGCATGACGTTTGATCATGTCACCGGTGATCATTCGCGGCTTTCCGGCAGCTACGATGAGAATGTCGGCACGGCGCGTGTGCGCTGCCAGGTCGCGTGTTCTGCTGTGGCACACGGTGACTGTGGCATTGGCACCGGAGTGATTCTGCATGAGCAGCGCAGCCATTGGCTTTCCTACGATGTTACTTCGCCCAACAATCACGCACTCGCTCCCCATTGGATCCACATCGGAGCGGGCGAGCAGCTCGAGCACACCGGCAGGAGTACAGGGAACGAAGCCGTCACGATCGCCAACCAGCATCTTGCCCACATTGACGGGATGAAAGCCATCCACGTCCTTTGCCGGGTCGACACGGAGAATCACGGCGTCTGAGGAGATTTGCCGGGGAAGCGGCATCTGGACCAGAATGCCGTGGATGTCCGGATCGGCGTTGAGCGCGTCGACCTGTCCGAGCAGCTCCTCCTCGGAAGTCTCCGCCGCCAGCCGAATGGTGACGGAATGCATACCAGCCTCCTCGCAGGCCTTCCCCTTCATGCGAACGTACACGGCGCTGGCAGGGTCATCCCCAACGAGCACTACGGCGAGCCCTGGTGTTACGCCCTCTCTCTTCAGCGCCTCGACATCTGACGCCACCTCGGCCCGGATGTCGCGCGCGATCGCCGTTCCGTCTATGCGCTCAGCGGGCAAAGTCCACCGCCCGCTGCTCACGAATTGCGACGACCTTGATCTGACCCGGGTACTGGAGCTCGTTCTCTATGCGCCGTGCGATCTCGGCGGTCAGCACCGCCATTCGCGCGTCGTCCACATCGTCTGGGTTGACGATTACCCGAATCTCCCTTCCAGCCTGAATCGCAAACACCTTCTCCACACCCCCGTAGCTCGAGGCTATACGCTCCAGTCCCTCGAGCCGCTTCACGTACGTCTCGAACGCCTCGCGGCGGGCGCCGGGTCGCGACCCCGAGATGGCATCCGCAGCCTGCACGAGCACCGATACCTCGCTCTCGTGTGGAACATCGTCGTGGTGCGCGGCTATGCAGTTCACCACCAGCGGGTGCTCACCGTATTTTGTTGCCACTTCCACGCCAAGCTGCACGTGCGTCCCCTCGTGCTCGTGCGTGAGAACCTTCCCTATGTCGTGAAGCAGCGCTCCGCGTTTGGCCATCGGTACGTCGAGGCCGAGCTCCTGCGCCATGATACCGGCCAGGTGCGCTACCTCCTTCGAGTGGAGGAGGATGTTCTGCCCATAGCTCGTGCGGTAGTGCATGCGGCCGACCAGCTTGATGAGCTCGGAATGCAAGCCGTGAATGCCGGTTTCGTAGGCTGCCTGCTCGCCCATCTCGATCATGGAGGCGTCGACCTCCTTGCGGGCCTTGCTCACTACTTCCTCGATCCGGCCGGGATGGATTCGTCCATCGCTGACAAGCTTGCTGAGCGCCAGCCGAGCGATCTCGCGGCGCACCGGATCGAAGCCGGAGACTACCACCGTGTCGGGCGTGTCATCGATGATCACATCGACGCCCGTGGCGAGCTCGAAGGCGCGAATGTTTCGCCCCTCGCGGCCAATGATTCGTCCCTTCATCTCGTCGTTCGGAAGGGCAACTGACGAGACCGTGATCTCGGCAGTGTGCTCGGACGCTACCCGCTGAACGGCCAGGGCGACGATCTTCTTGGCCTCCCGCTCAGCAGTCCGGCGAGCCGATTCCCTGATCTCGCGGAGACGGTTGGCGGCCTCTGCCTGTGCCTCTTCCTCGAGTCGCTGCATCAGCTCCTGCCGCGCTTCCTGCACCGACATGCCGGAGAGCTGCTCCAGCCGGCGACGCTCTTCACCGACGAGCCTGTCCAGCTCCGACTCGCGATCCGTTACACCCTTCTCGCGGCGGCCCAGATCGCTGGCCCGGCGACCGAGCTCTTTGTCGCGCGTCTCGAGCACATCCAGCTTGCGGTCGAGGTTGCTCTCCCTCTCCTGAACGCGCCGTTCGCCGCGCTCGAGCTCCTCACGCCGCTTGGCAGCATCCTGCTCCCAGCTTTCGCGCAGCCGAAGCGATTCCTCCTTCCCAGCCAGCACGGCGGACTTGCGGACGGTCTCGGCTTCGCGCTCGGCTTCGGCCACAATCCGCCGGGCGCTTTCCTCTCCCGTGGATCGCGCGGCAATCTGGGCCTTGCGCTCGGACCTGCGTCCAGCCAGTTGGCCGATCAAAAACGCCGCGACGGCTGCAATCAATGCTGCGCCGAGCACGGCGATCAACGCGGTCTGATTCATTTGGGATCTATGCTCCAACGCGGTCCCTGGAGACCGCGCAACCGAATAGGAGAACCACGATGACCGTCGAGGTCGCGCGCCTATCACAGGTCCGGACCCGCGCCGGGTAAGGGGCGGTGGTCGGGACGTGCTAAATGCAATGCGCGCTTGATCCTACGACACCACGGGCCTTTCGGATACCAAGCTATGCTCCGCCGCCGCAAAAGGCAACGCGACGCTCAGGACGACTCTGGCGCGCGTAAGTGCGGAATCGGGCGCGGCCCTTGTGGGCACCGAAAAAGGTGGCTCGCGCGACCACCCGGCTCAGGCGCCGCGTTTGGCGGGCGGAAGCATCCTTCGCAACTCACTTGACAGCCCTTTGACTCGCTCGGTAACCTCCTCGCTCTCCGCACGCGCCCGGAACAGCTCATCGGTGATCTGGAGGGCAGCCAAAATAGCGGCCTTGTGGGTTTCGACGAGCACGCCCGACGTCTGCACCTTCCGAATCGCCTGGTCGACGTAGGCGGCGACGGCTCGTGTGTGCTCCAGCGACGCATCGCTTCGTATCGCGTGCTCCTCGCCCAGGATGTGGACGCGGACGACCGTCTTCTTGGTGCTCACCGCTCCACCCCCGTTTCCATCTGCTGTCTGAGAAAGCGGACCTTGTCGAGAAGCGCCTGCGTGCGCTGGCGAGCGGTTCGCAGTCTGGCACGCAGTTGTTCGTTCTCGCGAGACAGAGCGCCAGCGTGCCGGTCACCGTTGGTACCAGCGTCCGCCGGCTCCGATTCCGCCTCTTCCAACTCCTTGACCCGGGCTTCCGCCTGCTGTGCCCGACGGCGAAGCACGATCATCTCCTCTCCGAGCGTCGTGAGAAGCCGCCTCAGCTCCTCGAGCGCCAGCAGATCAGGTCGTTCGCTGTCTGACACCAAGCTCTCCCTCGAGGGTACGAAGCAGCTTCTCGCGACGTCCGGCGATTTCCTTGTCGCGTAGAGTGCGCTCCGGATGGCGGAAGGTCAATCGCCAGGCCACACTCCGGAAGCCTTCGGGAACTGGCGAGCCCCGGTATTCATCGAAGAGCACCAGGTTTTCGAGCAGCTCGCCAGCGCCGGCCCAAATCACTCGCTCCACCTCCGATGCCGGTAACTGCTGGGGGACGAGCAGCGCGAGATCGAACTCGGCCGCCGGAGTGACCGGAAGCGGACGGTAGCGCGCGGAGTGATCGCGCGCGACCTGCCGATCGGGCTTATTACTCCCATAGCGCGTCTGTCCCGGCAGCGCGACCCGTTCTGCCGAAACCCTGGCCATGGTGATCTCGATTCCGAAGGCCGGTGAGGCCCAGATCGGGGCGTCGAGTGCAACACGGCGAACGATGCCTCCGTTCTCTCCAGCAATGATGACCTCCCAGAGCGCGCCATCCTCCCCATCCGGAGTGCGGAGCTCGACTCTCGCCTCTGGAGGTGCGATGACTCGTGCGATGCGCTCAGCCAGCGCTTTTGCATCCCAGGCATCGAACGCGGGAGGGTGCGGCTCGGTCCAGTGCGGAGGGCGGCGGTCGCCGAGAACGAGCGCCGCAGCGCGAAGTTCTTCGCGGGGCAACTCGCCGCCAGCCGGCTCGAATGCGTGTCCGATCTCGAACAGGCGCACCGTACGCTGCATGTGCGAAAGATTGTACTCGGCGCGGCGAGCCAGAGACTCCAGAAGCTCGCGCCGAAGATGTGCCTCGTTCTCCGAGATCGGATTCGCCACTCGCACGTGCTGTCCATCCGATCCGGCCACGAACGGCATTGGTCGCGCCTCCAGTAGCCCCTCCGACACGAGCATTCGGCGCATTCTTGCGGACATCACTTCCAGCGGAGAGTCCCTGGTGGTCCCCGGGCGAAATGGCCGCATAACGCTGGAGAAGGTGTCGTAGCCGCGCAACCTTGCCACTTCCTCAACAAGGTCGATCTCGGCGACCGCGTCGGGTCGCCAGGTGGGCACGGTCACATGAAGGATCTCGCCGTCGCTCGTGCTCTCGAATCCGATCGTCTCCAGGAGGCGCCTGATTTCGGCAACGGGTACGTCCTCGCCAAGAACACGGGCCACGCGTGACGGACGCAGCGCGATGTTCCTGCGGGCGATCTCCGCTGCGCAAAGATCTGCCACATCGCCGTCCAACCTGCCGTTAGCGAGCGCCCCCAGCAATTGCACTGCACGATCGAGGGCGACGAGCGGTAACGCCGGATCCGAGCCGCGCTCGAAACGGTAGCTGGCGTCGGTGGAAACCCCCAGTGCACGCCGGGTTCGCCTCACGGATACAGGATCGAAGTGAGCCACCTCGAGGAAGATGTCGGTCGTCCCCTCATCAACCTCGCTGTCCGCGCCACCGATCACGCCGGCTACGGCCTGTGCCCGGCTCGAATCGGCAATGACCGTCATGTAAGACTCGAGCGTGCGCTCCACGCCATCGAGCGTACGGATGCGCTCGCCCTCCTGCGCTTTCCGAATGACCACCGCCGGGCCGCCGAGCCTTGCCAAATCGAAGGCATGTATCGGCTGTCCAAGCTCGTGGAGGATGTAGTTGGTGATGTCCACCACGTTGTTGATGGGTCGGCTGCCAACCGCGATGAGACGGTCGGCGAGCCAGGCCGGACTGGGACCGACCTTCACACCCCGAATGACCGCACCGGTGTAGCGAGGGCAGCCAACGGGGTCCCGAAGCTCGACGACGACGCTTGCAGCTTCGGCTCGCGATCCATGGCGGCGCACGGGGAGCGCTTCGGGGCCCTGCCGCGTCGTGCCATTCGGCGACGCTGTGCGATCGCGCGGAATTCGGGCGAGACTTAGCGGAAGCCCCGTCGACGCCGCGATCTCCCTCGCTATGCCATAATGGGACAGAAGATCCGGCCTGTTTGGGGTGACGTCGATGACCAGCCGGATGTCACCTGCCGGCCACGCCTCCAGCAGCGGCGTCCCCGGCGCCGCCACGGTATCCAGCTCGAGAATACCGTCGGCGTCCTCGCCCAGGGCGAGCTCGCGCGCCGAGCACAGCATTCCGTTCGACACCACGCCGCGGATCTTGCGCTTTTCAAGCTTCAGGCCACCGGGCAGAACCGTTCCTGACGCCGCAAACGGATAGCGCGCGCCAACGCGCACGTTGGACGCACCGCAAACCACATCGAGCAGGGTGCCGGTGCCTGCATCCACCTTTGTGAGCGTGAGACGATCCGAACCGGGGTGCGGGGCTGCTTCCACAACCACTCCCACAACCACGTCACGCAGATCATCGCGCAGGCGAACCATCTCGTCTACAATGACGCACCGCTCGGTGATGAGATCGCGCAGCTCAGCGGGAGAGAGCGCGAACGGCACCATTTCCTTCAGCCAATCGTAGCTGGCGTTCATTCGACGAACTGCTCCAGAAAGCGCATGTCAGAATCGTAGAGGAGTCGGATATCGGGTACGCCGAAACGCTGCATCGCGATACGCGCCGTCCCCATGCCAAACGCCCATCCGGTGTATCGCTCGGCGTCGACGCCCGATGCCTCCAGCACCCTGGGATGCACCATGCCCGAGCCGAGGATTTCCATCCATCCTGTCCCCTTGCAGCCTGGACAGCCGGATCCGCGGCAGAGTCGGCACTGCACATCCATCTCGGCCGAGGGCTCCGTGAACGGGAAGAAGCTGGGCCGGAAGCGCGTACGAGTCGCCCCGAAGAACCGGTTGGCGAAGTGCTCGAGCGTCGCCTTCAGGTCGACAAAGGATATCCCTTCGTCTACTGCCAGCCCCTCGATCTGCGAGAACATCGGGGCGTGCGAAGCGTCGAAGAAATCGCGTCTGTACACGTTGCCGGGGATCACGACGCGTATCGGCGGGGGGGATGCCTGAAGCGTGCGCACCTGTACCGGCGACGTGTGCGTGCGCAGCAGCTGTCCCTCGCCCAGGTATAGAGTGTCGTGCAGGTCCATGGCCGGATGATCGGCCGGGAAGTTGAGCGCGAGGAAATTGTACCAGTCCGTCTCTGCTTCAGGACCGTACGCGACCGTGAAGCCGATCTCGCGGAAGATCTCTACGATCTCCTCCATGACGAGCGTGACCGGATGATAGGCGCCGCGCCAGCGATGCCGTGCCGGCATGGTGGGATCCATGGTGCCGCCGGAGGCCGTCGCGGTGGTGCGCAACTCATCGGCTCGCGCTGCCAGCCAGCCCTCGACCTCGCCGCGAAGGGCGTTCACCGCGGCGCCCGCCAATGGGCGCTGCTCCGGCGGAACGGCTGGAATGGAGCGCATGAGGGCGGTGAGGCGGCCACTCGCCCGGCCGATCAGATGGTGGCGCAGCTCGGTGAGTGCGTCCAATGACTCGACCGCGGCGAGGCGTTCCCGCGCATCGCTGCGGATTGCTTCTGTCTCGGCGCGGATTTCCTCCAGACGCACAGGAATCCTCGGAGAGGGTGAACGAGAAACGGCGGCAGTGATTGCGCTGCCGCCGCCAAGTCTGGTTTTCGGGTGGCAGCTCGGGCGCGTTCCGGCCCGGCAGGCGCGGAACACGAGTCGAGCAGCGCTCGTCAGGCGGCGTTCAGCGCGGTCCGTGCCTTGTCGGCGAGAACCGTAAACGCCTGCGTGTCGTGCACCGCCAGATCAGCCAAAATCTTTCGGTCCACCTCGATGCCAGCCTTCCTGAGCCCGTTCATGAAGGTGCTATAGCTCATGTCGTGTTGCCGCGCGGCCGCGTTGATACGGACGATCCAGAGCCGGCGGAAATCGCGCTTCTTGTTCTTGCGATCGCGATAGGCGTACGCCCAACCACGCTCGACGTTCTCCTTGGCAGCCTTCCAGAGCTTGCTGCGGCCACCGTAGGCACCGCGGGCCGCCTTCATGATCTGCTTCTTGCGTTTCAGTCTCGCGACATTGCTCTTGACGCGCGGCATGCGCTCCTCCTTACGCCTGTATCAGGCGCCTGATACGCTTGGTGTCACCCGTGGTGCTCACCAGCGTTTCCCGGCGCAAGTTGCGCTTCCGCTTGGGCGACTTCTTGGTGAGG
>CAYXRS010000074.1:0-16496 GCA_964467195.1 uncultured Gemmatimonadaceae bacterium
TGCGCACGGACAGCAACTGCTTGCGGAGGGAGCTGACATCCTCGATATCGGCGGTGAGTCCACGCGCCCGCAGGGTGCCGAGCCGGTGGATGAGGATGAGGAGCGTCGTCGCGTGCTCCCCGTGTTGGGGGAGCTGCGCCGTCGTTGCCCCCAGGCGCTGCTGTCGGTGGACACGGTCAAGGCCCGGGTTGCCGCCGCGGCGCTGGACTCGGGCGCCGACATGGTGAACGACGTCTCGGGCCTCCGGCTGGATCCTGCGATGGGCAGTGTGGTGGCGGCGGCGGACGCGGGGCTCGTTCTGATGCACTCGCGCGGAGGTGTAGCCGACATGGCCACGTACACACATGCGCGTTACGGGGCGGATCCCGTGCACGAGGTGCTGCGTGAGCTGGAGGACGCACTGGCGCGGGCCAGGGAGGCAGGCGTGGCGGAGCAGGCGATTGCTCTCGACCCGGGCATCGGCTTCTCCAAGACCACGGCGCATTCTCTCTCACTGCTCCGCGAGCTGCCTCGATTGACGGGCCTCGGATACCCGGTGGTTGTGGGAGTGTCGCGAAAGCGCTTCATTGGCCAGATCACCGCTGCGGTGCGGCCGACTGAGCGGCTGGCAGGGACGATCGCGGCCAACGTAATGGCGCTAGGCCGCGGAGCGCGCATCTTTCGCGTACACGATGTGCGAGCCAACCGGCAAGCGCTCGACATGGCGTGGGCGATCCACCGCGGGAACAGGGACGGGTGACTGTGCTCGAACAGATCAGGATCGTTGACTTCGGGTGGCGCGACGCGATCCAGATCGCGCTGGTGGCGTTCATCCTCTACCGATTGCTGCTGCTGCTGTCTGGCACTCGCGCAGTGCAGATGATGATTGGTATCGTCGTGCTCGCGACCACATATGCGCTCGCGTGGCTCTTCAGCTTCACGATGATCACCTATCTGCTCGGCGTCGTTTTCACCTACGGGGCGTTTGCGGCGATCGTCGTCTTTCAACCGGAGTTGCGCGCCGCGCTGGCGCATCTCGGGCAATCGCCGCTGACGCGAATGTTTCGGCGCATGGAGGAGGGGGAGATTGCCGAGGAGATCGCCCATGCCGTGGAGCGGCTGAGCCGGTCGGGAATCGGTTGCATCATTGCACTCGAGCGCGAGGTGGGGTTGGCGGACTACGTTCAGTCCGGGACCCCCATGCAGGCCAAGGTGAGCGCCGACCTGATTGCGACCATCTTCACTCCGTACTCACCGCTGCACGACGGGGCGGTCGTGATTCGAGGCGACACCATCATCGGGGCTGGCGCCATCCTGCCTCTCTCCCAGGCGACGATGACCGACCGCTCCCTTGGCACGCGGCACCGGGCGGCCATCGGCCTGAGCGAGGAGACCGATGCGCTGGTGATAGTTGTGTCGGAGGAAACGGCGAAGGTGTCCGTCGCTCAGGACGGCCGGCTGATTCGCAGCATCACGTCAGCGCAGCTCCGCGACATGATTGCCGGCCGCGTGCCGCGCTCGACAGCAGAAAGCCCGATCCTTCCGCTTGGGGCCTAGTGCGCCCCGCCCAGGCGGGTGCACTCACCGCCGCCACGCTGCTGGCGGTCTATGTCCTCACCCTGGCGCCCGGCGTGACATTCTGGGACGCGGGCGAGCTCATCACCGCCGCCGAAACTCTCAGCATTCCCCACCCGCCAGGGACTCCGCTCTGGGTGCTCATCGCGCGCGTCTGGAGTGATACGCTCGGCTTTCTTCCGCGCGCCGTCGCCACGAACCTGCTTGCCGCCGCATCGGTGAGCGCGGCCACGGGAATCGTCGCGACGTTGATGGCCCGCTGGAGCGGACGCCCACTGGCCGGAATCGCCGCGGGACTGTGCGCCGGTGGCATGTCCACCGTCTGGTTGAACGCCACCGAAACCGAGGCGTACGCGCTCGCGCTGCTCCTGTCTGCTCTCATGCTGTACGCGGGTGACAGAGCCGGTACAACCGGTAGCTGGGGGTGGCTAGCGCTCACTGCGTATCTGTTCGCACTCGCAGTGCCTTTGCACCTGAGCGCATTGATAGCTGCGCCTGCCGCGCTCACGCTGGCTGCAGGGGGTGACCAGGGAGAGCGTCGGTGGCGTGCGGCCCTGCTGCTAGGGGCAGTGCTTCTGGGTGCGGCGGCGGTAGGCACGGTGTCCACCGCGCCGCTTCTGCTTGCAGCCGTGGCCGTCATCGCCGCGGTCACTATCGCCCCCAATCCGCGATCGGCGCTCGCCGTTGTGGCAGTGGCCACTCTCGCCCTTTCAGTGCTGCTCTATCTGCCTCTGCGGGCTGCACATGATCCGTGGCTCAACTCCCAGAACCCGACGGATTGGGCGGCGCTCTGGGAGCTCGTGGGCCGACGCCAGTACGGTGAGCATCCACTCTGGCCCAGGCGCTCGCCTATTTGGGCGCAGCTGGGCATGCTGGCTCAGTATGCTGATTGGCAGGTTGCGCTTGGCCTGACACCGGGGATCGTACCGTCGGTGCCCCGAGTGATGGCCAGCACTGCGTTCATCGCACTTGCGGTTTGGGGGGCGCGCTGGCATCGGGCAGTGCATGCGCGGAGCTGGCTGGCAATGCTGGTGCTGCTCGTCTGCGGAACGCTGGGCATCATTGCGTACATGAACTTCCGTACCGGTCCTACCTTCGGACACGGGCTTCTTCCGGCCGGCGCCGAGCATGAAGCACGAGAGCGTGACTACTTCTTCCTGGTCGGCTTCTGGTGTTGGGGACTGTGGGCCGGCGTTGGCGCGCTGCGCCTTGGTCAGCGCCTCCCCCGTGGGGGCGGACTGGCTGGGCTGGCGCTCGCTTCGCTACCGATAGCGCTGAACTGGCGCGCCGTGGATCGGAGCCGCGAACCGGAGGCAACTCTTCCAGCACGGGTGGCTACCGTTCTGTTGACGAGCGCGCCGGAGCGTGCGGTTCTCATCACGGCCGGGGATAACGACACGTATCCCAGCTGGTACCTGCAGTCCGTGGAGGGCTCCCGGCCGGATGTCGTCGTGATCGTGTCACCGATGTTGAACGCACGCTGGTACCGCGAGGAGATCGCGAGACGCTACGCGCTGATGAGCCCCGAGATTGCGCGCCAGCCTCATACCAGCGAAGTGACGGCGCTGCATGAGATCATGTCTCGTGCCGTCGGACAAGGCCGACCACTGGTGCTTGCGTCTACCATCGATCGCGGGCGTCGGATTGCGCTCGCCCCGGAGTGGACGCTGGTGGGCGTGCTATTCGAGCCAGGGTCGCGGGGACTGCTGTTCGTGCCCGAGATCGCAGCCCGCGTAGACACCACCGCGTTGCGCACGTTCACGGAGCACTTTCCGACTCCCGAAATGGAGCGTATTCGAGACTCGACGGACCCGACCGCCCGAATCATGGCGACCTGGCTTGGATGCTCCGAGCAGATCCTGCGCGTGGCGCGTGGCGAGGGCCCCTCGGCTTCACTTGCGACAACCTGTAAGCTCTGATAATTTACCATGTTATGCACTTTCGGGACCTCCCCGCGCGGCTGGCCGACATACGGGGTCGCATCGCGTTGGCGGCGGAGCGGGGTGGCTTTGGTCAGCGTGTGACGGTGGTTGCGGTTACGAAGTCGCATGGGCCAGAGGCTGTCCTGGCGGCATTTGATGCGGGCTTGGACGACGTAGGGGAGAACCGGGTGCAGGAGGCGCTCGTCAAGATGCAGGCGGTGGATGTTCCCGTCCGCTGGCATCTCATTGGGCACCTCCAGCGAAACAAGGCGAAACACGTCGACCGATTCACGCTCCTGCATTCGCTCGACAGCTCGCGGCTTGCCGACGCCATTGCCGACATCGGCCGGCAGCGAGGCCGGCCGGTGGACGTACTCATTCAGGTAAACGTCAGTGGCGAGGAAACCAAGGGTGGCTTTTCGCTTCCCGAGTTGGCGCGCGATGCGGAGCGCCTTGGTGATTTGACCGGTGTGGTGGTACGCGGGGTGATGACGATGGCGCCGCTCGATGCCTCGAAAGAAGAGCTGCACCGCGTGTTCGCCGTGGCGCGCGAGGCTCGCGACGTGCTGGCGCATGCTGGACATCCCGCTGTGGAGCTGTCGATGGGAATGTCGAACGATTACGAGATCGCGGTTGAGGAAGGGGCCACCATGGTCCGGCTCGGCACTACGCTGTTCGGAGCGAGGGACACATGACGGAAGACGCCTTTCGCCTGACTCCGATCGACATCAGGCGGTACGATTTCGGGAACGCGCTGCGCGGATACGACAAACTGCGCGTTGACGAGTTCCGTACGCAGGTTGCCGATGAAATGGAGCGATTGCTGCGGGTAAAGCAGGATCTGGAAGCCAAGGCCCGCGGCTTTCACGAGCAGCTGCGTGCCTTCCGCGAGCGCGACAAGGCGCTCAACGAAGCCCTGATCAGCGCGCAGCAGCTTCGCGCTGAAACCAAGGAACAGGCGGAGCGCGAGGCTCAGCTGATCATCCGGGAGGCGCAGGCAGAACGCGAGCGGATCATCGAGTCGGCGCGCGGAGAGGTGCAGCGACTCGAGGGCGACATCGCAACGCTGGAGCGGGCGCGGCACGCCTTCATTCTCCAGTTGCGCATGATGGCCGAGCGTTATCTCTCGGAGCTGGCCGCAATGGAAGCAGCGATCTCCGAAAAGGTAGGCGACCAGGCCGAGGGCGGTCCGCGACCTTCCATCAAGACACCTGCTTGGCTCGAGTCGCTGATCAAGGAATGACCTTGGCGTCGTCTCCACCATCGTCCTCCGCCCCCCACCAAACGGCGGAGCCGGATCTGCATACCAGCGAGTCCATCGCGCGCGCCAGCGACGTGGTGCGCTCGGCGTTCGATCGCCGTCCCGACGCGGCCATCATTCTCGGTACCGGATTGGGCGCGCTCAATCGTGAGATCGAGGTAGAGGCCGTCGTTGCCTACGGCGACATCCCGGGATTTCCTCTTTCCACGGTGGAGTCGCACGAGGGGCGGCTGCTTTGCGGACGGCTGGCGGGGCGGACCGTGATCGTCATGCAGGGTCGCTTTCATCGGTACGAGGGGTATACGCTTCGGCAGGTGACCTTCCCGGTGCGGGTGCTTCGCGCGCTGGGTGCGGACAGCCTGATCGTTTCCAACGCTTGCGGCGGTATGCAGCCTTTGTGGCAGCGGGGCGATCTGATGCTGATTGCCGATCATATCAACTTGCTCGGCGACAGCCCGCTGATCGGCCCGAACGATGCGACGGTCGGACCGCGCTTCCCCGACATGTCGGCGCCGTACGACGGCGCCCTTCGCGGTCTTGCGCGAACAGTGGCGGCGGAGCGTGGCATCGTTCTGCGAGAGGGAGTGTACGTGGCAATCCCCGGCCCCAATCTCGAGACGCCTGCCGAGTACCGCTTCCTGCGCGCCACTGGCGCAGACGTCGTCGGCATGTCCACCGTGCCAGAGGTGATCGTCGCCGTACACGGCGGTATGCGCGTGCTCGGGCTGTCGATCATCACCGACATGTGTCTGCCCGATGCGCTCGAGCCGGCGAGCGTGGAGGCAATCATTCGGACGGCTGTTGAGGCGGAGCCGCGGCTTACCGCGGTAGTTCGCGGTGTGCTGGAGGCAATGTGAGCGTGGAAAGTGGAATGCGGTTCCGCAGACTCGCTCCGGACATGCCGGCTGATGAATTGGAGCAGGAGGTGCTTGCGCGCTGGCGTGACGAGGACATTCTGGCGCGAACGCTCGCTGCTCGCGCAGACGCCACCGATTTCGTCTTCTACGAAGGCCCTCCGACGGCCAACGGTCGTCCGGGGATCCACCACGTGTTCGCGCGGACGGTGAAGGATCTCTTCTGCCGCTATCAGGTGATGAAGGGGCGGCGCGTGCTCCGAAAGGCGGGTTGGGATACCCACGGGCTCCCGGTCGAGATTGAAGTCGAGAAGCAGCTCGGGATCTCCGGCAAGCAGCAGATCGAGGAGATCGGCGTGGAGGAGTTCAACCGCCGCTGCCGGGAGAGCGTCTGGACGTACAAGGAGGACTGGGAGCGCCTCAGCGAGCGTATCGGCTACTGGCTCGATTACGCCGATCCCTACGTTACGTATCACAACGATTACATCGAGAGCGTCTGGTGGGCGCTGCGGACGTTGAGCGACCGTGGATTTCTCGTGCGGGGGCACAAGATCCTCCCTTACTGCGCTCGGTGCGGTACGGCTCTGTCCAGCCACGAAGTGGCGCAGGGGTACGAGGACATCGAGGATCCGAGCGTGTACATCGCGCTGCCGCTTCTTGCGGATGGCGCCGACAGCGGACGCCGAATTCTGGTCTGGACCACCACGCCCTGGACTCTCGTATCCAATGTTGCGCTGGCCGTGCATCCTGGCCTCGAGTACGTCGAGGTCCGGCGAGACGGTGAGAATGACACGATCATACTGGCCACAGGGCGGGCGGCGGCGGTTCTGGGTGATGACTGGACGGAAGACTTCGACCTCGTCGACCGGTTTCCCGGCTCTCGGCTTGTTGGAGCCCGCTACCGCCGGCCGTTCGACTGGATCCCGTTCCCCACCGGCGAACACGAGGTTGTGGTGGGCGAGCAATTCGTCTCGTCTGAGGACGGCAGTGGTGTCGTGCACATGGCGCCGGCATTCGGTGCCGATGACTATGCCGCCGCGCAACGCCATGGGCTGGCGTTCGTGCAGCCGGTGGATGGCCGTGGGCGGTTCCCGGATGATCTCCCGGTGGGCGGGGGGAAGTTCGTGAAGGATGCCGATCCGCCGCTGATCGAGGAGCTGCACCGGCGCGGCGTTCTCTTTCGCGCTGGTACCATCCAGCATTCCTACCCGCATTGCTGGCGGTGCGACACACCGCTGCTTTACTACGCGAAGCAGTCGTGGTTCGTGCGCACCACCGGCTTCCGAAACCGGATGCTGGCCCGCAACTCACGAATAGATTGGCATCCTCGGGAGGTGGGGGAGGGCCGCTTTGGGGTCTGGCTCGAGGGCAATATCGACTGGGCCCTGTCGCGCGACCGCTACTGGGGCACACCGCTCCCGGTTTGGATGTGTGATGCCGACGACGAACACATCGATGTGATCGGCGGCTACGACGAGCTTGCCGGGCGCTGGGGCAAGTCGCTTCCCGACAACTTCGATCCACACAAGCCGTTCATCGACCGGTTCGAATGGAGCTGCCGGCAATGCGACGGAACGATGCGTCGCGTGCCGGAGGTGATCGATGCGTGGTTCGATTCGGGGTCGATGCCGTTCGCGCAATGGCACTATCCGTTCGAAAATCGCGACATGGTGGAGCGCCAGTATCCGGCGGATTTCATTGCCGAAGGCGTGGACCAGACGCGCGGCTGGTTCTACTCGATGCTTGCCATCGCGACAGGGTTGGCGGATGCGCTTCCGAACAACGGCACCGGCGGTGAAGACGCCATCGCCGCGCCGTACCGCACCGTCGTCGTCAATGATCTCGTGCTCGACGCGCACGGCTCGAAGATGTCCAAGAGCCGCGGAAACGTGGTGGATCCATGGAGCGTACTACCCCGACACGGCGCGGACGCAATCCGCCTGTTCCTGCTGGCATCGAGTCAGGTGTGGGTGCCCAGGCGTTTCGACGAGGAAGGCATTCGGGACCTGGCTGGCCGATTTCTCGTTACGCTGAAGAACGTCTACGACGGAATCTTCGCTCAGTATGCGAACTTCGGTTGGGCGCCCGATCGGGCTCTCGATCCCGTACCGGCGGCCCGACCCGCTGTGGACCGCTGGATCCTGTCGCGGCTTGCCGGCGTGGAACGGGAAGTGGATGGTGCGCTGGCCCGATACGAGCCGACGGCTGCCGTCCGGGCGATCATGCAGTTCTTCACGGACGACGTGTCGAACTGGTACGTGCGGCTGAACCGCGCCCGCTTCTACGATGTGGACAGCGAGGACAACCGAGCCGCATTCGCGACTCTGCATGAGGTTCTGGTGATCACGGCGCGCCTGCTGGCGCCGTTCGCTCCCTTTACCACCGACTGGATCCATCGCGAGCTCACCGGCGAGACGGTGCACATCGCACCCTTCTCGCGCGACCCGCCACCTCCCCGAGACGAGGCGCTCGAGCGTGCCATGGAGCACGCCCGTCGCCTGGCGACGCTGGGCCGCGCGGCGCGGGAGGAAGCCGGCGTCAGAGTGCGTCAGCCACTCTCGCGGCTGGTATGCGTTGTGCCGGGGAGCGATTACATTTCACTGGATATGCTCGTTCCGCTTCTGGCCGCGGAGCTGAACGTTCGCAACGTGGAGTTCGTTTCCAGCGGAGACGATCTGGTGCGGTTGGAGGCGAAGGCCAACTTCCGCGAGCTCGGCAAGCGTTTCGGGGCGCGCACGCCGCTGGTGGCCAGGGCGATCGAGGCCCTGACGTCGACCGCATTGGAGGCGATGGAGCGCGGCGAATCGGTGGCCGTGTCGGTGGAGGGCGAGTCGCACGAGCTCCGCCGGGAGGAAGTCATCGTGCTGCGGCGCGCTGCCGGCGATCTGGTCGTGCAGGAGGAGAACGGCTATGTCGCCGCGATCGATCCGCGCGTCACCGAGGGGTTGCGCCGTGAGGGGTTCGCGCGGGAGCTGATCAGCCGCGTGCAACGGCTGCGGAAGGAGGCGGAGTTGGCGGTGAGTGACCGAATCGCCCTTCACGTTGGGGGGTATGAAGAGATCGAGAAAACCGTAGTGGAGCACCGGGACTACATCGCAGCCGAGGTACTCGCCGTAGCGATCACCGTCGGAGGTGATCCCGGTTTCGTGCCACTGGCGTCGCGCAGCGTGGATCTGGATGGATCGAGCGTGCGCGTCGCAATCACCAGAGTATAACGCGATGGCATCGTCAGCGAGTCAGAAGAAATCGAAGTCAATGCCCAAGAAGATGCTGGCTCACTTCGAGAAGCGTCTTCTCGAGGAGCGCCGGCGCGTGCTCAAAGAGCTAGGACACTACGACGAGACCTTCAATGCCACTCCGCAGTCCGCCGACGGCGATCTGAGTTCCTATTCCTTCCACATGGCGGACCAGGGCACCGACGCCATGGAACGGGAGAAGGCGTTCCTGTTTGCGAGCCAGGAGGGCCGGTTCCTCTGGCACATCGATGAGGCGCTGCGCCGCCTCTACCGTTCTCCCGAAACATTCGGCAAGTGTCATAGCTGCGGCGGTGACATCGATTTCGACAGACTGGATGCCTTGCCGCACGCGCGGCTGTGCATCACATGCAAGCAGCGCGAAGAAGATGGAAAGAAGCAGGCATAGAGCGTTCGTCTTCTGGGGCATCGCCGGTTCACTGGTGGTCGCCGACATCATCACCAAGTGGTGGGCGGTCCAGACGCTGGTGCCGATGCGCGTACCGCGCGAGGTGATCGGCGACTGGATTCGATGGACCCTGGTCTACAATCGCGGCGCCGCGTTCGGACTTTCGCTGGGCCCTTACTCCAGGTGGATCTTCCTCGGGCTCACTGTCGTGGCGCTGGTCATTCTTTACCGCCTCTACCGAGGTGCGCGGCCGGCTGACAACCTGCGCGTGCTCGCCACCGCGCTCGTGACCGGCGGAGCGGTTGGCAACCTGATCGATCGGGTGCGCCACGACATGGGAGTAGTGGACTTCATCGATGTAGGCGTTGGTGAGCTGCGCTGGCCCACCTTCAACATCGCCGACATGGCGGTCAGCGTAGGTGCGCTGTTGCTCGCCTGGTCGCTGTGGCGCGAAGACGACGTCGCCGAGGCGGCCCCTGCCAGAGTACCTCGGGAGCCGCATCCGGGCAGGGATCCCGTGCGATCATGAAATCGTCCGGTGAGGGCGGCGCCACGGCCCCACCGGGGCGTCACGAGTTCGAAGTCGAGGCGGACGCTGGCGTCCGCCTCGATTCGCTTGTGGCCCAGCGGCTTGGGCTCTCGCGCACGCAGGCGGCGACCCTCATCGCCGGCGGTCATGTAACGGTGGACGGCGCCCGTGAGCGTGCCGGCTTCCGGCCCAAGAGTGGACAGCGGGTCGTGGCCGACATCCCGCCACCTCCCCCCCGCCGCGAACTGCTCGCAGAAGACATCCCGCTGGTAGTCGTGTTCGAGGACGACCACCTGCTCGTTGTTGACAAGGAGGCCGGCATGGTCGTCCACCCGGCGCCCGGCAATTGGGCGGGAACACTGGTCAACGCGTTGCACGGGCGCGGAGTAGCGCTGTCTGCATTAGGCGATGTCGGTCGTCAAGGGATCGTCCACCGGCTCGACAAGGAGACCTCGGGCCTGCTGTTGGTTGCCAAGACCGACCGTGCCCACCGCCTCCTATCCTCGGCCATCGCCGATCGTCGCGTCGTGCGACGTTATGCCGCGCTGTGCTGGGGCCACCTGAAGGAGGACCGGGTCACGGTGGAGGCCCCGGTAGGGCGTGACCCGCGAGACCGAAAGCGCATGGCAGTCGTCAGTACCGGGAGGGGCGCACGCACCGATCTCGTGCGGATCGCCCGGTTCGGTGCCGCCGACCTGCTGAGGGCGCACCTGCATACCGGGCGAACACATCAGATCCGCGTGCACCTCGCCTCGATCGGCCATCCCGTGGTGGGGGACGACACCTATGGGGGCGGCGGTGGGCGGCGGCTGGTGGCGCTGCCTCCCCGGCGCCACTTCCTCCACGCGGCATGGCTGATCTTCGTGCACCCGGAGACAGGGGAACGGCTGGATCTGCGTTCTCCGCTCCCCGCGGATCTGCGCCGGTCCCTCGCGGCCGTTGCGGAATCCGCGGAGATCGAAGCTCACCCGGATCCGCTCTCGTTCCTTGGCTTCTACCGCACCGACTGACCTGGAGCACCTCCGACTCGTCGTATGTCGAGTAGGGGAGCGACTGTGCGGCATCGCCCTCGGTGCTGTGCGGGAGATCATCCCATCCCGTCGTCAAACTCGGTTGCCCGGCGCGCCGGCAGTGGTGCTGGGGATCATCAACGTTCGTGGCAACATCCTCACGGTGGTCGACCTCGGCGCACTGATCGGCTCCCCTTCCGAAGGGCCAGTTGGCACCTCTCTGATCCTGGTCGAGCACGGCAGTCGTGTGGTAGCTCTTGCCGTTAACGAAGTGCTCGATGTGCATCGGGTCCCGCTGGATCGGCTGCAGCCCGCGCAGGAGGCCGGACTCCGGGTGGAGGGTATTCAGGCGGTCATCGAGGATGGCGAGCAGGTGATAGTGCTGCTCGACGTCGATGCTCTCATCACGCAGGTCCTGCTCTTTCAATCGGAGGATAGGTGAGCCACACGGTCCTGGTCTGCGACGACGCCATCTTCATGCGTACGATGATCGCGGACATACTGCAGCAGTCGGGCTTCGAGGTGGTCGGTGAGGCGGAGACGGGCGTGCAGGCCATCGAAAAGTACCAGGAGCTCCAACCGGATCTCGTGACCATGGACATCGTGATGCCGGACATGGGCGGGATCGACGCCGTCCGCGAGATCACGAAACTCGATCCGAACGCCCGAATCCTGATGTGCAGCGCCATGGGACAGCAGGCGCTCGTGGTTGAAGCGATCCAGGCGGGTGCGAAGGACTTCGTTGTGAAGCCGTTCCAGCCAAGCCGTGTGCTGGAGGCCGTGCAGCGAGTCCTCGGCTGATTTGCCGGACAAGATGACGGCATGGAAAGCCGGCTACACTCCACCCTGACGATACGGTTCAGTGGATCCCTCACGATACGCGGAGCTGTTCCTCACCGAGAGTCGCGAGCACCTCTCGGGGATCAACCACCTGCTCCTGGCCCTGGAGCGTGAGCCCGAGGCCGCGGAGCCGGTGCGCGACCTCTTTCGTGCCGCCCACACGATAAAGGGGATGAGCGCGGCGATGGGCTACACGGCCGTCGCCGAGCTGACGCACGAGCTGGAGAGCGTGCTCGACCGTGTCCGCCGCGGTGAGGAGTCGCTGTCGCCACTGCTGCTCGATCTCATGTTCGCGTCTGCAGATGCGCTCGAGCGTGGAATCGAACTCTCGGTGGCCGGCCGTGCCGAAGAGGTGGACGTGTTCGACCTGGTGATGCGACTGCGCGGTGCCGGTACTCGGACACCCACCGAGGAGCTAGCTATCCCCACGAGCACCGAAGAGTTCGCCATTCCGACCAGCACGCAGGAGTTCGCCATCCCTCCCCTGATGGGGGACGGGATACTGCGGCTTCGCGTGCGTCTTGGTGCGGCCAACCCTCTGCGCGGCGTTCGGGCCTTCCTCGTTGTGCGCCGCGCGGAGTCGGTGGGGCGCGTGGTGGAAGTCCAGCCGCCGGTCGAGGCGCTGCAGCGCGAGGAGTTCGATCGCGAGTTCCTGATCCGGCTGGAAACGAACGCCGACGCGGCCCAGATCGTTGACGCGCTGCGGGCGGCGGGTGACGTCGAAAGCGTGACTGTGGAGGGGGGAATCGGGCGCGGTGCACTGGAGGGTCGCGAAAGCTGGCGTGCAACGCGATCGGTACGCGTCGAGCTGGCGCGACTGGATCGCCTCACCAACCAGATCGGCGAGCTCGTCATCGCCCGAGGGCGGCTTGCTCAGATGGCTGCCGAGCGAGGTGATCAGGAGCTGGAGGAGACGGTTGCTTCGGCGTCGCGGATGATCGCCGAGCTTCAGGACGGCATCATGAGTTGCAGGATGGTACCGGTGGGCCAGGTGTTCGACAGATTCCCTCGTCTGGTGAGGGATGCTACTCGCTCCCTGGGCAAGCGAATCGAGTTCAGCGTCCGAGGGCAGGAGATCGAGCTGGACCGCTCGATGCTCGACGAGATTGGCGACCCCATCGTTCACCTCCTCCGCAACGCCGTTGACCACGGCATCGAGTCGCCCGAGACACGGGCCGCGAGTGGCAAGCCGGAGCAGGGGCGTCTCCGGCTGACGGCATCGCGGGAGCGCTCTTCGGTGATGATCCGCGTGGAGGACGACGGGCGCGGGATCGACCGGGATCTTGTAATTCGAAAGGCCCGCGAACTGTCGCTGCTACCTGAAGACGTGGCCGAGCTCGGCGAGGACGACCTGCTTCGCCTCATTGCCCGCCCCGGCTTCTCGACGGCCAGTAACGTGACGGCCTTGTCCGGCCGCGGCGTAGGCATCGACATCGTTCAGTCCAGGGTACGTGCTCTTGGCGGTACAGTCGAGATACGGAGTGCACCAGGCGAGGGCACGGTCGTCACCGTGCGCCTACCGCTCACACTCGCGATCGTCCGGGCGCTGCTGGCACGGGTGGGCGAGGAGACCTACGCGGTACCGCTGACGCACGTGGATGAGACCGTGGAGCTCGACCGAAACGCCGTCCGTACCGTTCAGGGACGGGAGGTCATGGTGACGCGCGGTGATGTGCTCCCGCTGCTTCGATCGCGAACCCTGTTCGAGCTTCCTGCGTCAACGAGCATGCGCGAGCAGGTGATTGTGCTGGAGATGGGCGAGCGACGGGCAGGATTCGTGGTGGACGAGCTCACCGGGCAGCAGGACGTCGTTGTGAAGCAGTTCGATTCCGTGCGTGGCGGTGCAGTGATGTTCGGCGGCGCCACCATTCTGCCGGACGGTTCTCCGGCGCTAATCGTTGACGCGGGAAGCCTTCTCTAGCGGAGTGGAAATGACCGACCTCAGAACACTGAAGGAAACCCATCTCGACGCACTGCGGGAAGTAGCGAACATAGGCGCCGGACACGCCGCAACCGCGCTCTCCCAGATGACCGGCAGCAAGATCATGATCAGCGTTCCGCAGATCTCGATTACCTCGCTGGAGGAGATCCCGAACGAGATCGATGATCACGAAGAGCCGATCGCGGCGGTGCTCATGCACATGCTGGGCGACCTGACCGGGCGCACGCTCCTCGTCTTCCCTCGTCGCACCGCGATCCGGCTTGCGGAGCTGATGCTCAACCGGCCGGGGCGGGTGAGCGAGCTGGGAGAGCTGGAGCAATCGGCGCTCAAGGAAGCGGGCAACATCCTGAGTGGCGCCTACATGAACGCGCTCAGCGACTTCCTCGGCCTGATGCTTCTGCCGTCGCCCCCCAGCCTGGCGGTGGACATGTCGGCCGCCATCCTCACCACGGCGTACCTTCAGTTCGGCACGGACCGCGATACGATCTTTGCCGTGGAGACTCAGTTCTTCATGGAGGAGGAAGAGCGGCTGCGCGGTTTCTTCCTCCTGCTTCCCGATCCGCCGTCACTGCACGCCATGCTGAGAGCGGTGCGCGTGATCTGAGATGATCGCGTCGCTCGCTTCCCAGCGCGACCGCCAGATTCTACGGTCGTTCAACCGGCGGATCGACCCGTCGGACGCGGGGGCGTACAACAACCTCGGGGTGCTGTACTACCACAAGGGGATGTACGAGGAGGCGGTGGCCGCGTTCACGCGGGCCCTGGAGCTCGATTCGCGCATGCAGGTGGCGCAGCGAAACCTCGAGATCGCCTACTACAGCACGGGCTATTACGATAGGCGAGTATTCGAGTTGAAAGAGCGACTGGCAGATCAGCCTGACGATCGCGAGGCGCGATGGGAGTTGGGACGAGCCTGCGCGTCGCTGGGGAAGGTGGCGGAAGCGATGGTCGAGTTCGAGGCACTGCTCGAGCGGTATCCGGACGATGTGGCCGCCATCGTGCAACTCGGCCTCGCGCTAAAGCGGAACGGTGATCTCGAGCAGGCTCAGCGCTGGTTCGAACGTGCCATCGCACTCGAGCCCGACAGCCCGGTGGTGAACTTCTATCTGGGCGAGCTCTTCTACAACCGCGGTCTCAGCGAAAACGCTCTCATCCTCCTCAGTCGCGCCATCGAGCTCAGCGCCGACTCGCCCGATGCGTACTATCTTCTTGGCTTCGTCCTCGGCGATCTGGGGCGGCACGAGGAAGCGCGTGAGGCGACGCGAAAGGCGGTGCAGCTGAATCCGTCGCTGGCACGGGCGCAAGCGAATCTGTCGCTCGAGAGATACGGACCGACCAGTTATCAGAATATCGTCACCGAACGGGAGCTGCGGCACACGCAGCCTGTCGAGCTGGCGGACAACCGTCACCTGGCGCACTGCAATCTCGGCTTGGCATTCCGCCGCAAGGGATACTACACCGAGGCCCTCCGCGAGTACCGGGTCGCTCTGGAACGTGGTGAAGATCGGTCGCTCGTACTTCAGGCGATGGCCGAGGTACACCTGCTGCGTAACGATCCGGAGGCTGCACTCGAGTTGTACGAGCTGCTAGCGGTCGATCAGGCGGGAAGCCCGAAGGTCTGGAGCGAACGAGGCGTTGCACTGCACCAGGGGGGCCGCACCGGCGAGGCTGCGGCGAGCTACCGCCAGGCGCTCGTCGTGGACCCGGTGTACTCGGTCGCGCACAACAATCTCGGTGTCGCGCTCTATCACCAGGGCGATCCAAAGGCGGCGCTGGCATCCTTTCGGGCGGCGCTCGATGCGCAGCCGCGCTTCACCAAGGCGTGGCTGAATCTCGCCCTGCTGCTCTTTCGGGGGCGGCGATTCCCGATTGCGCGGGAGGCCTTCCGGCAGGTGCTCGCGATCGAGCCCGAGCACCCCGTAGCCTGGAACGGAGTCGGACTGGTGCTAGCCGAGCTTGGTGAGTACATGGATGCGCGCAACGCATTCGGGCGTGCCATCCAGGCACGCGAAGGTTTTGCCGAGGCGCACTACAATCTCAGCTTCACGCTGTCGAATCTTGGTGACTTCGATGGCGCACTTCGCTCCACGAAGCGCGCGCTGGAGCTCGATCCGTACTACGTTGCACAGCGTTTCGAGCTGGCAATGGACGTGGAGCACGAGGAGCCCGACCTCGCTCTCCCGTCCGAGTTTGACGGGGAGTGCCGCGTTGCCGACGGCGTCGAGGATTTCGCTTTCGATGCCGAATTGCTCGACTCGCTCTTCGGCGCTCTTCGTCCGGCAGTCGAGAGCGCCTCCCCTCCGCCGATGGCGGATGCGTCGCCGTACGCGCTGGCAAATGACTATCTCGGTAAGGGACTGCTCGACCGCGCCGCAGCCGAGACCACGCGTGCGCTCGCCCGCGGAGCGAAACCGGCAGAGGGACTGGTCATCCTGGGCGACGTTTTCGCGCGGCAGGGCCTGTACGGCGAAGCGCTGGAGCGCTACCGCGAGGCGCGGGGGATGAATGGCGTCGCGCCACGCGCGCTGGGTGGCGAGACGCGTGCGCTCGTAATGCTGGGCCGCGCCGAAGAAGCGCGCGAACCGGCTAAGGCGCTCCTCAGCCATGCTCCCGACGATGTGGAGGCGTTGCTGCTCGTCGCCACGGTGTACGCCAATAGCGGTGATCCGGCGCGCGCGCGTGAATTGCTCTCGGAGGCGCGACGACTGGCCCCGGCACGAGCGGATGTGTTGAAGCAGATCGGCGACGTCGCCCGCGCCGTTGGCGATCTCGACGGTGCGATCGCCGCCTACCGATACGCGCTGGATCTCGATCAGGGCGTGGCGGTGGTTCACTACGAGCTCGCGCGTCTGCTCGAGGCCCGTGGCGCGAGCGACGAAGCGGAGCATGCACTGCTGACGGCGCTGGAGGCGGTGCCGACATATGCAGCTGCGACGCTGGAG
>CAYXRS010000075.1:0-16326 GCA_964467195.1 uncultured Gemmatimonadaceae bacterium
TGCCAGCATCTCGTCCCTCCGTCAGTGCCTGGATCGGGCCGCGGCGCGCGTTCGCTGGCGGTGCTCACACTGGCGTCGGCCGCTCTCGTCCAACTTCCGACGGTGGGAGCCGCCCAGGAGCCGGGAGTAAGACATCTGTCGCTGTCCCGAGGGACCGCGGGCGTGGACACCCTGCGCGCACACGTCACCTTTTCGGGCGGGGTACTGCGAGTGACGCCCTCCGACGCGAACGTCCTCTATCACGCCGACGTGCGCTACGACACCGAGCGCGCGCGGCCGGTTGCCAGCTTCGACGCATCGCGAGGGGCGCTGGAGATCGGCGCTCAGGCGGGTCCGCTGTCGCGCGGGTTCGGCCTTCGCCGCATGCGAGAGGATCGGCGACGGGACGCTCCGATCGCCGAGCTGACGCTTCGGCTAAGTCGAACCACGCCCACCGAGCTCGTGATCGATGCAACGGCGGCGCATGGCGAGATCGAGCTCGGCGGCCTGCAGCTGCACCTGATTCGAGTGGGTGCGTCGGCCAGCGAGACACATCTCACATTTTCGTCGGCCAACCCAGCACGTCTCGCTCGGCTGGACCTCTCTGCTCGCGCTGCGACCATGCACGTCAACGGCTTGGCGGCCGCGAACGCCGAGCGCGTCGTCGCCACCGTCACTGCCGGACAGCTGGAGCTCGCCTTTGGCGACGATTGGCCGAATGTCGCCATCCTGGAGGCAAGCGCCACACTGGGGCAGCTCCGAATTATCGTGCCGGGCGATGTTGCCGTGAGGCTGACCGCGCGCGAGCGTCTGCTGGGGCGAGTGGAAGGCGTGCCAGTTCTCCCCGATGGCGTCTACCAATCGGCAAATTGGGACACCGCCACTCGTCGCCTCGAGGTGCTCGCATCGGTCACGATGGGAACGATCACCGTGGACCGCGCTCGACGGTGATCTGACGGAGCATACCAACGTCGCTGGCCTGAGCCTTGCCCCGCCCAACGGCGGGGCGTTTTTGTGTCTCTACCAGAGGAGCAACGCCGGATGGTAATCAAGGGGTATCGTGTACAGACACTGCTGAAGGGCACGGTCAAGGCGTCGTCGGAGGACAACGTACTTGGTCTGGCCGCACAGACGGCATACTTCTTCTTCTTTTCGCTCTTCCCGCTTCTGCTCTTCGCGACGCCCCTGATAGGCTTGATCGGTGATGAGGAGCAGGTGATCGAGTGGGTGATGCGGCAGCTGGAGGCTACGGTTCCCGCCGAGGCCATGGAACTATTGCAGGGCGTGGTGGAGGAAGTGGTATTCGCTCCAGGTGCCCCCGGGCTCGTCTCGGTAGGCGCTTTGCTCGCGCTCTGGGCAGGCTCGAACATCTTCAATCAGCTCGCGATATCGCTCAACCGCGCCTACAACGTCGAGGAAGCGCGGCCGTTCTGGAAGCGGCGCCTGATTTCGATCGTGGCCGTCTTCGTGGCCGGGTTCGTGGTGCTCACCTCGTCCACGCTGATGCTCGTAGGCCCCGAGCTGGCACGCTGGCTGAACGACAACTTCATTCCGGGCGACAGCTTCGCGACGATCTGGGTAGCCGTCCAATACCCGCTGATCTTCGTGATCCTGATCGCGACATTCTGGGGGATCTACTACTTCCTCCCCAACCTGCGACAGGACAAGAAGCAGGTGCTGGTGGGTGCCGTGTTCGCCACCATCGCCTGGCTGCTGGTCACGCTGGGTTTCCGCTTCTACGTCCAGAACTTCGCGGATTACAGTGCGACGTACGGTACGATCGGCGCCGTGATCGTGCTCCTCATGTGGATGTGGATCACGATGATCGTCACGCTCATCGGCGGAGAGCTCAACTCGCAGCTGCATCACGGAACGGGACAGGTGGACACGCGGCGCGGCGTCGTGTACGCGGGGCGCATCGTGACGGCGGTCGATCCTTCCAGGTCTTCTACCGAACGCATCTGAGAGATGCGGCCCGTAGCGGCGATCGTTGATGCCTGAGGGCGCCGCGGTGACGGAGCGATGCACATCCGGGAAGACCACGGGTGGCGGCTTTCCCTGCATGCCGCCATCATTCCCGGATGAAACCGTTCCTGCTTGGCGTCACCGTGGCAGCCGCGTTCATCGCGTGCGCGCGCAACGAGGGGGAGGATCCTGGCCGCCGTGGTCTGGCGGCCGAACGGGCGGAGCTTACGCCGGCTGATCAGGCCGCGGCCTATGCGACCGCGCTGCGCGCCGCCTTCGATCTTCCTGCGACCACGCTTCTCATCGATCCGCGCATGTTGCCATCGCAGGGCGGCTACGACGAGACTGATGCGCGAATGGATGAGGCGGTGGCGCGAGCACTCATCGCCACACGGGCCGTGAGCGGAGAGTGTGTCCCCAGCGGCGGAACAGTCAACCGCGCGCCTGCATGCGATGTGCGAAATCCAGGATATGCAGTCAGGTTCTCGGAGCTCTTTCAGTCGCCGGGCGACACGCTCCGCCTGTACCTGGTGGCCGAGCGATACCGGCCCACCGTGGACACGCTCACGTATCATTCACCGTTCCGAATGGAGGAACGGTATCACCTGGCGCGAACAGCGGGACGGTGGCAGGTTGCGCGCAAGGCGCGCATGATGCTGTGACTACGTTCGCGATCCGGGTGTAAGCAGCACGCGCTCCCCGCGCGCGGCACCGAGCAGGAGCGCGGCACTCCCGTTGCGCACTGCGATCTCCACCAAACCGGTGGAGCCGAGCAGCGCGATCACCGATCCCTCCGCCGCATCGCCATAGGTTCGGCGCACGGGACCGACGTCTCGGCCGCGTACGCGCACCGCGCCGCCCCGCGGCGCGATCAGATTGGTGATGAGGTTCCCGAAACGGTCGATAGTGATGACCTCGCCCTCCACCACCCCGTCGGGGCGGCGGCGTGCTTCGGGCGTTCGGCGAATGATGGGAGCGTTGCAGCGATTACCGAGTGCGTCGAGCTTCACTCCCTTGGCCAGCATCGCCGCCGCCGGCGCGAATACGTCGCGCCCATGAAAGGTCGGCGCGGCACCCGACGGGATCTCCAGCTCCACGACTTGCGCGTCGCGCAGCAGCAGCGCGGGCGAGAGTATCCCGTTGTCGGGGCCGACCAGGAACCTCCCCTCGCTCATCACCGCCAACGCCGCTCGCCCAGTACCCACGCCGGGATCAACGACCGCCACGTGCACCGTGCCTTCCGGGAAACGCCGCCAGTAGCGCGCGAGTGCCAACCGAGCCGCCTCCACGTCCTGCGGCGCCAGATCGTGCGACACGTCCACCACCCGTGCCTCCGGCGCTCCGGATGCCAGCACCCCTTTTATCTCGCCTACGTAACCGTCGGCGGTTCCGAAGTCGGTGAGGAGTGTGATGAACCGCAAGGGGCCAGGGACCGGGGTGAGAGTCAGGAGCGAGCGGCCCAAGGCCACCAGTCATCAAAGAGTAGCACGAGGAATCGTGCACGCCTGCCGACCAGTTCGCCAGAAGTGGGGCAGCCCTTCTGCGCGCCGCCTTACACCTCCTTCCTCTCCCACCTCCCCCACCGCCAGAGCGCCGCCAGAGCCAGGCCGCGGGCCACCGCTGTAAGCGCGATCACCCACCAGATCGCGGACGCGCCCCAGATGGGTGCGGCCCAGGCGGCAATGGGAACCCGCATCGCGGTGATCGAAGTGGAAGTGATCATGGGCGGCACGGTGTATCCGGCCCCACCAAGCGCACCCTCGAGCACGAGCTCGGCGCCAACGAAGATCGTGGAGATGGCCGCGATACGCAGGTAGCGCGCGCCTTCGGCAATCACCGCCGGATCGCTGGTGAACAGCGCTGCGATCGGTTCGGGTGTCACGACCATGAACAGCGCTGCAACCGAAGTAATCGCTGCCGCGAAGCCTACCGAGATCCAGCCTGTGCGGCGCGCGCGAACCTTCAGCCCTGCTCCGAGGTTCTGACCGACGATCGCCGCCGTTGCCGCGCCGAGACCCACCCCGAACATGTAAGACCAGCTCTCCACACGGTGCCCGATGCCGAGAGCCGCCAGCGCCGGAGTACCGAACGTCGTTGTGGTGCGTGTGAGAAGCACGTAGATGAAGCTGAACGTGATTCCCGTCGCCGCCGTCGGCAGACCTACACGTACGATCGTTCTGATTGTGGGCCAGGATACTCCGTCGAACTGGATCATGCGACGGCGCCGCAAGAGCCACACGCCGGCAACGAACACCACACCGCGCGTCACTATCGTCGCCACGGCGGCGCCGGCAATGCCGAGCCGTGGAAAGGGGCCGACTCCCAGGATCAGCAGCGGATCCAGGACGAGTGCGATTGTCACCGCGCCGGCAAGCATCATGAACGGCGTTCGCGTGTCGCCGGAAGCCCGGAAGGTCGCGTCGACCGCGAAGAAGCCGAAAATCAGAGGCGCGCCCAGCAGGTAGACGCCCAGGTAGCTGCGGCCCAGCGCCGTCACTTCGGCCGGTGTGCGCATGATCGCGAACATCGCTTCCAGCGCCAGCGGGCCGGCGATCGCCAGCGCACCACCCATCGCCATCGCCAGCAGCGTCGCGTCTCCCGAAGCTGCAGCCGCTCGGACGGGTACGCCCTCACCGTGGCGGCGCGCAGCGACCGCGGTCAGTCCCACACTCACCAGCTCCGCGGCGGAGATCATCATCCAGATCCAGAACATGGAGGTGGAGACCGCAGCCAGCCCCGCAGGGCCGATGTATCGTCCCACCCAGAACGCATCCGCGGTCGCGAACAGAGTCATGAGCAGCATGCTCGCGACAGCGGGGAGTGCCAGCCGCGTGATCGTCCGCGGCAGCGCACCGTGCACCAGCGCGCCCGCCACCGGGTACTCGCCGGTGATCGCGACAGCGCTCTCGCGGGGGTTCAACGGGAGCGCGGCCGTCGGGGTGTCGTCCGACGGCCGCGCGATCTCCGTTGAATCGGAAGCTGCTCCTTCGCTCATGCCATCGCTGGTGCGCCAGCCACCTCGGTAACGCGCCGTGCGGTCTCGGCCAGTGCCTTGGCGGCCGCTGAATCGGGTTCGAGCACGACGATCGGTGTGCCGGTGTCACCACCGGTCAGCACTCGCGGATAGATCGGAATTTCGCCAAGCAGCGGCAGGTTGAGTTCTTCGGCCAGCCGCGCACCACCTCCGGACCCGAACAGCGGCGTCGGCTTTCCGCAGTGCGGGCAGAGCAGGTAGCTCATGTTCTCCACGATACCGAGGACGGGAACGCCCACTCGCTGAAACATCCGCGCACCCCGCAGGGCATCGTTGGTGGCGACATCCTGCGGGGTGGTGACGATCACCGCGCCGTGCACCTGAGCTACCTGCACAAGAGAAAGCTGGGCGTCGCCGGTGCCTGGAGGCATGTCGACGAACAGGTAGTCAAGCTCCCCCCAGGCAACGTCCTGCACGAACTGGGTTATGATCTTCATCACGATCGGTCCGCGCCAGATCGCCGGCTGGTCGCGGTCGATCAGGAACCCCAGGCTCATGACCTTGACGCCGTGCGCTTCCAGAGGCTGGATGCGCTCGTCCACCACCGGCGGCGGCGCGTTCACACCCATCATCCTCGGGACGTTAGGCCCATAGATATCGGCGTCCAACAGTCCCACTCGCGCACCACCCTGCGCCAGCGCGACGGCAAGGTTGGTGGCGACGGTGCTCTTCCCCACGCCGCCCTTTCCCGAGGAAATGGCGATGATTCGCCCGAGGTGCGGAAAAGGCTTCGGCGTGGGAGCAGACGGGCGCGCTGGCGTCCGCGGAGCGGCATCCATGACAGGCAGCGCCCGACCCTGGCCAGGCGCCGCCCTGGGCGGCGCCTGCGGGCCAGGTGCAGGCGCCTGTGGACCGGGCGCTGGCGCCCGAGCGCCGCGCACCTGCGAGGGGTCCTTCACATCCACGCGAACTTCGGTCACGCCTTCCGTCTCCTCGATCGTGCGACGCACCTCTCGCACCAACGAGGCCGGATCCTGAGCCGAGAGCACGACGCTCAGCCGCACCCGGCCGTCGTCGCTCACCGTGAAGTCGCGGATCATCCCCGCCGAGAGCACGTCGGTGCCACTTCGAGGGTTCTTGATGCGGACGAGCCGCGAGTAAATGAGAGCGCCCAGTGATCCTGTCATATCGCGGAAGGTAGACGGGGGTCGGGGAGAATCAAGCCGTCGGTTGACCCTGAGACCCGATTCCTGCGTCGTCAGGAGGAGGAGTGGACAAACCGATCAACCGGAGACTTGAGATGCACGACTTCTGCACGACTTCATAGTAGTTGGCGCCGGCTCGGCGGGGTGTGTGCTGGCCAGTCGCCTCAGCGAAGACCCCAGCAACCGCGTGCTGCTGCTCGAGGCGGGACGCGACGAGCGACGCAAGGAGGTAGGCTTCGTGGACGAGCGACGGTCTCGTGGGGCGGCGTGGTGGGAACAGTGCCGACTACAGCTAGGCTACTGCACCTGCCGGGGCTGTCCAGAATTCTGGTCCTCTCCTGGCCCGCGACGGCCGCGACGTGCTCAAGGCGGTATCATTCCACCATCGTGCTCGGCCAGATACTCGCGTGCTGCCGAGATCACCACGTCGCGGACGGTGGCCAGGTTGCCGGGGACCAGCGCTCCGGCGGCGCGTGCATGACCACCTCCGTTGAAACGGCGCGCGAACCGGTTCACGTCGGTATCGCCGGTGCTGCGGAAGGAGATCTTGACCTGGCCATGACCCAGATCGCGGAAGAAGATCGCCATTCGAGTACCGGCCAGGGAACGCGGGTACTCGGCCAGCCCATCCAGCTCATCGGCGCGCACCTGATAGCGCTCCATTGCGCCGGCCGGGATAGCCATCCAGGACAGTCCCAGCTCCTGGTCCACGTCGAGCGTCTCGAGCGCATCGCGCAGCAGCCGCAGTCGACCCACGCTCACCTGGGCGTAGATCCGGCGATACATCTCCTCGGGGTCCACCCCGGCACTGAGAAGCTGCCCGGCCACGGCATGGCAGCGCGGCGTGGTGTTGCTGAAGCGGAAGCTTCCCGTGTCGGTGAGCAGCGCGGTATACAGGGCGCGGGCTATCGGAGGGGTGATCTCGAGGCCCAGTACAACTGCCAGATCGAAGACGAGCTCGCCGGTGGCGCACGCGGTGACATCGGTGAGCAAGACATCACCTGCCGGTTCGTCGTGCGGCACGTGGTGGTCGATCACCAGCCGCGGTACGGACAGCGCGCGAACCGCGTCTGCCAGATTGCCCAGGCGGGCCACGTCGCTGATGTCGAGGACAATTAGCAGTCCGATCCCCTTTAGCGCCGCCGCACCGCTGTCGCTCAGCTCCTCCACGTCGTGGCCGAGCAGGAAATCGAACATCGACGGCCACGGTGTGGGATTAACTATGCGCACTGTCAAGCCGCGCTGCGCCAGCAGCCTCGCCAGCGCCGCCTCCGAGCCGCACCCGTCACCGTCGGCGTTCACGTGGGTGGAAAGAGCTACCACCCGCCCCGGCTGAAACTCCTCCGCAAGCCGCAGGATCGCTTCGCGCCGGTGATCAGGGATCGCCAACAGATTGGATAGCTCTCTCGACATGTCTTTCAGTATGGGCGTGCGGGCAGGCTACGCTTGAACGGAGTCCTCTGCTGAACGGATGGTGGAGCTGGTGTCTTGCCGCGGAGGCGCAGAACCAGGAAGCGGAGACCAGCAACTCCCGATGCCACCGACTTCAACACGCAAGCCGACTATAACGAGTAGTTCGGCGCCTCGCGAGTGACGGTGACATCGTGCGGATGCGATTCACGCAGGCCCGCAGATGTGATGCGCACGAACGCGGTCTCCGTCCGCAGTTCGGTGATGTCGCCACAGCCAACATACCCCATACCGCTTCGCAGGCCGCCGACCATCTGATAGATGACGTCGCCCACCGGACCCTTGTATGGGACGCGCCCCTCGATCCCTTCGGGCACGAGCTTGCGGGCCGACATCTCGCCTTCCTGGAAGTAGCGGTCGGCGCTGCCATCCTGCATCGCCGACAGACTGCCCATGCCGCGGATCATCTTGAAGCGCCGCCCCTCGAGCAGGAACGATTCGCCGGGGCTCTCCTCGGTGCCAGCCAGCATGGAGCCCATCATCACGCTTGCCGCGCCAGCAGCGAGCGCCTTGACGATGTCGCCGGAGTACTTAATCCCTCCATCGGCGATGACCGGTACATCCCCGGCTCCTTCGACGGCGTCGAAGATCGCCGTGAGCTGCGGAACGCCGACCCCGGTCACCACACGGGTGGTGCAGATGGAGCCGGGCCCGACCCCGACCTTGACGCCATCAACCCCCCGCTCCACCAACGCAGCGGCACCTTCACGGGTGGCGACGTTGCCGGCCACCAGCTGTGCGTCGGGGAACGACTCACGAAGCATTCCAGTCACACGCAGCACACCGTCGCTGTGCCCGTGCGCCGTGTCCACCACCAGTACGTCCACGCCGGCATCGATCAGAGCGCGGGCACGCTCCGAGACGTCCCCTCCACCACCAACCGCCGCGGCTACGCGCAAACGGCCGTGCTGGTCCTTGTTCGCATGCGGGAACTCGCGGCGCTTGTGGATGTCCTTCACGGTGATCAGCCCGCGCAGTATGCCTTCATCGTCCACCACCGGCAGCTTCTCGATGCGGTGACGCCCGAGGATACGTTCGGCCTCGTCGAGCGTCGTTCCCACCGGCGCGGTAACCAGCCGCTCCTTCGTCATCGCCTCGTCCAGCGGGCGGTCCAGGTTGCGCTCGAACTGCAAGTCGCGGTTCGTGATGATCCCCACCAGCCTGCCGTCCCGGTTCACCACCGGAACCCCGGAGATGCGAAAGCGCATCATCAGGGCGTTCGCCTCGCGAAGCGTGGCGTCGGGCGTGAGTGTGATCGGATTGAGGATCATCCCGCTCTCCGATCGCTTCACACGATCCACCTCGGCGGCCTGCCGGTCGATGGACATGTTCTTGTGGATCACTCCAATCCCGCCGGAACGGGCCATGGCGATCGCCATCTCGGATTCAGTGACGGTGTCCATGGCCGCCGAAACGAGTGGAACGTTGAGCTCTATACCGCGCGTGAAGCGGGATGTGGTGCGGACGTCTTTGGGGTGCGTGACCGAGCGGCGCGGCGCGAGCAGCACGTCATCGAACGTGAGCGCCTCCTGCACGCGAACCCGGGCGACGCCGTTCTGGCTGTCCCCGGTACGCGAAGGCCCGCCGTCCGCGGGGGTCGCGGGAGCAGCGGGCCGAATTCCTGAGCGACTTCTGGTAGCCATGGATAAATGTAGATCTGCAAGGGGGGGAATACAAGGAGGGCTGCGAGCGTTACGGATCCGGCGGGCTACTGCGACACCGGTATACGGCTGTTGTCAGCCGCTCGGCGCTTCTCGTCCCCGGGCCAATGCTTCCCCGGTAACGCCGTCGAAGAAATGCACCCGCTCGACGTTCGCCATGAGCGCCACCTCATCGCCAAGCGCGGGGGCAACGCCGCGCGGCAGTCGCGCGGTCAGGAGGTGATCCCCAACGCGGGCGTGAAGGTAGCTCTCGCTGCCCATCAACTCAGTCAGCTCCACCCGCGCGCTCAGCTGTCCGTCGCCGCCAGTCTCCGTCAGATGCAGATCTTCGGGACGAACCCCAAGTGTAACGTTGCGTGACATGCCGGCCACGCCATTTCCGGCCGTCATCGACATGGACAGCACTCCACCGGGCGCCACGAATCGAGTACCGCCGGCAGTGAGTTCCCCCTCGATGAAGTTCATCGCCGGGCTGCCGATGAAGCCGGCCACGAACCGATTCGCCGGTCGTTCGTAGAGAGCCATGGGGGTGTCGACCTGCATGACCTTCCCGGCGTTCAGGACGACAATGCGATCGCCCAGCGTCATCGCCTCCACCTGATCGTGTGTAACGTAGACCATCGTGGTTCCGAGTCGGCGGTGGAGCTGCGCGATCTCGCGGCGCATCTGGACGCGCAGCTTGGCGTCAAGATTCGACAACGGCTCGTCGAACAGGAAAACCGCGGGGTGTCGCACCAGAGCGCGGCCCAGAGCCACGCGCTGCCGCTGGCCGCCGCTCATCGCTCGCGGCTTCCGGTCCAGTAGATCGTCCAGGCCGAGCATGGCGGCAGCCTCGCGCACCCGACCGTCGACCTCCTCGCGTGGCTGCTTCCGCAGCTTGAGGGCGAAGGCCATGTTCTCGTATGCCGTCATGTGTGGATACAGGGCATAGTTCTGGAAGACCATGGCGATATCCCTGTCCTTGGGCGGCAGGTCGTTGACGAGCCGGTCGCCGATCCATAGCTGCCCTGAGGTGATGCTCTCCAGTCCGGCGATCATCCGCAGCGTGGTGCTCTTCCCGCAGCCGGAGGGACCGACCAGTACGACGAACTCGCCGGCGGCGATGTCCAGGTCCACCCGGTAGACCGCCACCTGCCCGCTGTCCTCGTATATCTTTCCAACGCCCTCGAGTCTCACTCTGGCCATCGTCAACGATCTCCGTCCCGATGAGTGATTCCTACCGCTTCCCCGATGGCTTCCTCTGGGGCGCGGCTACCTCCGCTTACCAGATAGAGGGCTCGCCGCTCGCCGACGGCGCCGGGCCGAGCATCTGGCACCGCTTCAGCCATTCTCCGGGACGCACCAGCGATGGCGAAACCGGGGACGTAGCGTGCGACCATTATCGGCGCTGGCGCGATGACGTGACACTCATGGGCGACCTTGGGCTCACTGCATATCGCTTCAGTATCTCGTGGAGCAGGATCATTCCCGATGGCACGGGCGGCGTCAATCCAGCGGGACTGGATTTTTACGACCGTCTGGTGGACGCCCTCCTCGCGCATGACATCCGGCCGAGCGCTACGCTGTACCATTGGGACCTGCCGGCAGCTCTCGATGATCGCGGCGGCTGGATCAACCGCGATGTCGCCGAATGGTTTGCCGACTACGCCGATGTCTGTGCGCGCCGCCTTGGAGACCGCGTGGCGATGTGGGCGACGCTCAACGAGCCATGGGTGGTGACCGACGGCGGCTACCTCCACGGCCTTCTCGCACCCGGTCACCGCAACGTGTTCGAGGCGCAAAGGGCGAGTCACAACCTCATGCGGGCGCACGGTGCCGGCGTGCAGGCGCTGCGCGCGGCCGGCGCTCGGCAGATCGGACTGGTCGTCAACCTCGAGCCCAAGTACCCCGCATCCGATTCCAGGGAAGATCTGGCCGCCGAGCGCCGTGCCGACGTGTACGTGAACCGGCAGTATCTCGATCCCGCCCTGCTGGGACGCTATCCCGATGAGCTGCGCGACATTTTTGGCGAGGCGTGGACGGAACCTTCGGCGGAAGACATGCGCCTCATTCGGCAGCCCATCGACTTCATCGGGATCAACTACTACACGCGCGGCGTCATGCGCGACGAACCGGCCGCACCGCCCGTCCGCGTCGCCTACGTGCGCCAGCCGAACCGCACGTATACGGAGACGGGCTGGGAGGTCTTTCCGGAAGCGTTGACGCGCGTGCTCCTCTGGGTGACCGAGCGCTATGGACGACTCCCGCTCTACATCACCGAGAACGGCGCCGCCTTCTATGACCCCCCCAAGACGGAGAATGGCCGTGTAGATGACCCGCTGCGCGTAGCCTACTTGCGCGAGCACCTGCGAGCCGCGCACGCGGCCATAGACGCGGGGGCGGACCTGCGCGGATACTTCGCGTGGTCGCTGCTGGACAACTACGAGTGGAGCCTCGGCTTCTCCAAGCGGTTCGGCATAGTGCACGTGGACTACGAGACGATGGAGCGTACACCGAAGGCCAGCGCGCGCTTCTACTCCGAGGTGATCCGGAGCCACGGGCGCGCGCTCGCGTCCGGCGGGCATGAACCGGTGCCCGCGGCGGCAAGCTGACGAGCGCCGGTGAGGGCGACGGGAATCTGGCGTACACCGGTGACGGCTGCGGCAGGCTGACGTACGCCGGCGATGGCGTTTCCTCCCGCACGCGGGATGCCGGAGCCGATCCACAGCCGAGCGTGTCACTCAGCCGTCCGGGCGACGCGGCGCGGACCCGCAAATGAACATTACCTCCTCCGGCAGCTTACGCAGCACCAGCCGGTCGCGACGCACGCTGCTCGGCGTTTGCTGATCGCCAACGAATGCCTGGCGCGGTACGCAGCCCCAGGGCGCATGCACTACCACTCCGCCTGCCGGCGGTCGCAGCCCGGGCGCCAACGTCATCCGCACCGTGTCGTGTGACGCCACGGCGCGGAGCGCCAGCGGGCCCCACGGCGTCCTCAGCCCCTCCACCAGCACGCCCGGCGCGGTTCTGACCCAGGAGACGGGCATGCCCGCGCCCACTACGAGCGCGCTGTCGGCCTCGTCCTCGTAGGCGATCATGTCGAGCACGCCGCGAATGAAATCGGATCCAACCCACCCGTGCGGCATGTCGCCGATGAACCTCGGCAGACGCTCATCGCGCCACACGACTTCGGCCCAGTGATTCCACCCGCTGGGACGCCGGTGGCCCATGAACCAGCGGGCGATCTCATGCGCTTCGGCGGGCCGGCCGAGGCGTACAAACGTCCCCACCGTTCGCCACTCGTAGGGAGTGTACGCCTCCCACGGCTCCCGGCCGTCTCGCCTCGCCCGGAAGTTCTCCAGGTACTTGTCGAACGTGCGACGAAGAGCCACCGGTGGCAGCCGCCGCGCCTCGTTCACCGGCGAGACTGCTACCGTGGTGGAAGTCGCATCGAAGTCGCCAAGCTCGACCGCGCCAGCCAGCCAGTCGATGTCGTGCTTCGCCATCGTTGCACGATACGCCTCCACGATGTGCCGCCGAAAGCTCTCCACTTTCTGCTCGAGCGAGCGACGCTCGTCCTCCAGTCCCAGCATCGCGGCCAGCTCGGCAGCATCCTTGTAACCGCGGAGCCCGAACAGGTCATCCCAGAAGGAATGCATCGGCTTCTCGGCGTAGCCTTCGTGGGAGATGGATTGCGGGAGCAGCCCGAAGAAGGCCGTGCTGTCACCGGTGACATACGCCTCGGTCATGCGCGAACGGCGCAGTGAGTCCATGTAAGCGACCGCAGACAGGACGCGCGGCCAATGCCGCCGCGCCAACGCCGTGTCGCCGGTGAAGCGCACGTATTCGGCAATGAGCCAGATGAACTGACCGTGCGAATCATGCTCTGGCACCGGATCCGCGCCACGGTGGTCCACGCAGCACGGCACCTTTCCGTTCGAGTACTGGAAGGGGGCGTACCACTCGATGTAGTCGCGCACGGCGTCTTCGTGTCCGAGACGCAGCAGCGCCGACGACGTAAGCGATCCATCGCGGATCCAGGAGCGGCGGTAGGCGCGGGTGCCCGGCTGTATGGCCGCTCCGTTGCGATTGATCAGAATGTAGGCGAGCGTCGCACGAATCGCATTCGAGAGATCGGCGGCGTCACCCGGCAGCTCGATGCGAACGCGGCCGAGCTCGCGCTCCCAACGATCAGCAACCTCCGACAGGCGGAGCGCGAAATCTTCCGAACCGACCTGCTGCGCCGCCGTCGCGACGTCCTGGCCGTTGCTCTCCTGAGATCGGCGCATTGGCATCGTGACGTGCACATCGCGCCACGCCCCCTCGGGAATGCCGAGCGCGAACTCGATCGCGCCCGATGCGTAGCCCACTGGATCATTCACATCGGTCGCCATCGGGAGACGCCCGTCGCGCAACAGGTCCACCACGTTCCCACCGTGGAACGACATCGCTCCGCCGCCGGAGCCGTCCGGGCTACCGACCAGCAGCAGGTCCGCGCCATCCACTCGCACGCCGGCGGTGGTCACATTCAGCTGGTGAATGCGTGCCGCACCGCCGGGCGTGCCAAGGAACTGCCAGGACGGATTCACCTGGATCGGGCGCACTGTCAGGAAGAGCGTAGGCTCGAGTTGCGCGGAGGTTTTGTTGTGCACGCGATAACGAACGCGCAGCACGGGGTGCGAGGAGTCACCGTCGGCCAGTGCCGTGATCTCGAGCGTGGCGGCATCGCCCGACCATTCCACGGTCGGGATTGGCAGATAGTCGCGCTCGAGCCGCTGCACCGCACGGGCATCGTTCCAGGTGATCAATCGCCCGTTGACATGAAGGAACGGCTCGATGGACGGTCCGGCGCGCCAGGGCTCGATGGTGCCATCCTCGCTTATCAGGGCCTCGGCGTCGTTGTGGGGCAGTCCCACTATCGTCCAGTACGATTGTTCGCCGGTCAGATGACGCGGCCATGCTCCGCGCCACGACTCTGCCGAGACCGCCCGAAGAAAGTCGTTCTCAGTCGCTGCCCACTCGAGCGGCTGGACATCCACCGCCCGGATCGCGCGCTCGCGTTCATCGCGAAAGAGGAGCCGGAGCCATCGAGACTCCGTCTCGGGCAGCGCTATCCAGTCGCGTTCGCCAGCGCCGTTGCGTACCTCGTGCACCGTTTCCCACGCATCGCCATCGGCGGAAAGCTGCACGTCGTACGCCTCACTGCGCGCACCCGGCGCCCAGCGGACGGTGATCCCGCCGTACTCCCGCGCGCGAAGGAAGTCGAGCGCAAGCCATTCGTCCGTCGCGCCGGCGTTTCGCCATTCGGTGTCGGCGTCGCCGTCGATCACAGCGGACGGCGGCGCTCCCGCCAGGCTGGAGGACGCGGTTGCAACCGGCGTCAGGTCGTATGGTCGAACCGGTTCCATGTGGGTGATCGCGAGCTCATCCAGCCAGACCGAACCGCGGCCCCCTCCCGCGCCGGCGGTGATCGCCAGCTCGATCGCTGCCGCGCGCTCGAGATCGCCACCTCCGCGTGGTCCCCAGGCAAACTCCACCTGGCGTTTCCGGATGCGCACGCGTTGCCACTCGGTTGGCCACTCGATGTCACGCTGTACGTGCCACCAGACGTTCTCGCCGCTGGCATCCACCAACTTGAACTCCAGGGTGTTGGGCGGGAGATCGCCGCGCAGCCAGAAGGTGATCTCGTAGTTTTCCGGGAGCGGCAGATCCAGCTCCCTGCGAGCAATTGCGTAGCCGCCGCGGCTCACGTCCACCTCAAGACGCATCGCCTGCCCGCTCACGCCTGGCGAACCGTGAATCGTCAGTTCCACACCTTCGGCGGGGATGGCCTGCCACACCGCAAGCGACTCGAAATCGTCGATGATCCGCCGCGCGGTGTCGGGGAGCGCGACAGGCATTGACCCGGTCCACATCGACAGCGCATCGGCGCGAGCGCTCGCGCATGTCGCCAGGACGATGCAGCAGGCAATGCCCCGCGCCCGAAGTCCGGAAAGAGCTCTCATCCCTTCACGCTCCCGACCATCACACCCTGAATGTAGTAGCGCTGGAGCACGAGGAATACGAGCAGCACGGGAAGGACGGTGAGCACCGAACCAGCCATCATGAGCTCGGTATCCAGCACGTGCTCGCCCACCAGCGCGGCCAGCCCAACCGGTAGCGTGTACCGGGACTCGTCGGACAGCACGATGAGCGGCCACATGAAGTCGTTCCAGGTGGTCAGGAAGGTCCAGATTGCAAGCGTGGCGAGTATCGGCATGATCACCGGGAGCACGACTGACGTATAGATCCGCCACTCGCTCGCACCGTCGATGCGCGCGGCGTCGAGCAGATCGTCGGGAATGGAGACGGCGTATTGCCTGATCAGGAAGATGCCGAAGATGCTGGCCAGGGAGGGTATGATCACTCCCCAGTAGGTGTTGACCAGTCCCAGCTCGCGCATGAGCAGAAAGAGCGGCAGCATCGCGACCTGTACGGGGATGACGAGTCCCATCGTGAGGACACGGAAGACGCGATCGCGATAGCGGAAGCGGAGCTTGGCGAATGCGTACCCCGCCATGGAGTTGATCAGCAGCGACACCGACGTGACTGTGAGCGCGATGATGGTGCTGTTCAGCAGATAGCGGCCGAGGTCCAGCCGCGTGAACAGGGCCCGATAGTGCTCGGTAGTGACCTCCGACGCGAGGGGGAAGAGACGCGGCGGAAACGTGTTCGCCGCGCCCGGCGGCATCAACGAGGCCGAGATCATCCAGATCATCGGCAGCATGGCCAGCGCCGCGCCGGCCACGAGCGCCGTGTGGAGGAGGATGACGCCGAGCCGGTTCCGCATCAGCCGCGCTCCCGCTGGAGACGCAGGTGGACGAGCGTCCACGTCATGATGATGAGGAACAGAATGAACGATACGGCCGCCGCCACGCCCATGCGCCACCAGCGGAAGCCCTCCTCGTACATGAGGAGAACGAGACTCGTCGTCGCCCGCAGCGGTCCGCCCTGCGTCATCACGTAGGGCTCGGCGAAGAGCTGGAAGTAGCCGATCATGGTGATGACGCCCACGAAGAGGAACGTCGGCGCCAGCATGGGCAGCGTCACGTGC
>CAYXRS010000076.1:0-16112 GCA_964467195.1 uncultured Gemmatimonadaceae bacterium
ATGATGCGAGCTTCATGGAGGACCTGGGTGCGGACAGCCTGGACACCGTCGAGCTGGTGATGGAATTCGAGAAGGAGTTCAACATCGACATCCCCGACGAGGACGCGGAGAAGCTGCGAACAGTGGGAGATGCGATGAACTACTTGCGCCAGAAGGTCGCTAGCTGATGCGAAGACGTGTCGTCGTCACCGGTCTGGGTGCGGTGACACCCGTCGGCAACGACGTGGCGACGACATGGCGGTCGTTGCTGGAGGGAAAGTCGGGGGCGGCGAACGTTACCAAGTTCGACGCCACGGGTTTCCCCGTTCGCTTCGCCTGTGAGGTGAAGGGGTTCGACCCGCTTCAGTACATGGATCGCAAGGAGGCGAAGCGATCGGACGCCTTCACTCAGTACGGGATAGCGGCGGCCGTACAGGCAATGCACGACGCCGGCATGGCGGACGCTACCGGGTACGATCCCGACCGCACCGGAGTGATCCTCGGCAGCGGTATCGGCGGGCTGAAGAGCTTCGAGGACCAGCATGACGTCTATCGGTCGCATGGTCCGGGCCGCATCTCACCCTTCTTCATCCCCATGTTCATTGCTGATATCGCCGCCGGCGTGATCTCGATGCGCTTCAACGCCAAGGGGCCGAACTACGCAACCGTGTCCGCCTGCGCCACCAGCGCACACGCGATCGGCGATTCGTTTCGCGCGATTCAGTACGGCGATGCGGATGTGATGCTGACCGGCGGCGCCGAAGCCACGGTGACGCCAATGGCGATGGCCGGATTCGCGAACATGAAGGCGCTCTCGGCGCGGAACGACTCGCCGGCTACGGCGTCGCGTCCCTTCGACGCCACTCGTGATGGCTTCGTGATGGGCGAGGGATCGGCCGTGATCATCCTCGAGGAGCTGGAGCACGCTCTCAACCGCGGCGCACGCATCTATGCCGAGATATCCGGATACGGCATGACCGGAGACGCATACCACCTCACGGCGCCCGCTCCGAACGGTGAGGGCGCGCAGCGAGCCATGCGGCGAGCGATGCAGGATGCCGGGCTCACGCCCGACATGGTGCAGTACGTGAACGCCCACGGCACATCCACTCCGGCCAACGATTTGCATGAGACAGCTGCCATCAAGAGCGTATTTGGCGATTCCGCCGAACAGCTCAACGTCAGCTCTACAAAGTCGATGACCGGACACATGCTGGGAGCCGCGGGCGCAGTGGAGTTCCTCACCTGCGCGTTGACGGTGATGGAGGGGAAGATCGCGCCGACGATCAACTACTCCACTCCTGATCCGGAGTGCGACCTCAACTACACGCCCAACACGATGGTGGAACGCAAGGTGACCGCGGCGCTGAGCAACAGCTTCGGCTTCGGTGGCCACAACGTTACCCTTGCGGTTACAGAGTACGTGGACTGAGATGATGATGTCGGTAGTAGCCGCGGAATTCGACTGCGACCGGATCTCCGATCCGACGCTGCGGCCCATCGCCGAACGGCTGGCATCGGGAGACCGGTTGTCGACCGACGATGGCATGACTCTCTTCAGATCGCCCGATCTGCTGGGCGTGGGGGCTATGGCCGACGCCGCCAACCGCGCCCGTCACGGGGAGCGCGTCTTCTTCGCGGCCAACCAGCACATCAATCCCACCAACGTCTGCATCCTTCGCAAGACCTGCGTGTTCTGCTCGTACGCTCGGCTGCCCAGGGAGGATGGCGCCTACCGGTACACCATGGAGCAGGCGTTCGCGGAAGCGGCCGCTAATCCGTATGTGCGCGAGTTCCACATCGTGGGTGGACTCGATATGAAGGCGGGGCTGGACTACTACGCCGAGATGTTCCGTGGTCTCAAGGAGCGCCATCCCGAAGTGCACATCAAGGCCTTGACCGCCGTCGAGATCGCACATATCGCCCGCATCGAACGGATGTCGGTCGAAGAAATACTCTCGGCGTTGCGCGAGGCCGGCCTCGATACACTGCCAGGCGGCGGCGCCGAGGTGTTCAGTCGGGGAGTGCGAGCCACTATCGCCGACCGCAAGCTGGCCGCCGAAGAGTGGCTCGATGTGCATCGTCAGGCTCACCGCATGGGCATTCGGTCCAACTGCACAATGCTCTACGGTCACGTGGAGACTGTTGAAGATCGCATGGAGCATCTCCAGATGCTGCGCGATCTCCAGGACGAGACCGGCGGCTTCCTCACTTACATCCCGCTCGCCTATCACCCCGACCACAACGAGCTGGGCGAATCACTCGGCCGAACGGGCACCGCGACGAGCGGCTTCGATGATCTTCGCAACCTGGCCGTGGGCCGGCTGTTCCTGGATAACATCCCTCACATCAAGACGCACTGGATCATGGTGACACCGTTTCTGTCGCAGGTCGCGCTGCACTTCGGCGTGAACGACCTGGAGGGGACGGTGGTTCGTGAGAAGATCTACCACGAAGCCGGCGCTACCACGGAACAGGGGATGGGCCTGGAGGAAGTGCTGCGCCTCATCCGCGGTGCGGGAAAGGTGCCGGTGGAGCGGGACGCGCTCTACCGTACCATCCGCACCTTCGAAGCGCCCCAGGCGGGGGCCGCATGATTCGTGTCGGCCGCATTCCGTACATCAACTGCTATCCGGTCTACGGCGCCGTCGACCGTGGCCTCGTATCCCTGGACGCCGAGCTCGTGACCGGAACGCCAACGGAGCTCAACTCGCTTTCGGCGGCCAACGCGCTGGATGTGAGCGTGGTTTCCGCGGTCGAGTACGCCCGAGCTTCGTCGCGCTATCTGCTCCTCCCGGATCTGGCGATCTCCTGCGACGGCCCTGTGCGCAGCGTGATGTTGTTCTCGCGCCTGCCGGTCGAATCGCTTGGCGGGCGCCGCGTGCTGTTGTCACGCAGCTCGATGACCAGCGCCGCGCTGCTGCGCCTCCTTTTCAGCGAGGTATGGTGCGTGGAGCCGGAGTACACGGCGGGCGATGCCGAGGTCTCCGATCTGGCGCGGTTCGAACAGGAGGAACACGATGCCCGACTGGTGATCGGCGACGCCGCCCTGTTGCTCTGTGCCCCCGGCAGCGGGATCGGGCAGGCGCGAGTCACGCCATCGTACCAGTACGTGTACGATCTTGGCGCGGAATGGAAGGCGTGGACGGGCCTCCCATTCGTCTTCGCTGTCTGGGTAGCACGGCGCGCCGTGGCTGTGCGCGACGCCCTGGGCGTACATGCCCGGCTGATCGAATCGCGCGATTGGGGACTCGCGCACCTGCCCCTACTGGCAGCCCAGGCGGCGCAGACGACCGGCCTGGATCGGTGCAGCTGCGAGACATTCCTCTCAGGGCTGGACTACCGTCTGTCCTGGTCTCACCTTGCGGGGCTGACGGACTTCTTCCGGCGCCTGGCCCGCGCTGGAGAGGTGCCGGACGGCTCTCTCGCCTTTCTTCCTGCAGCCTGATATGCGCGACATCCTCGACTTCTACAGGCGGGCGCCGCTGCTCGAGCTAGGCGCGGAAGCGGACCGGATTCGGCAGGAGCGGCATCCGCGCGGCATCGTCACCTACATCGTCGACCGCAACATCAATTACACCAACGTCTGCGTAGCCGACTGCGGCTTCTGTGCGTTCTATCGGCGGCCGAAGCATGGCGAGGGGTATACGCTCTCGTTCGAGCAGATCGGGGAAAAGATAGAGGAGGCTCGCACGCTGGGCGCCGTACAGATCCTGATGCAGGGCGGCCACAATCCATACATCCCCTTCGAGTGGTATCTGGAGCTGCTCCGTTACATCAAGGAGCACCACCCGATCCATATCCACGGCTTCAGCCCAAGCGAGGTGGATTTCTTCGCCGGCCTCTTCCGCATGGACCCCCGCGACGTGATCCGTGAACTGATGCAGGCGGGACTCGATTCCATTCCAGGGGGCGGCGGGGAGATCCTGGTACAACGTGTACGCGATCTCGTCGCGAAGAAGAAGGCCGGCGCCGACCGCTGGCTCGAGATCATGGAAATAGCGCACCAGGAGGGGATGAAGACCTCGGTCACGATGATGTACGGTATCGGCGAGACGCTGGCCGAGCGCATCGAGCATCTCGAACGCGTTCGCGACCTGCAGGCGCGGACTGGCGGCTTCACCGCATTCATCGGCTGGCCGCTTCAGCCGGAGAATACCCCCACGATGTCGAGCCAACCGAGGACCGATGCGGTGGATTACCTCCGGACCGTGGCGATCGCCCGTGTCGTGCTCGACAACGTGCCCAACCTCCAGGCGAGCTGGGTGACGATGGGAATGAAGATCGGTCAGGTGGCGTTGCGCTTCGGATGCAACGACTTCGGCTCACTGATGATCGAGGAGAACGTCGTATCGGCGGCGAACACCACCTTCCGAACCACGACTGAAGAGATGGAACGACTGATCGCCGATGCCGGCTTCACGCCTGCTCGCCGGCGGCAGGACTACTCGATCATTCTTTCCGAGGCTGGCGCGGCCGCCTAGCTCGTGCACCGCATCGGCATTGGGTACGACTCGCATCGTTTCGACTCCGGTGGTCCTCTTCGCCTTGGTGGCGTCGACGTGCCCTCGGATTTGCATCTCGTCGGCCATTCGGATGCGGATGCCATTGCGCACGCACTGACCGACGCGATTCTCGGGGCGGCAGCGGCCGGCGATATCGGAGTGCTCTTCCCCGACGACGCGGCCGCCAACAGAGGCCGCGACTCCCTCGAGATGCTCCAGCTGGCCGTGGAGCGCATTCACCAGCTCGGATGGCGCGTCGAGAACGTCGACATCACGGTGGTGGCGGAGCGTCCGCGGATCAGTCCGCACCGCAACGCCATGCGCACCGTGCTCGCGAGCACCCTGAAGATCGAAATCGACTGCATCAGTGTGAAGGGCAAGAGCAACGAGGGGATGGGATGGATCGGCCGCGGCGAGGGGCTCGCCTGCATCGCCGTGGCCGGTTTGTCTCGGATCAGCGCGGGATAGTGCGTGGAGCGGCTGTTTGCCTGGCTCACGGAGCTGCCGCCTCCGGCACTCTACTCCGCGCTCGCGGCAGCGGCAGCGTTCGAGAATCTCTTTCCGCCTCTCCCATCGGACACCGTCGTCGCGTTTGGCAGCTTCCTGGCGGCACGGGGAGATGCAAGCGTGGCAGGCGCATTCCTGTCGACGTGGATCGGCAACGTGACCGGAGCGATGATCGCCTACGGACTGGGACGCCGCTTCGCGGCCGGCGAAATGCGCCGCAGGCTGCTGCGCTTCGGCGGGCCGAACGCGGAGCGTCGTCTCGAGCGCCTGTATGCACGATACGGCTTCCTAGCGCTCTTCCTGAGTCGGTTCGTTCCCGGCGTGAGAGCGCTGGTACCACCGTTTGCCGGTGCGCTGCGGCTCAGGACCATTCCGGTGTTCGTGGTGGTGGCAGTCGCGTCGGGCATCTGGTATGGGCTCGTCACGACCGTAGCATATCGGGTAGGCGCGGACTGGGAGCTGCTCGCGGATCGCATCGGCGGCGTGACGCGGAACACCGCGCTCCTGGCCTCGGGAATCGCCATTGCGCTGCTCGCTTACTGGTGGATCCGGCGGTCGCTCAGGCGTCGGCGACCGCAATGATCCCCGAGGCGTTCGACCGCGCCTTCCACGTGGAGCGCTTCGGCGACTATCTGGCGCTGGAGCGCGGCGCCGCGGCCAACACGGCGGAGAGCTATCGCCGCGATCTTCAGCGGTTCGTGGAGTACGCAGCCTCCCGTGGCGTATCGACGCCCGAGGGGGCCACGCCCCGACTTCTTCGCGACTTCGTGTACCACCTCAAGGACCTCGGCCTCGCGCCGGCCTCTATTCGCCGCAGCGTGTCCGCCGTGCGCGGCTACTTCCAGTTCCTCCTCGCCGAAGGGCAGGTGACCAGCGACCCGAGTGAGCGGCTTGACACACCAAAGCGTTGGCGCACGCTACCCGATGTGCTCACGGTAGCCGAGGTCGAACGGCTGCTGCTCGCGCCCAGCATGGATGATCCGCTCTTCTTTCGCGATCGTGCCATGCTCGAACTGGCGTACGGTGCGGGGCTTCGCGTGTCCGAGTGGGTCACCATTAGCCAGCGCGACCTCCTGCTGGACGAGCAGCTGGTCCGCGTGCTCGGCAAGGGGTCCAAGGAGCGCCTCATCCCCATCGGCCGCGATGCGATTGGCGCAGTCGCCGTTTACATGCGCGAACTACGGCCCGCGCTCGAGCGAGGCGGTGGACGTGGCGTGCTGTTCCTGAACGTTCGCGGCGAGCCACTCACGCGGATGGGAGCATGGAAGATCCTGCGCAAGTACGTCGATCGCGCCGGAATCACGAAGCATGTTTCGCCACACACGCTGCGCCACAGCTTCGCCACGCACCTCCTCGAGGGCGGTGCCGACCTGCGAGCGGTACAGGAGATGCTGGGACATGCGGACATTGCGACCACACAGATCTACACGCATGTCGATAGGGAATACCTGCGATCTGTGCACCGCCAGTATCATCCGAGATCGTGATCACGCATCAAGTGCCATGACATCGACACGGCGCGTCCACACGCGTAGAATGCCGTCTCACCCGACGCCCTCATGCAATGCCAAGAACACTATTCCTGACTGTAGCGCTGTTGGTCTTCCTCATTCCCGCCTCTGTCACCGGTCAGGTGCCTGGCGAGCGCGACCTGCTGATCCGCCTCGGCGGGGAGGCTGGCGAGATCCTGCGCCAGGTCATCGCGAGCCCCTACGTCGTGATCGAATCTTCGGCGGCAGGAGTGGAGCTGCCGCGCGATACGGTGTTCGAGACGAGCGTGGTGATCGTTCGCGGTCCTGTGTACGTGTCCAGCACTGTCCGCGGCGATGTGGTCGTCGTGGGTGGCGACCTGTTCATGCGACCAGGGGCGGAGATCTCCGGCCGCGCCGTCGCGATCGGAGGTAGCACGCATCACTCGACCATGGCGCGCGCCGACGGAGGGTTGTGGAGTTTCCGTTTTCTCAACGTGGAAGTGCGTGACGTCCCCGCCGGTTTCGAGGTACGCGAAGGTGCACCGCCGCCGGAGCGCATGCCGATCGCCACGCTGCCGGGAGCCTACGGATTGCGCATGCCGACCTACAACCGGGTGGACGGCGTCGTTCTTCCGTGGGGCCCGGAGTTGGCGCTTGCCGAGGGACGGCTGCGCGTCACTCCGCTCCTAGCCTATCGCTCGCAGCTTGGCGCCCTGGATGTGAGTACCCATGTACGCGCCGAAGCCGGACCCCGGTGGGCCATCGAGCTGACTGGAAGTCGCGGGACGTTCACCAATGATGGATGGATCCAGAGCGATTTTGGGAACTCCGTCACCACGCTGCTGCGAGGTCGCGACTACCGAAACTACTGGCGCGCCGAACGATTCGAGGGCCGGGTGCTGCCCCGGTTGATGGTCGGTGAAGTAAGTCTCGTGCTGGGTGCGGGAGCGCGGACCGAACGTGCCTGGTCGGTGGCTGCTGGTGGCCCCTGGAGCATCGGCGGTCGCGACAGCCCGGAGGGAACCGATCGACCAAACCCGGAGATTCTTCCTGGGCGCATGACGTCTCTGCTGGGCCTTGCCGGGGCGAGTTGGGAAGGCGTTGGGATGACCCTCGACGGTAGCGTCGAGATAGAGGTCATCGTCGATGCGCCCGAGGATGTGCGTTTCGTGCAGACCACGTTCGATGGAAGCGCCACGATTCCCACTTTCGGCTTTCAATCGCTGACGTTCCGCGCCCGCGCGCTGTTCACGGGCGGTGATCCAGCGTCACCACAACGCTACGCCTATCTCGGCGGCTCGGGAACGCTGCCCACCTTCACCATCATGTCGATGGGCGGGGACCGACTCTTCTTCCTGGAGAGCAGCTACAACATCCGGATCGACGCCGTGGCGGTGGGCCTGCTGGGTTCGCCCACCATCAGCCTGCGCCATATGCTGGGTGCCGCCGGCGTTGATCGCCTGCCGTCGCTGGAGCAGAACATTGGGCTGCGTGTCGCCCTCGGATTCTTCCGCGCCGATGCGGTGCTGGAGCCGGTGGACGGGCGCAGCTGGTTCGAGCTTGGCCTGACGTTCATCCGCTAGTGGCGACGTTCGCGGGCAGCCAGAAATTACAAGGGGGACCGATGACAGGCGAGACGGTTGTTCTTCGCTCGTATGCGCACGAGATGGAGGCGGAGATCGCGAAGTCCGTACTGGAGTCCGCCGGCATTCCATCGTTCATACAGCGTGATGACGCAGGTGGTATGGTGCCATCACTGCAGTTTCTTCGCGGCGCGCGACTGATCGTGCGGCGGGAGGATGCCGAGGATGCCGCCGAGATCCTCGATGAACACACGAATTCCGACCCAACACCCCTCGGCGAGGAGTAGGCAAGCCGGCACAGACGCCACACCTGCCGCGCATCCGCTTGGTCGAGGCCAATTCACGAACACAATGAGCGGCGTAGAACTCAGGGCGAGAACCGCGCAGAGGGCATGCAACCTGCTCTCCCTGAGCTTCCGGTCGAGCGTCGTACGGCTCGGTGGATACCTGGCACAGGGAAGGGCATATGATTCGCTCGTTTCGCACAGTTGCGCTGCTGACCACGCTCCTCGCGCTCATCCAGCTACCCGCGGACGGGTCCGGACACCTGCGACAGGCTGCCGTTACGGCGAATGCTCGCGTGGACGGAATAGCGCTCCCGGTCACGCCGTATCTCATTGGTGGAATCGGGATGTACAACAGCCGGTTCACGGACGGGGTAGCAGTGCAGGAGACAGATCTGAGCGCCGAGGCTCGCACGGATTTCGGGATCAATGCCGGTGCCGGCGTGCTCTTCCGGCTCGGCCTCGTGCAAGCATTCGCAGAGGGACGGTATCACCACGTGTTCGACGGCCAGGCGTTACGGCACACGCCGGTGACCGTGGGCATCATGTTCTGACCACCACCGTACGCGCAGGCTCATACGGAAGACGGCGGCTCGCTCCGCCGTACTCGGTTCTGGAGCCGGAACGATGATGACATCCCTTCGACCAGCGCTCGGTGGTCTGCTCGAGAGCTCGCTCTACGTGGCGGACCTCGACCGGTCGTCGGCGTTCTACGAGGGCGTCATGGGGCTCGAGAGGGTAGCCGGGGATGCCGCTCGTTTTCGGGCTCTGGCTGTCGCGCCGGGCCAGTTGCTCCTGCTCTTTCGTCAGGGGTCGGGCACCGAACCGCTCACCACGCCCGGGGGCGTGATCCCGCCGCATGAGGGAAGCGGTGAGCTGCACCTCGCCTTCGCGGTGTCCGCGGAGGAGCTACCGCGGTGGGAATCGCACCTTGCCGAGCGCGGTGTGGCGATCGAGAGCCGCGTTGAATGGCCACGCGGGGGTCGGAGCATCTACTTCCGCGACCCCGACCAGAACGTGGTCGAGCTCGCCACCGAAGGACTTTGGCCTAACTACTAAATGACGCCAAGTCGAAGCGTGGTTTGATTTTCCGCCACCGGGACGGTATATTTCCGGGCGTGAATCTTGCTCTCGCGACCGGTCCCGGGTGGTGGCCGTGCCCACGCTCGCGGTGATTCCCGCGCGCATTGGCGCCTCTCGTCTCCCCCGCAAGCCACTGCGCCTCCTCGCCGGAAAGCCGCTGATCGTTCGCGTCCTCGAACACATTGTCTCCCTGGGCGTTGCCGAACGGTGTGTAGTCGCCACCGACAGCGCCGATGTCGGCGACGCCGTGGCCACCGCAGGTGGCGAGTGGATCCTGACCAGCGCAGATCATCCGTCCGGAACCGACCGGGTGGCGGAGGTGGCAGCGCGGCACGAGTTCAGGGGCTACGACGTCATCGTGAACGTTCAAGGTGACGAGCCATTCGTTTCAGCGGAGGCAGTGCGCGGCGCGGCGGCGCTGGTGGATGGCGGATCGTTTCCGCTAGGCACCGCTGCAGCCACGGCCAGCACCGAGGTTCTCGGAATGCCCTCCGTGGTGAAGGTCGTCTGTGCCGACGATGGCCGGGCGATGTATTTTTCGCGAGCAGCGGTGCCATGGCTCCGTGATGAGGCAGATCGATCGCGGCTGGCGGGACGGGTGTGGCAGCATCTTGGCATATACGCCTACACGCGGGACGCCCTCGCCCAATGGGTGGCCCTTCCGCCGCACGATCTCGAGATCATCGAGCGACTCGAACAGCTGCGTCCACTCGCCGCCGGCATTCCGATGGGGGTAGCGACGGTGGATGCGGGTCCGCAGCGCGGCATAGACACCGAAGACGACCTCGCCGACGCCAACAGGCGGTGGCACCACCTCACAGCCGGACGAGCGTGATGCACAATCCGAACAGAACGCAGGGAACCAAGTACATCTTCGTCACGGGCGGCGTGGTCTCTTCCCTTGGGAAGGGAATCGCCGCGGCGTCGCTCGGCCGCCTCCTGGTGGAGCGAGGGCTGCGCGTCACCATGCTCAAGTTCGACCCGTACCTCAACGTGGATCCCGGCACGATGTCGCCGTTCCAGCATGGCGAAGTATTCGTGACCGATGATGGAGCGGAAACGGATCTGGACCTCGGGCATTACGAGCGCTTCATCGATCGTCCGCTCTCCCAGGCGAACAACGTGACGACTGGCAGGATCTACCTCAATGTCATCACCAAGGAGCGCCGCGGCGAGTATCTCGGCTCCACCGTTCAGGTGATCCCACACATAACGGACGAGATCAAGGCCTCCATCCGTCGCATTGCACCAGACAACGACGTCGTCATCGTGGAGATCGGCGGTACCGTCGGCGACATCGAGTCACTCCCCTTTCTCGAGGCGATCCGCCAGTTTCGGCACGACATCGGTCGCGAGAGTGCGCTGTTCATCCATCTCACCCTGGTGCCCTTCATCTCGGCCGCCGGGGAGGTCAAGACCAAGCCGACGCAGCATTCGGTGCGCGAGCTGATGGAGATCGGAATCCAACCGGATCTGCTGATCTGTCGCACGGAGCGTCCGCTCTCTCAGGAGGTTAAGCGCAAGATCGCGCTTTTCTGCAACGTCGACTTCGGTGCCGTCATCGAGAGCCCTGACGTGCCAACCATCTACGAGATTCCGCTCGTCTTCCATGAGCAGGGACTCGACGCCCGAGTCGTGGACCGCCTCGGGCTCGGTGGCGAGGAGCCCGACCTCACCAAGTGGCGGGGGCTGGTTTCGCGGGTCACGGCGCCACCGGAAAGTGTACGCATCGCCGTGGTCGGGAAGTACACGGATCATGTTGACAGCTACAAGAGCGTGCAGGAAGCTCTGATCCACGGCGGAATTGCCAACGACCAGGGCGTCGAGATGCGCTGGCTTTCCAGCGATCTCTTCACGTCGCCGGAGCGTACCGCCGAGATCCTGGATGAGTTCGACGGACTGCTCGTGCCGGGAGGCTTCGGCGTGCGCGGCGTTGAAGGAATGGTGGACGCGATCCGCCACGCACGCGAGAGCGGAATGCCGTTCTTCGGCATCTGCCTCGGTATGCAGACCGCGGTGATCGAGTTCGCGCGCAACAAGCTGAATCTCGACGACAGCCACTCCAGCGAATTCGCTCCGGAGTGCGCGCACCCCGTGATCGCGCTCATGGAATCGCAGCAGCACATCACCGACATGGGGGGTACGATGCGCCTCGGCGCCTATCCCTGCCGGCTGCGTCCCGGCTCGCTCGCTGCCGAGATGTACGGTGTGCCCGAGGTGAGTGAGCGTCACCGGCATCGCTACGAGTTCTCCAACAACTACCGTGAGGCTTTCGTCGAGAACGGCATGCGCCTCTCAGGGCTCTCGCCGGACGGCAGTCTCGTGGAGATCATCGAGCTCCACGGTCATCCATGGTATCTGGGCTGCCAGTTCCACCCGGAGCTGCGCTCGCGACCCACGCGTCCCCACCCGCTGTTCGCTGGCTTCATCGCCGCAGCGGCAAACGCCCGGGTGCGCCGAGAGGAACGAAGGGGACGTGCGCGCGCCGCACCCGCGGAAGCGGCACGTTCTACATGACAGAGCTTCTCCCGCGCGGCGCGCTCTTCTTGATCGCGGGCCCATGCGTGCTCGAGGGAGACGACCTCAACCTGCGGGTGGCCGAGAAGCTTGCGCGCCTGGCCGAGCAGCTGCCGGGCGGAATCATTTTCAAGGCAAGCTTCGACAAGGCCAATCGCTCGAACCCTGGCGCTGCGCGCGGACCGGGGATCCTCGATGGGCTCGAACGACTGTCGCGGGTTCGCCGCGAAACGGGACTTCCGCTACTGACCGACGTCCACCTGCCCGACCAGTGCGCGCCAGCGGCTGAAGTGGCGGACGTCCTTCAGATTCCCGCTTTTCTCTGCCGTCAAACCGATCTGCTCCAGGCCGCGGGGGCCACCGGTCGCGCCGTCAACGTGAAGAAGGGTCAGTGGCTGCAACCTGAGGGTATGCGAGGCGCCGTGGCCAAGGTGCGCGGTGCGGCACCGAGTGGGCACTCGACGGTAGCCGTCACCGAGCGCGGCACGTTCTTCGGATACGGCGATTTGGTGGTGGACATGCGCGTGTTCAGCCGAATGCGCGAGGAGTGCGATGTTCCCGTGATCTTCGACGCCACTCACAGCGTTCAGCGTCCAGGGCTTGGTAAGCTGGGTGCCAGCGGAGGAGCACGCGAGTTCATCCCACCCCTGGCGCTCGCCGCGATAGCCGCAGGCGCCGACGGGCTGTTTATCGAAACGCATCCCGCTCCGGCGAGGGCTCCCAGCGATGGACCCAACATGCTTCCGCTGGACGATCTTGAGCCGCTGGTGAAGCGAGCAGTGGACGTCTGGAACGCACTCGGCAGATGATCACTCCAGCGCTAGCCGAGCGAATTCGCCTTGTTGGGCTCGACGTGGACGGCGTCCTCACAGATGGCGGGATTTATCTGGGCGACGTAGCAGGCCGATCGATGGAGCTCAAGCGATACGACATCCAGGATGGCCTTGGCATCCGCTTCCTGCGCGAGTCCGGAATTCTCGTCGTCATTGTGACTGGGAGAGAGTCCGAGAGCGTACGACTGCGCGCTGCCGAGCTGGGCGTCGACGACGTAGTGCAGGATCGAGAAGCGAGAAAGCTCCCCGCCTTCCGCGAGATGCTCATCCGTCATGGTATCGGAATGGACGAGGCGGCCTTTCTGGGCGACGACTTCCCCGATATGGGGATTCTTCGCGAGGTGGCGCTCCCGGTGGCCGTTCAGAACGCCGTCCCAGAGGTGCTGGAGATAGCCACCATACGCCTGACCAGGACTGGCGGCCACGGCGCCGTGCGCGAGTTCGTGGAGCTGCTGCTCAAGGCGCGTGGCAGTTGGACAGACGTCTGGGAACGCTACGTGTCACAACGCTCGGCCCAGGAAGTGTCGCGATGACTCCGGAGCAGATGATCGAGCGGGGCCGTCGCGTGCTGCACATGGAGCGCGCGGCGATCGAGGCGGCGGAGCGGAGGCTGGGTGCGGAGTTCGCCGAGGCTGTGGAGCTGATCGCCAGCTCCAACGGCCGCGTCATCGTGGCCGGAGTAGGGAAGTCCGGACTCATCGCGCGAAAGATCGCCGCCACGCTCACCTCCACAGGGACCCCCGCATCGTTTCTGCACCCCGTGGAGAGCGTTCACGGAGACTTGGGCATCGTGGGCCCTTCAGACGTTGCCATCCTGCTCTCCAAGAGCGGGGAGACGGCGGAGCTCATGGCCCTCCTGGAGCAGTTGAAGCGCTTGGGGGTAAGACTCATAGCGCTCACGGGCGAGCGCCAGTCGACTCTGGGGCGTCACGCGGACGTCGTGCTCGACGGACATGTCTCCGAGGAAGCCTGTCCGCATGACCTGGCGCCTACAACCAGCAGCACGGCGGCGCTGGCGCTCGGCGACGCCCTGGCTGTAGTACTACTCGAACGGAAGGGATTTCGACGCGAGGATTTCGCCAGGCTGCACCCCGGCGGCGAGCTGGGACGGCGGCTTCTGACCCTGGTAGCCGACGTGATGATCACCGACGGAATTCCGGCGCTGCCGCCGCACGCCACAATGCGCGAAGCAGTGGTGCTGTTGGCAGAACGGCGCGGGACGGTGGCGATCGTGAACGAGGATCGTCGGGTGCTGGGAGTGGTGACGAGCGGAGATCTCACAAGACTGATGGAGCGCGAGGAGAATTTCTTCCCGGTGCCTGTATCGAAGGTGATGAACGTCAACGCCAAGACTTGCCGCGCCAACGACCTCGGTAGCGCCACGGTGTTCGTGATGCAGCAGTACGGCATCATGGCCATGCCTGTCCTCGACGAGAACGACAGCATGGTGGGGATCGTTCATCTGCACGACCTCATGCGAGCGGGGGTGGCGTGAGGCGCGCGCCATGGCTCATCCTCGCCATTCTCCTGGCGGGGTGCAACGGCGGTGGGACACAGCCTCAGCAGGATACCTCGGTGTTGGCAAGCCGGGCGGATCAGATCATGTGGCCGATGCGCGCGACACTCACCGATCAGGGGCTGCGACGCGCCGACCTGGAAGCCGATACCGCCTACTTCTTCGACGACAACGCGCGACTCGAGCTGGTCTCGGTGCGCCTTCAGTTCTATGGGCAAGCCGGCGAGCCTACCACCCTGCTCACCTCGATCGAGGGAACACACTTCACTCGCACGGGTCAGTCGGAGGCGCGCAGGAACGTCGTGGTCGTGGGGGAAGACGGGCGCCGCCTGACCACCGAGCAGCTCAAGTACGACCAGAATGCGGACCTTATCACCAGCGACAGCGCATTCGTGTTCGTCCCCGAGCCGGGACGCGAGCTGCGCGGAATCGGCTTCGTGTCCGATCCCAACCTGCGCAATGTTCGGATTCTGCGGCAGCCCGAAGGTGTCGGTGCGGTGGAGCTTCCGTGAAGCGTCTCGCCTTTCCTCTGATCGCTGGGTGCGCGGCGCTCATCGCCCTTCCGCTCGCCGCCCAGACGGCGCCGCGCGGCACCTGCGTTCTGGAATGGATCAGCCAGCCCGACGCACGGCTGCGCATCGCACAGCAGGAGACCGGCGCAAGGCATTTCTACTTTGGCGGCGGCTTCACCGGTGTCTGCCGGGCACAGAGCATCACCGTCGAGGCGGACAGCGCGGAGTACTTCGAGGACGAGCGGCTGGTACACCTCTTCAACTCCGTGCGCTATGACGAGCCGCGGCTTGCTCTCACCTCCGACCGCGCCACCTACTGGCTGACCACCGAGCACGTGCGCGCCTCAGGTCGAGTGGTGACCACGCTCCCATCCGGAACCACCCTTCGCGGTCCGACGGTGGACTACTTCCGGGCGGCACCACCGGTGCGCACCGAAGCGCGCATGATCGCTCCCGGCCGTCCGACCATCGACGTCGTGGAGCGCACCGCTGACGGTGCTCCTTCCGAGCCAGTCCGCGTGGTGGCGAATACCGTCACCATGCACGGGGAGACGATGGTCTACGCATCAGGGCGCGTTGTGATCACCCGTCCGGATCTCATGGCGCGGGGCGATTCCGCGGTGCTGAACCAGGACACCGAGCACGCCCGCCTCATGCGCAATCCGGTGATCGAGGGAACCGGCGAGCGGCCGTTCACCCTGAGGGGCAGGGTGGTGGACATGTACGCGCGCGATCGCGCGATCGAACGTGTAGTGTCCAGCGATGGGGCGCGGGCGGTGAGTGAGGACGTCACTATCACGGGCGACACGATCGATTTCCGGATCACCGACGGCAGACTTCAGCGCGGCTACGTATGGGGCCCCGCCCGCGCCCGCGCTGTTTCGCCCGAGTACGACATCACGGCCGACTCTCTCGACGTGCTCATGCCGGAGCAGCAAATGGAGGAGGTGCGCGCCGTGGGACGGGCCTATGCCACCAGTCAGCCAGACACGATTCGGTTCCTGACCGAGGAGCGCGACTGGATGCGCGGCGACACGATCTTCGCCTACTTCGAAACCGAATCCCCCGCGGAGGAGCGCAATGGGCAGCCGCCAGTGCGCCAGCTCCTCGCAGTGGGCGAGGCAAGCTCCTTCTATCAGACGTCCGCCAGCGATACCACCATTCGGCTCCCAGCGGTCAACTACGTTCGCGGCCGGACCATAGCACTCGCCTTCGAGGCCGGTGAAGTACGACAGGTACTGGTGACCGAACAGGCGTCCGGCGTCTACCTGGAGCCGGTCGTGCCTGACGAGGCGGCGCCACCGGCGGCTGGTCAGGCGGC
>CAYXRS010000077.1:0-15938 GCA_964467195.1 uncultured Gemmatimonadaceae bacterium
TACACGGCCTTCTACGGTCAGCGGGAGTTCAGCATTCGCGATCCGAACGGGCTCGTGCTGAACTTTTATCAACCACTGGAACAGTGAGCGATGCATTGCTTGTGAGCGCGCCTATCCCAAGAGAGGTGCCAGATCACTGAGAATGATCGGCGCCATCTAACGGGACTATATGAGAATGAAAGTCACTGAGCGACGCGGGTAGCGGCCGCACCGCGATCGAGACACAGCTTCACGGACCATCATCCGGAGGCTGCCATGACTTTCGTCGGACTGGATCTTCACAAGCGTTACATCACGCTGTGCGCGCTGGATGGCCAGGGCGTGGTGCTCGGCGAACAGCGCCGGATGCCGGTCTGTGGCACGCATTGCGATCCAGAGAGGCAGAAAGGATCGCGAAGCTCAGGCCACTCTCCGCCGCCAGCTGAGGCCGCGCGATCAGTGCCGTCTAACCCCGCCCCGCAGCTGGCAGGCGAGCTATTGAAAGTGGCGCCCTCGGGCGCCACTCTGTTGGAATCGCCTGCAGCTGAGCGCTGAGGCGCTGGGAAGCGCCACTCAATCAGATGTAGCTCCTGCAACCATAGCACCTGGAAGTCCTGTTTCCGATCACCTGGCCGAGGTAGGAACATGAAGAACGTTGCGACCTCCCATTTCACCATCAAGAGCTGGGACGAGAAGCCCTATAGTGAGGGCGAGGACCTACCAAAACTGACTCGGGCCGCAGTCACAAAGACGTTCACCGGCGATATCGCGGGCGATGCGCATGTCGAATACTTGATGATGTATCGCGCCGATGGCTCGGCCACGTTCGTCGGCCTCGAGCGCGTCGTCGGGCACGTTTCAGGGAAGGCAGGCAGCTTTGTGCTCCAACGCACTGGAGTATTCGAGAACGGTGTGGCGAGGGAGTCCTATGTCGTCATCCCCGGATCCGGCACGGGAGAGCTTCAGGGCCTGCGCGGCGAGGGCGCGTCGGCTGTTGGGCACGGGACTGAGTATCCCTTAACACTGAACTATGAGCTGGGCTAGCTGGTGCGATCCAGATTCCTTCACCGCCCTGCCTTACGGGCGCGTGAAGCTGTCGGCACCACGATGGGGAGTGCGCCTGCTCGCTGCGCCCGCTGGCGTTTTGTTGTGATGCGCCGCAGCTTGCGTGCAGGGCGTTGGGCGGCGAGTCGCTCACCAGAGAAGGGAGGTTGGGAATCATGTCAATGAAGGAGGCGCAGTCTCCGTTCAATCAGGCGAAGGCTGACGCATTCGCTAAGGAATCTGTCTGATGGTCTCGGTTGGTCATCGGACCAGGCTGTTCGACGTCATGAGCGAGCTGCCCCCCGCGAGCTCGGAGGACATCGCGGCTCAGGCCGGGCTCGATGAGCGCTACGTCCGCGAGTGGCTGGGCGCAATGGTCACCGCGAGGGTCGTCGAACCAGACCCCACGACGCTCCGTTATTCCCTTCCTCAAGAGCACGCCGCTTTCCTGACAGGAGCGGCTGGCGCCGACAACATGGCGGTCCTTTCCCAGTACATCGCAGTACTCGGCGTCGTCGAGGATGAGATCGTCGACTGCTTCTGTCAAAGGGCATCCGCGTGCTCGACGTAGGGTGCGGTAGGGGTCGCATCCTGAACAGGCTTACGGAACTCTATCCCGGGAGCCGCTTCGTCGGAATAGATCTTTCGAACGAGGCAACCGAGTACGCGCAGGCGGAGGCCACCGGAGCCGGGCTTGGGAACATCGAGTTCATCACGGCGGATGTAAGCGACTTTGACCAGACCTCCGAGGTGCAAGCGTTCGACTTGATCACCACCTTTGACGCGATACACGATCATGCCAAGCCGCTCAACGTGCTGAAGGGCATTCACCGGGCGTTGAAGCCCGACGGCGTCTATCTGATGCAGGACATCAGCGGGACCAGCCACGTTCACAAAGATGTCGAGCACCCGATCGGGACGTTTCTTTACACGGTCTCTTGCATGCACTGCATGACCGTCTCGCTGGCGCAAGGCGGAGAAGGTCTGGGTGCAATGTGGGGTGAGGAAAGGACGCACGATTATCTTCACCGGGCGGGTTTTTGCTCCGTCACGACGCACCGCCTTGCGCATGACATCCAGAACAACTGGTACGTGGTTACGAAGTGAACCGAACTGCCGTACACCCACGCCCGCCCAGCAAGGCGCTGCACCTGACGGTCCGGTGCGCGGCCCGTGGTTGAACGCCGAAGTGTTAGGCAGAAGAACCCTGCTGACGCGCCACTCCTTCCGTGATTACCCACAGGAGGTTGGATGTTGATGCACAGACGGCGGCCCATCCTTCTCTTGGCATGCACCGGAGTACTCGCTGGATGCACGAATCAGTCCGAGGCTGATGCATTGGCGCAGCCGCGCGAGGGCTATATCGAAAGCCATGACGGTGTCGCGCTGTACTACCGGACGTTAGGTGTGGCGGGTGACACCGTTGTTGTAGTGCATGGTGGCCCCTTCGTGGACCATGGCTACCTGGCCCCGGACCTCGAGCCGCTGGCGGAAACCCATGTACTCACGTTTTATGATCAGCGGGGTACGGGGCGATCAACACTGGTGTCCGACACGGCGTCGCTTCGCATTGCCGCCCACATTGCGGATCTCGAGGCGGTGCGGCGGCACTTCGAGCTTCCATGGCCGGGCGCCTCGCAGGCGGCTTGTGTAATGCACCGGCGACGGCCATTCGGAACGGTCCCGTCGTAGACTCACTGACGATGGCATCGCTGGGTGATTTTGACTGGCGGCAACACTTCCGTGAGAGCGGCTTTCCGGTTCTCGTGATTGCTGGGGCGAAGGGCGTCGATCCCGCAGAGGCCTATCACGAATGGTAAACCGCATTCGCGGACGCACGACTGGTTCTGCTGACTGACGCAGGTCACTTCCCACACGTTGAGCAGCCGGAGGAGTTTTTCGGTGTCGTTGTAGAGTTTGTCCGGTGACCCAGGCGAGGGCGCGTGGAAGAGGCGACCGGCGACGCTGGATAACAGGCGCGCATTGGCTCGCGCCGCCGCCTTATTCGTCCTCATCGCTCTGACCTCTGACGCGGCGCGCGGCGGCAACGCCGGACGCCCGGCGCAAACGAGGGATCTCAGCTTCTGAGACATGAAAAAACTTCTGGTGCTCGTGACCCTCGCTGTGCTACTGGCCGGCCTAGCCGTCTACTACTACGCCGAGCGAGGGCACGTTCTGCGTCTCTCGGAGGCAGATCTGCAAAGCCAGATCGAGGCTCGTACGCCTTTTACTCGTACACACCTGCTCATCTTCGACGTGACGCTCGACAGTCCGCGCGTTGCGCTGCGTGATGGTACCGATCGCGCCGAAGTCAGCTTCGTTGTGCTGCTTGGCGTTCGGGCGGGCAGAGGCACTGTACCCCTGCGTGGAACGGTGGATCTTTCCGGCGGCGTTCGCTATGACGCGGAGCGGGGCGAGCTGTTCCTCACAGATCCACTGGTCGAACGAAGCTCGATTGAGGGCGTGCCCGACCGGTACGAGGCAAACATCAACGACGCGTTGACGCGCGCCATGGCCGAGTACTTCCGAACGCGACCGATCTATGCCTTGCGCCCGACGGACGCCAGGCTCGCCGCAACCAGGCTACTGCTAAGGGACGTGACCGTGGAAGACCGACACCTTGTGCTGACGTTTGGACTCAGGTGACCACTCGGAGGCACTGTGCCTGTATGGATTCTTCGCATTCAATGTGAAGGAACGGCGAACCAGGGGGCAGAGATGACAGTATCTCGTGTGCGCATTGTGTCCTTTGTCGTTCTGGTAATCGCCTGCTCCGCCAGCGAACGTACGGGTGGCAGCGCAGAGGTCGGAAGTAATGATGTACCCTCTGGCGAGCTGTACCGTATAGATGATGAGCAGAGCATTCTGAGGGCGGCGCGCGCGATCATCGCGGCGGATTCGGTGGCCGCGCTCGTCACGATCGACGCCGACGGGCAACCGCGAGTACGCAGCGTAAATGCGTCAACACCCGAGCAGGACATGACGATCTGGATCGCGACGCGTCCCGATACGCGCAAAGTGGAACAGATCCGGCGCAATCCAAACGTCGCCCTGTACTACAACGATGACGAAGCACTGAGCTACGTCAGCATCATGGGTATCGCCACGCTGCACGACGACCTCGCTACCAAGGATGCGAAGAACTTCTTCGACGACAGCGTGCTGCGTGCGCTCTGGCCCGATTATCCCCGGGACTATCTCCTGATCCGGGTAACGCCCAGGTGGATCGAGGTGATCGGCCATGGCATCAGCGCCCACCCTCAGACCTGGCGCCCTCAGGCCGTGGAGATCGCTCGATGACGGCGGACACAGCACCGACCAGACGCCGCGCTACGGGAAGATGCCGAGCTCCTGGTAGGCAGCAACGATCTTCCTGACCGCCTGCACCATCGCGGCAGTTCGCAGATCGACTCCACTATCGAGCCGCTCGCGCGCTGTTCGGATCTGCCGGTAGGTCAGTGCCATCGTCTCCTCGAGCCCCGAGTTCACGAGATCGGCCTCATCGGCACCGCGGGCGATCTGCTCCGCCTCGTCCAGGGGGAACTTCCTTCCGGCCATCGTCTCAACAGCGCCGAGCAGACGGCGGTACGCGGCCTGGTCGAAACGTTTCTCGAGACGCCCAAAGCTCACGTGCTGGAGGTTCTTCAGCCACTCGAAGTAGGACACCGTAACGCCGCCCGCGTTCAGGTAGACGTCGGGCAGAACCATGATCCCACGCTCCGCCAGTATGGCATCGGCGTCGAACGTGGTGGGACCATTGGCGCCCTCGGCCACGAGCTTTGCCCTGATGCGCGAGGCGTTCTCGACGGTGATCTGGTTCTCGATCGCAGCGGGAAGCAGGATGTCGCAATCCAGCTCGAGCGCGGCAGCGGAGCTGGACAGGTTGGTCGCCCCTGGAAAATCCAGGACTGTGTCGTGCTCGGCGCGGTGCGCCATCAGCGCATCGAGATCGAGGCCCTGCGGCCGGTGAATACCGCCGCGAATCTCCGCCACTCCCACGAGCACAGCGCCGGCCTCGACCAGGAACCTGGTGGCGTAATAACCGACATTGCCGAGTCCCTGAACGACGAACTTCTTTCCCTCGAGCCCAGGCGTGAGGCCGATACGCTTCATGTCCTCGCTGACGTCGCATGCCTCGCGCAGACCGAAGAACACTCCTCTCCCGGTCGCCTCGTGGCGCCCCGCAATTCCACCCTGGCTCACCGGCTTCCCGGTCACGCACGCCACAGCGTTGATGTCGGTGCCGACCAATTGGGCGTAGGTGTCGGCAATCCACGCCATCTCCCGCGGGCCCGTTCCCATGTCCGGCGCTGGTACGTCGATGCCCGGTCCGATGAACTGCTTCTTCCACAGCTCGAAAGCGTAGCGCCGAGTGATTCGCTCCAGCTCGCCAGTGGAGTAGTTCTTGGGATTGATACGAATCCCCCCCTTGGCCCCGCCGAACGGAACGTTCACCAGCGCGCACTTGTAGGTCATCAGCGCCGCCAGCGCACGAACCTCATCGCCGCTCACCGCGAGGCTGTAGCGTATCCCCCCTTTGGTGGGTTGACGGTGGTGACTGTGCTCCGCACGCCAGGCGTCGATGACCTCGATCGAACCGTCATCGCGTCTCACGGGAAAGGAGACGTAGTACAGGGAGTTGCACAGGCGGATCTGTGCGAGGAGGGCCGGCTCGGCGTCCACGTACCGGCTGGCCCGGTCGAAGGCGCGATCAACGGACTGGAGGAAGTGCCCCGCGTTGGTCGTCATGGGTGTGGACAAGCTAACAGAGTGACTGGAAGCGTGCGAGCCGGCATCGAGCCGGAGCCGCCGGAAGAGGCACGACGCTGACTGCCCGGAAGCCATCGCCCGGGCATTGACGATTGCCCCTGCCCCAAGCCAGTGTACGAGCAAGCCCGCCGATCGTCGGTCCGCGAGGACCGATGGCCTCGTTATCGCAACGGGCACCTGAGGAGGAATCGCGAATGTGCCGGAACATCAAGACCCTTGCCAACTTCGATCCGCCCGCGACCGAGGATGAGATTCGAGCGTCGGCACTCCAGTTCGTTCGTAAGCTGAGCGGTACCTCGCGGCCCTCTCGCGCGAACGAAGCAGCCTTCAACCGTGCCGTCGACGAGGTCACCGCCGCGGCGCACCGACTGATACACTCGCTTCAGACGAACGCGTTACCGCGTAGTCGTGAAGAGCAGGCGCGGAAGGCACGGGAGCGATCGCTCAAGCGCTTCCCTCGCCCGGCAGCCCAGAGCGGGAAGCCCGTATGACTGGCAGACGCACCGTCACGCTCGCAGCAGTTTCGAGCGCCTGCCTCCTTCTTTCATTTCCCTCGTTCGTGCACGCCCAAGCCAATGATCCGATGACTGATCCTGCTCAGGCGGAGACGCGCGCGCACGGCCACGCTCGTGGCACCTTCGAAGTGAGGCTGACTCCGCACGGTGCCGGCGAGAGCGCTCAGGGGACGACACTCAGCCGAATGGCCATTGATAAGCGCTTTCTGGGTGATCTCGAGGGTACGAGCAGCGGAGAGATGCTGGCCGCGAGTACCAGCACCGCTGGTTCGGCGGGCTACGTGGCCATAGAGCGTGTAAGCGGAACACTCAATGGCCGCTCGGGCACGTTCATACTCCAGCACAACGGTACGATGACGCGTGGCGCTCCGCATCTGATCATTATGGTGGTGCCGGACTCGGGCACGGGCGAGTTGACGGGGCTGTCGGGCACAATGGCGATCATCATCGAGGGCGGTAAGCACTCGTACGATTTCAGCTACACGCTCCCAGCCGACCAGTGAGTTGGATCAGGGGGCAGTCACCTCTTGCTCCCTCGCCTGTCGCACCATCTGCCGCACGTCGGCCAGCAGCTCGTGCGCGTCGAACACGATCCCATCTTTGATCGTGTAACGAACGCCGCCACGTCGCACCATCTTGCCGTCCTCCTCCGTGATGACGCCCGTACCGTACAGCACCTTCATGTTGTGAAGTGGATTGCCGTCAACGACCACCAGGTCGGCCTCGAATCCTGGACGGATCACGCCGGTTTCGGTGAGGCCCAGCGCCCTCGCACCGTTGGACGTGGCGTGTCGGATGACCTCGAGCGGGTGGAATCCGGCCTCCTGATGCAGCTCCATTTCCCTGATGGTACCGAACCCGTAAAGCTGGTAGATGAAGCCGGCATCGCTGCCGATGGTCACGTTTCCGCCACGGCGGGCGAACTCGCGCACCCACTTCATCCAGATGCGCATGTTCTGGCCCCACATGATCTCGTCGGCGGTGGTCCAGTTGAAGTGATAGCTGCCGTGCCGTCTGGGATCGGGCTCGAAGTTCGCCAGCACATTCGGCAGCGCGTACTCGGCAAACCATGGAAGCGCGCGGGCTCGGCTCAGATCGCGGTTGGCCTCGTACACCGCGAAGGTTGGATCCCACGTAACGCCGCGAGCGATCATGGAATCCAGCACGGCGGAAAGGCGTGCGCTGTCGGCCTGCCGCCAGAGATCCCCGGCCCAGCGGAAGCGGTCGGCCTCGTCGTCGTAGTTGTAGTAGGAGGGAAACTGCTGCGGACCGGCTATCGCCGCGTCGGGAATGCCGTACCAGTGCTCGATCGTGCGCACACCCAGACGAGCCGCATCCAACGCATCGTATTCCTGAATCTTCATGTCGGTGGCGATCGGGAGCCCCTGCGTCCGCGCCTCATCCGCAATCGCTTCCCAAACGTCGGGGCGAGTAATGAACACCTTCAGCCCCTGTGCCCCGCGCCGCTTCGCCTGTCTCACGCTCTCGCGTCCCTGCGCCGGCGTGTCTCCCGACGGTACGGCGTAGGGAATGATGGTTGGCGCGGCAATGCGGTTCTCCGCCGACAGCCGCGCATGTGCAACGACGGTATCGAGCCCCTCTCCGGAGCCAGGGTCACGGATGGTGGTTATGCCGTGCGCGAGCCAGAGTTTATAGACATAGTCGCGTGGCATCTGCTTCCCCGCACGGCTGAACTGGATGTGCCCGTGCATGTCCACGATGCCAGGCATCAGGTACATACCTCGTCCATCGATCTCGCGATCCACCGGGCCCGCAGCGCGCCTGTTTCCGACGCTACTTCCCGAGAACTCAGCCGCTGTGGAGGCAGTGATACTCGCGATACGGGCGCCTTCGATCACCACGTCCATCGGCCCTCGTGTGGGGTTGCCGGCTCCGTCGATTACCAGCACGTTGCGGATGACCAGCCGATCGTACCGCTGACCGGTGGAGGACGCGGGGGGCTGTGCGACGGCCGTGCCGACAAGAAGAGCAAGAGCGAGGAGGAATACTGCGGGCAGGGTGCGACCACTCATGGCGTGCCTGGCTTGTTGGGGGGACGACTGAAGATGCGAAGTTGCACTGCCCGTTTCCAGAGGGTGGGCCGACGCGATTGCATGGTTCGCGGGCGGGAACGCCGGTGACGAAACAACCATCGCTTCACACCGGCCGATTGACTTTGCGGCCCTTCGTGCTGACCGACGCTCCCGTTGTGCGCGAGCTGGCTGGCGCTCGCGAGATCGCGGAAACGACGTTGCTCATCCCCCACCCGTATCCTGCGGGCGCCGCGGAGCGCTGGATCGGCTCCCACATGGCGGAGTGGACGGCAGGCACCGGCGTCACCCTGGCGATCACCGAGAAAGCGGACGGCACGCTGGTGGGAGCGATCGGGCTTTCCGTCATTCCTGCGCACTCGCGCGGCGAGCTTGGCTACTGGGTGACGGTGCCGAGATGGAACCGAGGGTACTGCACGGAGGCTGCGGAGGCCATGCTGGGATTCGCTTTCGAGGCGCTGGCACTGCATCGGGTCGAGGCGCGGCATTACACACGCAACCCCGCGTCGGGGCGAGTGCTCCAGAAGCTCGGCATGACCCTCGAGGGGATTCATCGCGAGGCCGTGAGGAAGTGGGACCGCTTCGAGGATCTGGCGATCTACGCCATTCTGGAACGGGATTGGGCTGCGCAGCGTGAGACCCCGCACCAGGGATCGGAAGGCGGCAGGCGATGACGTCGTCCAAGAAAAGGACCATCCGGGAGTTCCGTGGCAGGGCCTGCGGCGCGTGCGATGTACGTCTGCTATATTCAGAGCAGGCCTCAGCGCCGCGGCGGCGGGGCTGATCCCGGCGCGATGGCATCCTGCTGACATTACCCGCAACACTTCCCTACCTCTCCTCCTGTCTGCCACATCCAGCTCGAGCGCAGACTTCCGTCCACTAGCAGTCATGAGAGCTGACCGTTCGCGCACGACCACGATCCTGCGGATCGTATCCACACTCATCTTACTACTGGCGCTCGGCGCCGCGCCCGGAGCCGCAAGCGCCACATCGGCTCCCGGCCCGACTACCGGCGTGATATTCGTGGAAGACGATGGGCCCGAGCGCAGGCTCTACGTGGGAATGTTGACATTGCACCTCCGCGATCTGGATCGTGGCCTGGACAACAACTGGCTGCTCGGTCTATCGTGGGGAAGGATCTACGGCGCCACGCTCCTCAACTCTTTCGGAAATCGCTCCTATACCGCGGGAGTTCAGGGAACGATGAAGCAGTGGAATCCATCCAGGGTTTCTGTAGGCGTAGGCTACAGGGCCGGACTGATCACCGGCTATGACGAGCGCTTCATTCCGCTGGCCGGCAAGATTCCCGTACTTCCACTGGTGCAGCCGTTGCTCCGCCTGGATGGCGAGCGTCTGGGGTTGGAGCTTTCGTACACGGGAATCATCGCGTCGAGCGCTCTGAACGTCCGCTTCTGATCGTCTGACCAGACCGTTAGCAGCGCCAGCACGAGGCGAGGCAATGACACCTCACATCTCGGTGGTCGTTCCGGCATTCAACGAAGCGCAGTACCTGCCCCGGCTTCTCGCCGGCGTTCAGGAGGCGCAGAGGCGGTATCGTCGCGGCGCGGCGGCAGTGGAGATCATCGTTGCCGACAACGGATCGACCGATGAGACCGTGGCGGTGGCGGAGAGGCACGGGTGCACCATCGTCTTCGTGGAACCTCGCGTGATTGGCGCCGTCCGCAACGGCGGAGCGCGGGCAGCGCGCGGAGAGCTTCTCGCGTTCGTCGATGCGGATACACAGGTTCATCCCGAGACGTTCAACGCGATGGAGGACTACTTCGCCTCCGGAAAACGCATTGTCGGCGTATCCGGCGCACGACCCGAGCGTCACTCGCTGGCCATCGACCTCTCCTGGTGGCTACTTGGCGCCTGCACCGTCCTCCTCGGTTACGGCATCCCGCGCACGCGCTGGGATTGTGCCGCCACCGGGGTGGTATGCTGCCGAAAGGCGGATTGGGCGGCCATTGGCGGTTACACGGAGAACTGGCTGTTTGCCGAAGATGTGCGGTTGTTGGTCGCTCTCAAGCGACTCGGCCGCCGTCGCGGACAGTCGACTGGCTGGCTGAAAGGCGTACCGGCCGTGTTCTCCACCCGCAAGTTCGATGAGCACGGAGACTGGCACTACCTTGCCGCACCGGCGGGTTTCACCTTCCTGGCGCTCTTTCACCGCGCCGGTCTGGCGCGCTGGGTGCAAGAGTACTGGTACGGCGATCAGCGATCGAAGCATGTCGATCACTGGCGTGTCTCCTCGAACAGGGGTCCTTACATGAGCCGGAGCACGAGCGAATGAACATGCAACCGTCTCGCGTGGGCTTCACGACGATTCTCGGCGCCATCATGATGGGTCTGGGCATACTCGTGCTCGGACGGCTGTTGCTGCGCGGAGGAGAGCCCCTGACCCCCTCGCTCTGGCTGGACCTGCTCTTCGCCCTTTTCTTCCTGGTGCGCGGCGGGATGCACCTTCGCCGGCAGCCGGCGCGTCAACGGTACTAGCGAACGCTCCGGTAGATGCATGAGGCCTCAAGCCAGATCGAGGAACTGGTCGCTCGCGAGACGCGCGCATGGGAAGCGCGGCCGCGTTCGCGGCAGCGGCAGTGGATGTCATTTACGTGGCCCGAGGCACCATTGTGCCCATCTATCTGCTCGAGGCCGTCGCCGAGCTGTTGTTGATAGGCGGCTGGGGCGCGAGCGGGGAGCGCCCTCGCCGAAGCGCCGCTGCTCCAGAGCGCCGTTCAGGTGCTCCCCAACGTTCAGGTACTTCCCGGCGCCGAGGTTCAGCTACTCCCCGTCGCGGACGTTCCGGCGCTCCCCACCGCGGCACTTCCGCAATTTCTTCAGGGCACCACCGGCGGCGCGTAGAAGGTCGGCGCTTCTGGACCGACGGGCAGCCCGACGCCGAACACCCACAGGAAGAACAGCCCTACCCAGCCCACGAGAAAGAAGATCGTGTAGGGAAGCATGATGCTGATGAGCGTACCGATGCCGAGCCCTTTGTCGTAACGGCTGGCGAACGCGAGGATCAGGCCGAAGTAGCTCATCATCGGCGTGATGATGTTGGTGGTCGAATCCCCGATGCGATATGCCGCCTGGATCACCTCCGGACTGTAGCCGATGAGCATCAGCATTGGCACGAAGATGGGCGCAGTGATCGCCCACTGCGCGGACGCGCTGCCCAGCATCAGGTTCACGAAGCAGCACATCAGGATGAACGGGATGAAGACAAGCGGCCCGGTCAACCCGATGGCCTGCAGCAGATCAGCCCCAGCAACGGCGGTGATCGCGCCGAGGTTGGTCCAGTTGAAGAACGCCACGAACTGCGCGGCAAAGAACACCAATACGATATAGAGACCCAGCGAGCTCATCGCCGCCGCCATACCATCCACGACATCGCGGTCGTTCTTCATCGTTCCTACCACTCGACCGTAGACGAACCCCGGCACGAGAAAGAAGATGAAGATCAGCGCCACCATTCCGCGAAGGAATGGTGAGTCGAGCACATCGCCCGTATCCGGATTGCGCAGAACTCCCCACTCCGGTGCGACTGACAGCACGACCAGTCCGCTCACCAGAAGCACCGCCGCTCCCGCCCAAAGCAGCCCCCGCTTCTCCGCATCTGTCAGCGGGTCGATCGACCGGTTTTCCACGATTCCCTTCTCGGCACGACTCGGATCGTATGCGCCGAGCTTTGGCTCCACGATTTTCACCGTGACGTACGTGCCAACTGCCGTGATCAGGAACGTGCTCACGATCATGAAGTACCAGTTGATGGCCGGGTGGACGGTGTATCCGGGATCGATGAGCTGCGCAGCCTCCTGGGTGATGCCGGCGAGGAGCGGATCCACCGTGCCTATGAGCAGGTTGGCGCTGTAACCACCGGACACACCGGCAAAGGCTGCTGCAAGACCGGCGAACGGGTGCCGGCCCAACGAGTGAAAGATCACCGCCGCCAGCGGTACGAGCACCACGTAGCCCATCTCCGATGCTGTGTTGGACACCACACCGGCAAACACGATGGCGACTGTCACCAGGTGCCTGGGTGCGTTGAGCACCAGAGCGCGGATGGCTGCGCCGAGGAGCCCGCTGCGCTCTGCGACGCCCACACCCAGCAGCGCCACCAGTACCGTCCCGAGGGGCACGAATCCGGTGAAGTTGGTAACGAGATTCTCGACGATCCGTCGCACCCCATCCGCGTTCATGAGACTCACGGCGTCGATGACACCTGTGGGGCTTCGGCCTCGAGCTCCTTCCGGCCGCGGATCGGCCACGCTCAGCTCGAGCCAGCCGGCAAGTCCGCTGACCAACACGACACCGATGGCGAACAGCGCGAAAAGAGTGACAGGATGCGGAAGCAGATTCCCCAGCCACTCGATGGTGTCCAGAAACCGATTGAAGAGGCCTTTGCGGCGGACGGTTGCAGGGTCGCTTGATCGTGGAGGGAATTCCGTCATCGGCGGGTTTTTCTGCTGGCGAGGGCGTTTCGGGCTGCGCCAACGTACCGGCCGTCACGGAGAGGGGGAAGGCGGCCGTCGGGCACTGGTACAGTTTGGTACCAGTGCCGGTCGTCGATGTCGCGTTGCCGGCAGCAACCGGCAGGATTAGGTTTAAAGGTTGCCGCAGGAGGGGTGGCCGAGTGGCTGAAGGCGGCGGTTTGCTAAACCGTTATAGGGCCTAAAAGCTCTATCGAGGGTTCGAATCCCTCCCTCTCCGTTGGAATCCAGGCCCGTCGGCGCGACGGGCCTGTTTCACTTTTCACCGGTGCCAGCAGGCCGCCGGTATTCGCAAATCGAGCTTTTCTGGCATGACCGAGCAGGCCGTTCCCCGCGTCCGATTCGCCCCTTCTCCCACTGGCTACCTCCACGTTGGCGGTGCCCGCACGGCACTGTTCAACTGGCTCTATGCGCGGCATTACGGCGGCCGCATGCTGCTCCGAATCGAGGACACCGACAAGGCACGCAGCACCGACGAGAGCACGCGTGCGATCTTCGAGGGGCTGCGCTGGCTCGGTCTGGATTGGGACGAGGACGTCATCTATCAGGCGCAGGGTCTGGAGAGGCACCAGGCAGATGGCCATGCTCTCCTCGAGGGAGGCGCCGCTTACCGCTGCTTCTGCACGCCGGCGCAACTGGACGAGCGGCGACGCGCTGCCGAGGCCCGACGCGAGGCGTTCAAGTACGATCGACGGTGCGCGGCGCTGCCGCCGGACGAGATCAAGGCCAGGCTGTCGGCGGGTGACCCGCACGTTCTCCGTTTCCGCGTCCCCGAAGGGACGACCGCGTGGGATGACCTGGTGCACGATCGGATTGCGTTCCCTAACAAGGACATCGAGGATTTCGTCATCCTGAGGTCGGACGGAACTCCCATCTACAACATGGCTGTCGTGTCCGATGACATAAACATGGGCATTACGCTGGTGATCCGCGGGGACGACCACATCTCAAACACGCCCAAGCAGATCCTGCTCTATGACGCCCTCAAACGTGAGCCACCGGCGTTTGCGCACGTCGCGATGATCCACGGCACGGATGGAAAAAAACTTAGCAAGCGACATGGCGCCACCGCGGTGGCGGATTATCGCGAGCAGGGGATTCTGCCTTCCGCAATGGTCAACTTTCTGGCGCTTCTCGGTTGGTCACCCGGCGGTGACCGTGAGCTGATGACGCTGAACGAGATGATCCAGCTTTTCTCCGTCGAGGGCCTTCAGAAGAAGGCCGCGATCTTCGACCCGAAGAAACTGGAGTGGATGAACGGACAGCACCTGAGCCTCATGCCTGCGGTGGCGCTGGAACTGCTCGTCACCCCGGCACTGCGCGAAGCGGGGCTCTATCAGGAGGAGCTTTCCGGGGCGCGGCGGCAATGGTACCTGGCATTACTCGATCTGCTGAAGGTGCGTGCGAGGGTCGTTCACGACATCGTCCGGCAGGCGCGCGCGTATCTCCAGGACGAAATCGAGTGCGAGGATGAAGCGGTGGCCAGGTACTGGAAGGACAGGGCCGCCACCCGCGACCTCCTCGCGGCGGCCAGTGACCGGCTGACCACTGTGAGTCGGTGGGACGCTGCGGCGCTGGAGGAGGCGCTTCGCAAACTGGCAGAGGAGCGTGGCGTAGCCGGCGGTAAGGTCTTTCAGCCCTTACGCGTAGCCCTCACCGGCATGTCCGTCAGCCCTGGGATCTTCGAGGTGCTTGAAATGCTGGGACCCGGCCTTACGTTGAAGCGTATAGAGGACGCCGTGCGAACGCTGTCGACGGCATGATGCTGTTGTCGACGTGTTCGCCGAAGAGCAAAGGACCGCTCTTGCGAATTCATGTAGTCGCTAGCGCAAGACCGGCGGATCCCCCGTGCTGCCCTGAGCACCAGCGGTGGCACACCACAGCGAGGCCGCCATGCCGGAACTGCTGACACCGATCGAGAGGAAGGTCTATCACTACCTGATCGACTTCCTCGCCGAGAACACATACCAGCCGAGCGTCCGCGAGATCGGCCGCGAGTTTCGCATCAAGAGCACCAAGACGGTTTCTGAGATCCTCCAGTCGCTCGCGAACAAGGGCTACGTCGAGCGCGATCCGTCGCGCTCCAGAGGTGTGCGCCTGCTCGGCTATGAGAACCCTGCGCGCACTCAGCGCGTCCCCTATTACGGGCGAATCGCCGCCGGCGAGCCGGCTCTCCTTCCCGAGAACCGGAAGGGCTTCCTCTCAGTGGACCGGCGATTCCTCCCTGATGATCAGAGCTTCTTCCTGAAGATTGGCGGGAACAGCATGAACGGGCGCGGTATCTTCGACGGCGACTACGTTCTGATTTCACCAAGTCAGGAGGCGGTAGAAGGCGACATGGTCGCCGCGCGGATTGGCGCCGAGGCAACCGTGAAGACGCTCTTGCGCCGCGCGAACAAGACGGTTCTCGCTCCGGCCAATCCGGCGGAGAACGAGATCGAGCTTGCCCCCGACGACGACTTCGCCGTCGTGGGAAAGGTGTGCGGTGTGTTTCGCCCGTTTCAGGAGATGGAGCAGCGGGAGGCCACGCTGGTCACCGAGGCCGCCGACTAGGGGGCGCCGCAAGAGGCGATCAGGGCGTCGCCACCGTGGTTTCCTGGTGTGCCCGGCGCTCGCGATCCTTGCGCTCGCGGATCCGTTTGATCGCGGCGTTGAAATCATCATCTGCCGCGGCACGCTGCGCCTGATCCTGAATCGTCTGCCGCATCTGGTTGAGCGCTTTCTGGCGGTCTGCGGCAATTGGGTTACCCTGGACGTTCAGCGGGAGCAGCGCCAACACGGCAGTGGGCAGCCGCCGGCCGCCAAGGTGGATGTACTCCTCGTCCACGCCGTACTTCCGTCCGCCGCGCTCCACCGTCCAGTCGGTAGGCCGTCGCTCGCGGGGCATGGCGGCAATCGAGTCATGGTAGGCGCGTATCGCAACGCCGATCACGCTGTCCACACGTTCAGCGGGCGTGAGCGGCAGCGTCGGTTCGCGCGGAGGGTCCGACCAGAGGCGCGGATCGGTGCGCGATGGCATGATGCCATGCTGCAGCCCTCCGCGGCCGATTACGGGCCCTGCTCCCGCGCCCGGCGCCCCACCCTCCTCG
>CAYXRS010000078.1:0-15854 GCA_964467195.1 uncultured Gemmatimonadaceae bacterium
TCCGCGACGCCGACGTGCCAAGCCGGAAGCAATCGCGGCGCGCCTGCGGACCGGTGAGGCCGCACCGGCCGGTGAAGGGAGCGAGGTTGCCGAGGCTGCCGAGGAGGGTGGCGAGGCAGCCGAAGCGAAAGAACAGACCGCCGAATGACCGCACGGTAGTGCGCGGCGGCGTCCCGAAGTAGAATCAAGCGCCGCCGGCCGTTTCGCCGGCGGCGTTCTCGCGATAACCGACTGGGGATATGGCGCGGGGATTGCCGGACCGGTGCGGCACTCGTTCGCTCCCTCCCCCCGAACCTTGGAATGAGTGCGCGCTGCGGCGTGCGAGGATCAGTCATGGCAACGACGACGTTTACTGCGAAGGACGTTCAGGAGCTGCGCCAGCGGACCGGCGCCGGCATGATGGATTGCAAGCGCGCGCTGGAGGAAACGGCTGGGGACATGGAGAAGGCGGCCGAGCTGCTGCGCGCGAAGGGATCTGCCAAAGCGGAGAAGCGCTCCGCCCGGGTCGCCACCGAAGGGGTCGTGCACAGCTACATCCACCACAACGGGAAGGTCGGCGTACTCGTCGAGGTGAACTGCGAGACTGACTTCGTGGCGCGTAACGATGACTTCCGCGCGCTGGCCCGCGAGATCGCGCTGCACATTGCCAGTGCCGCACCCCTGGCGGTGGACAAGGACGGCGTCTCATCGGAAACGATCGAGCGCGAACGCCGGATATATGAGCAGCAGGTACGGGAGAGTGGAAAGCCGGAGAATCTCGTGGGCAGGATTGTGGACGGAAAGATCGAGTCGTATTACAAGGAGGTCGCCCTGCTGTCGCAGCCCTGGATCCGGGAGCCCAAGAAGACCATCGGCGATCTGGTGAAGGAGGCGTCCGCCAAGATGGGTGAGAACATCGTCGTACGTCGCTTCGCCCGATTCCAGATCGGCGTGGAATGAGCGCGACAGCGACGGCGCTTCGCTACCCTCGGGTCTTGCTCAAGGTTTCCGGCGAAGCACTCGCCGGACAGCATGGCTCCGGGTTCGACTTCGACGCAATCGATCGGTTCGCCGCCGAAGTCGAGGAGGTCGTCGCCCTGGGCGTGTCGCTCGGGCTGGTGATCGGCGGCGGCAATATCGTGCGCGGGTCACAGTTCGCCAAGCGCGGAATGGAGCGCGTCGGCGCGGACTACATGGGCATGCTGGGCACTGTCATCAATGCGCTCGCCATGCAGGACGTACTCGAGCGGCGCGGTGTGGACACGCGGGTCATGACGGCCATCAGGATGGAGGAGATCGCCGAACCGTACATTCGGCGCCGTGCGCTGCGCCACTTCGAGAAGGGACGTACAGTCATCTTTGCCGCGGGAACGGGGAATCCATACTTTTCGACCGACACGGCCGCGGCATTGCGCGCTATTCAGATGAAGGCCGACATCATCATCAAGGCAACCAAGGTCGATGGCGTCTATACAGCGGATCCCAAGGAAGATCCGCATGCCAGACGCTATGAGGAGATCAGCTACCGGGACGTGATGCTCGAGGAGCTCGGAGTAATGGACCAGACCGCGATTGCGCTCTGCCGGGAGAACCAGCTCCCGGTGATCGTGCTCAACATCCAAAACAGAGGCGCGGTCGTCGCGGCAATCCGCGGCGAACGCGTCGGCACTCTCGTTCAATGACCGACATCCCGCAGATCCTGAAGGACGCGCGCCAGGCGATGGACAAGGCCGTGGAAAGCTCGCGTCGCGAGTTTGGCTCCATCCGCAGCGGCAAGGCTTCGGCGTCACTACTGGACACCGTGCGTGTCGACGCCTACGGCCAGACCATGTCGCTTACCCAGGTAGCCACAGTTTCCGCGCCCGAGCCGCGTATGCTCACGGTGACACCCTGGGACAAGGGTCTGTCCAACGCCATTGAGAAAGCGATCCGGGATTCCGATCTGGGGCTCAATCCAGCGTCCCAGGGACAGGTAATCCGCGTTCCGATTCCCGCGCTCAACGAGGAGCGTCGGCGTGAGCTGGTGAAGGTCGTGCACAAGCTCGCGGAGGAAGGAAGGATCGCCATCCGACACGCCCGCACCGAGGCGCGCGAGCGGCTCAAGAAAGTCGAGCACGTATCCGAGGATGCGAAGAAGGTCGCCGAGAAGGACATCCAGAAGATCCACGACGATCACATGCACAAGCTCGAGGAAGCGGTGAAGGGCAAGGAAGGGGAGATCATGGAGGTTTAGCGGAGGGCGTCGATGCCGTTGGCGGCTCTGGCCGGCGCGCGTTTCGACGCCCGACACTCGACTCCCGATACCTCGTATGTCGTCCCCAGACCTCCTCTCCCGGATCCGCCTCCACGGACACATCCCCCGCCACGTCGCCATCATCATGGATGGCAATGGGCGGTGGGCGCGCGAGCGCCACCTGCCACGCCCGATGGGCCACCGGTCGGGCATGAACGCGGTGCGCGAGGCGGTGGAAGGGGCTGCAGAAGTGGGAACGGAGCACCTCTCCCTCTTCGCCTTCTCACAGGAGAACTGGAGGCGGCCTGCGGCCGAGATACAGGCGCTAATGTCGCTGCTTGAGGAGTACATCGAGCGGGAGGCGGACGAGCTCGCGACGAAGGGTGTGCGCGTGCGCGTCCATGGAGATCTTTCCCGTCTGAGACCTGCGGCCGCCGATGCCACGAACGCGATCGTCGCGCGCACCGCGGCCAACGACCGCCTCAGCCTGCACCTGTTCATCTCGTATAGTGGCCGTGCGGAACTGGTGCGGGCGGCACGATCGCTCGCTGCTGAGGCCGCGGCCGGGCGCCTCGATCCCGAGAGCATAGATGAACAGCTCTTCCAGGAGCGGCTCTACACATCCGACTGCCCCGACCCCGATCTGCTGATTCGAACATCGGGGGAGTTCCGCATTTCCAATTTCCTCCTCTGGCAGCTCGCCTACACCGAGCTCTTCATCTCCCGCGTGCTCTGGCCCGACTTCTCGCGTCAAGACCTCTTCGAGGCGGTGCTGAGCTATCAGAATCGGGATCGACGCTTCGGTCGCGTCACCGCCTAGATGCCCATGTCGAATCTGGGGGCGCGCGTCCTTTTCGGACTGGCCGCCCTCCCCGTGGTCTTCACGGTGGTCTGGATCGGCGACTGGGCACTGGCAGCCTTCATCGCCGTCGTCGCGGCAATTGCTGGTTGGGAGTTCTTTCGCATAGCCGAGGCGGCAGGCTACCGCCCGATGGCTACCATCGGTACCGCCTTGGCCGGTTGTATCCCACTCGTGGTTCACGCGCGATATCTTGGGCTCATCCGTCCCAACCTCGCCTGGCTGGCGGTAACGCTTGTGGGGGTCTTCGGGATCGCGGTGTGGGCGCGATCGCCCGACTCCGGACGTCCGCTAGGTGCTGCGGCAGTCACGCTGATCGGGGCGGCGTACACCGGCGGCCTGTTCAGCTTCGCCTACGTGATTCGCTATCACCCCTACGCGGTCGGGACTGCGGCCGGAACGGCATTGCTGTTCCTTCCCATGCTTCTCGTGTGGGCCACCGACACCGGTGGCTATTTCGTGGGTCGGGCAATAGGCAAGCGCAAGCTCCACCCAGAGGTCAGTCCGGGAAAGACCGTGGAGGGTGCCATAGGCGCCGTACTGATCACCCTGCTCGTCTGTTGGATCTTCGTGCGCCTCGTCCTCGCGCCCCAAGCCCAGCTCGCCCTCACTCCGCTGGGGATCGTCGTGCTCGCCGTGGGATTGAGCGTGGCGGTGCAGGTAGGCGACCTTTCGGAATCGCTGCTCAAGCGTGAGGCAGGCGTGAAAGACAGCTCTGGCATCCTGCCCGGCCATGGGGGAATGCTGGACCGAATCGATGGAATGGTGTTCGCGCTGCCGCTCGCCCATCTCCTGCTCGGGTTCCTGCTGATCCCCGCACCAAGATGACCGCGCCCCCGAAAGGCGTAGCGGTGCTGGGCTCGACGGGCTCGATAGGTACCACGGCGCTACGAGTGCTTGCGCGCCATCCGGACAGGTTTCGCGTCACTGCACTCACCGCGTTCTCCAACACCGCGCTGCTGGCGGAGCAGGCGGCGCAGCTGGCGCCCGCGTTCGTCGGGCTGGTCGAGAACGGGGGTGAGCCTCCGGGTGAAGGCTGGATGCTCGGAAAGGAGTGCCTCACTGCGGCGTCCACCCGAGAAGACGTCTCCGTAGTGCTGAACGCAGTGGTCGGTGCCGCCGGCCTGGATGCCACATTGGCCGCGCTCGATGCGGGAAAGCGGGTGGCATTGGCCAACAAGGAGTCGCTGGTGGTAGCTGGTGCCTTGGTGCGCGAAGCCTGCGCACGCGGAGGCGGCGAGATCGTTCCCGTCGACTCCGAGCACAGTGCAATCCTCCAGTGTCTGGCAGGCAGACCAGCATCCGAGATCCGTCGGCTCATCCTGACCGCGTCCGGTGGCCCCTTTCGCGGCTGGCCCCGGGATCGGATCGACCGGGCTACCGTGGCCGACGCCCTCCAGCATCCTACCTGGAACATGGGTCGCAAGATCACGGTGGACAGCGCGACGCTTGCGAACAAGGCCCTCGAGGTGATCGAAGCGCATTGGCTGTTTGGAATTCCGTTCGACCGGATAGAGGTGGTTGTCCATCCGCAGAGCGTGGTGCATTCCTTCGTGGAACTGGTGGATGGGAGCGTTCTCGCCCAGCTCGGTGTACCCAGTATGGAGCTGCCCGTGCTGTATTCGCTCACGCACCCCGAGCGTCTGCATGATACCGGCGCGCCGCCCTTCGACGCGATAGAGCTTTCACCGCTTACGTTCGAGCGGGTGCGACACGAGGACTTCCCGGCGCTCCGCCTTGGCATCGAAGCGGGACGACGCGGCGGTGCGGCGCCGGCAGTCTTCAACGCGGCGAACGAAGAGGCAGTGGCCCTCTTCCTGGATGGGCGCATCAACTTCGATGAGATTGCGATGGCGATCTCCGTTGCTCTCGGACGGCACGCGGACATGCCGTCGGAAAGTCGCGACCTGCTTCTCGCGGCTGATGCCGCGGCTAGACATACGGTGAGAGAGCTGTCCAGATGCTAACGCTGTCCTTCGAATGGCTGCGAAGTCCGGCAGCCATTGTCTTCGTCTTCGGGCTCGTCATTTTCGTGCACGAGCTCGGCCATTTCATCGTCGCGAAGTGGATGGGTGTCTATGCCCCGCGCTTCTCGATCGGCTTCGGTCCCGCACTGCTGAAGAAACGCTGGGGAGAGACCGAATACGTTCTCGCTGCCATCCCCCTGGGAGGCTACGTGCGAATGGCTTCGCGCGATGACGAGACGATGGCAATGATCGAAGGGGGTGGAGAGAAGCCGCGCGAGGAGCCGACCACTGTAGGTGGAAGTGGTACTCAGGTCGTTCCGGAGGGCAAGCTCCACGGCGCCCCGCATGGCGGCAAGGACTGGGATCCGGACGCAATGGCCCCATTCGGGCCGAAGCCGGTTCCTGAGCACCGGATGTTCGAGTCCAAATCACTTCCAGCACGATTGGCGATCATGCTCGCGGGCGTCACCATGAATGCTCTGCTCGCGCTGATCATCTTCTCTCTGCTGGCGCTCACCATGGGACGTCCGGTGGTTCCCACCACGGTGGTGGCCGACGTCACCCCGGTGGCGTCTGCTCCCGAGCTGTCGCAGCAGCTCGTGGCAGGGGACACGATCCGGGCAGTGGACGGTACTGTCGTCACTCACTGGGATGACGTCGTTCGTCTAATCAGCGAGGGCGACGACGATATCCTCCGCATCACAACCCATCGCGACGAGCTGCTGATCGATCTCTCGGCCGTGGGACGTGCGGCGCGAACCGAAATCGCCGGCGCATTGGAGCCAAGGGTGCCGCCGGTGATCGACGAAGTACTTCCCGAGTCGGCCGCTCGCCGTGCTGGAATCCAGCCTGGCGATAGCGTGGTCTCGATCTCCGGAGAACCGATCGGGAGCTGGGTCGATCTGGTGACCGTCATCCAGCGCTCGCCCAACACGCCGCTGGAGATCACGGTGGTGCGTGCGGGCCGGAGCACGGTGATTCCGGTTACTCCGGATTCGCTCACCCTCCCTGGCGACACCATCCACGCGGGGTACATTGGGGCCCGGCCGCGGGTCCACTGGATGCCGCTCGGACCTGGCGAGGCGGCAGTGCAGGGGTGGCGCGAGACCACCGGGATGACCGTTCTCATCCTCCGGGCGTTGCGCGATCTCGTCACCGGACGCGCGTCCGTGCGGCAGCTCGGTGGCCCCGTGCGGATTGCCGAGGCGTCCGCGGAAGCCGCGCGCTCGGGGTTCTCCTACTTGCTGAGAATGACGGCGTTCATCAGCATCAATCTTGCGATCCTTAACCTTCTGCCCATTCCGATCCTCGACGGGGGCCAGATCCTGCTCAACGTCGCCGAGGCGATAAGGGGATCGCCGCTCAGCGTGCGCGCCCGGGAGTACATCATGCGGTTCGGGCTGGCGACCATTCTGCTTCTCTTCGTGCTGGTGATGTTCAACGACATCCGCCGGCTGCTCGGGTTGTAGATGCGTCCTCTCTCCACCGTGCCCATGGGGCTGGCCTTACTCGCGATTCTTGCCGTCGTCCCTGCCGTGACCGAGGCGCAAGCGTCAGCGACCCGTTTCGAGATCGTGACGGTGGCGGACAGCACGGTAGCCTTCGCCACGGCACGACAGCGATGGGTGAGGCGGGGGCTGGAGGGGATCGCCGTCGACCCTACACGCCGCGACGCGCTGGTTGCACGGCTCGTGGTGCTTGATGTCGACGAAGGGCAAGCCACGGCACTGGTAACCGGGCAGACCGTGAGGTTGAACGGAGAGCACGTTGTGCTGCTGCAGCGCCCACCCACGCCGTTCTTCCGACAGCGCACGTTCTGGATGGGAGCCGTGCTGGGAGCTGCGCTGGGTGCGGTCGTAGCCTCCCAGTAGGGGCTGTGGGGAGGCGGACTTCCGGTGGGAGCGTTCCTCCCTCCCGGTGGCTCGTCCTCAGCAGATCAGTCGAATCCGTTCCCGCCGCTCTACCCCCGCCTCGACCCGCAGCGTGTCCTCGAATCTGGCGCAGTACGGAGCCGTTACGACGAGCACGTGTCCTCCAGCAGGCACGACCATAGGCTGCACGGGTATTCCACGACCCCGTAACGCCGTTCCTCCCGCGAGCGGGCTCAGCACCCACTGCGCTTCCTCGGGCATGAGATCGAGTTGAACGCGGCCACAGCCGCGGGGATCGAGACGTACGACCGTAGGAGCGCTCACAAGCCGGACGACGCGCGAATCCACGGCGGTCGGGCACCCCGGGTCATCCACACTTGCCGAGACCGTGTAGCTGCCCGGGCGAAGAGTATCGCTCCTCCAGCTTCCTCGGCCGATGAGTGCCTCGTTCACGCGCAGACTGGACCCTGGAGGAGCCTGAATGCTGAGCAACACACGGCTGGCCGGCTCGCCGTTGATGGTGTCCGGCGGCAAGGTATCGGGGGGAACCATCTCATTGGTGTCCGCCACCGCGACGATCGGTGGCGCGCTCGGCAGCTCGGGCTGACCTACTGCCTCCTGGTCGCGAAGGGAGAAGATCAGCAGCAGTGCAACGGAGAGCAGCGCGCCGGCGGCCACCCCCCATAGCCGTGGCAGCCGGCGCAGAGGAGTGAGGAGACGACTCTGGCGGGCAGTCCGAACCGGAGTCGAAGGCTGCCTCTCCGGCGTCGGCATCACTACTGTCCGCTCCTCTGCACCCTCGCTGCTCCGGGCGAGGAGGTGGAGCAGCTCAGCGTGGAGTGCCTCACCGGTGGGGAAGCGCTCGTGCACGTCCTTGGCGAGGCATTTGAGGATGATGCGCTCGAGCTCGCGCGACATACCGGGATTCAGTGTTCGCGGCCGCGGAGCCGGTTCTTCGATGTGCTGCCGAGCGATCTCGTACCAGTCTTCCCCGCTGAACGGCAGCACTCCCGTGCCGGATCGGAACAGGGTGACTCCGAGCGAGTAGATGTCGGCGCGCCCGTCCAGCGGCTGGCCGCGCGCCTGTTCCGGAGAGAAGTACTGCGGCGTGCCCACTACCATGTTCGTTCCGGTCTGCTCGACGTAACCGGAAACAGCCCTGGCGATCCCGAAATCGGCCACGACGGCGTTGCCATGGTCGTCAAACAGGATGTTGTCCGTCTTGACATCCCTGTGGATCACTCCTTCCCGGTGAGCAAACGCCAGCGCAGCGGCCACGTCCATGCCGAGGCGGACCAGCATGGGCTCGGGAAGCGTGCCGATCATCTGAAGTCTCTCCACGAGCCCGCTGGGGAGAAAATCCATGACGAAGTAAACCGCTTCTCCCTCTCGGCCGACGGCCAGAATTCGAACGATATTGGGGTGGCGCAGCTTCGCGGCGGTGGACGCCTCCCGCCGAAATCGCGACTCGAAGACCTCGTCGCCCGCGAATTGCGGTTTCAGTACCTTGAGGGCAACCGGGATCTCGAGTTCCGGATCCCACCCGCGGTAGACCCATGCGAAGCCGCCGGACCCGACGAGTTCGTCGATCCGGAAGCGGCCGAGTTGGCGTCCCAGGTAGCGCTCAGGCACGGTGCGCCTTTACAAGAGTGTCGACCGGGAGTAAATTCAAATGCTTCAACGGATTCGGCGTCGCACCGCGGTTGCGGGTTTGGGGAATATACATAATGGCTTTCGAAAAGACATCGACAATCGAGAAGTACCGTGTTCACGCCAGCGATACGGGGTCGGCGCGAGTACAGGTGGCAATTCTGACCGAGCGGATCAATTATCTCACCGACCACTTCCGGACGCACAAGAAGGACAACCACGGGCGCCGTGGTTTGCTCAAGATGGTCGGGCGGCGCCGCCGCCTGCTGGACTACATGAAGCGCACGGAGCTGGACAGCTACAGGCAGCTGATTCAAGAGCTTGGCCTGCGTCACTAGTGTGCAGGTGACGACCTACCGCGCGGGAGCCCGAACCGGGGCGCCCGCGCGTTTTGCGTACCCATGAGGGGTTGAGAAATGATGCGACACGTGGAGAAGAACTTCGCCGGACGGAAACTGCGGATCGAGACCGGACGCATGGCCAGGCAGGCCGCGGGGTCCGCCGTCGTGCAGTTTGGCGATACGATGGTGCTGGCTGCGGTAACGGTGAGCGACAGGGAGAGCGCGCTGCCGTTCTTCCCGCTACTAGTGGAATACAAGGAGAAAACGTACGCGGCCGGCAAGATTCCGGGCGGGTTCATCAAGCGGGAAGGACGCCCGCACGACGAGGAGATTCTCTCGGCGCGCATCATCGATCGCTCCATTAGGCCGCTGTTTCCGGAGAACTTCAAGAACGAGGTGCAGGTCTACATCTACGTCATCTCAGCCGATCAGGAGAACGATGCCGACGTGCTCGCCCTGCTGGCCACGTCGTTTGCACTCAACGTCTCCAAGATCCCTTTCATGGGACCGATCGCCGGCGTGCGGCTGGGCCGACTGCAGGACAAGTGGGTGCTCAATCCGACGTTCCAGCAGCTCGAATACAGCGACCTGGACCTGGTGATCACCGGCTCGGCCGAGTCCATCGTGATGGTGGAAGGTGGCGCGCTGGAGGTTTCCGAGGAGGACGTCATTGACGGGCTTGGGGTGGCGCACCGCGGCATTCGTGAGTTGATCGCGATTCAGCAGGAGCTGCTCGAGCACACCCGCGTTGAGAAGATGAAGTTCGTTGCTGCCGAGCACTCGCCGGACCTCGTCGCCCGCGTAAAGGACATGGCCGACGGCAAGATTCAGGAAGCCATCAATCGCAAGGAGAAGCACGAGCGCGTCGATGCCGTCGATCTGGTGAAGCGAGAGGTTGTGGAAGCGCTGACAGCGGACTTCCCCGACAACGCCAAGGACATCGCACACCTCGTGGGCGAGTCCGAGTACAACAAGATGCGGAGCCAGGTGCTGGAAACGGGCGAGCGTGTTGATGGACGAGGCCCGAAGGAGATACGAGCGATCAACGTCGATGCACCGGTTTTACCGCGAGCGCACGGTTCGGCGCTGTTCACCCGGGGGCAGACACAGGCGCTCGTTGCGGTGACGCTGGGAACGGCGGCTGACGTTCAGCGGCTCGATTCGATCGACGATCCTTCCGAGACGACGAAGTCGTTCATGCTGCACTACAACTTTCCGCCATTCTCGACCGGCGAGGTTCGGCCGATGCGCGGAACCAGCAGGCGCGAGATCGGACACGGCAATCTCGCCGAGCGCGCGCTCCAAGCGATGCTCCCGCCATTCGAAGACTTCCCGTACACGATCCGCATCGTCTCCGATGTGCTCGAGTCGAACGGGTCGTCATCGATGGCTTCTGTGTGTGGCGGGTCGCTTGCGCTGTTCGACGCGGGCGTACCAATGCGCGCGGCGGTAGCAGGCGTCGCCATGGGGCTGATCAAGGAAGGGGGCGGTTATGCGATCCTCAGCGACATCCTTGGCACCGAGGACCACCTGGGCGACATGGACTTCAAGGTGGCCGGCACCGAGAACGGGATCACGTCCATTCAGATGGATATCAAGATCCAGGGACTCGATCTCGACATCATGCGCGAGGCGCTTGCTCAGGCCAGGGAAGGCCGGCTTCACATCCTGAACGAGATGAAAAAGGCGCTTCCCGAGCCGCGCCCCGACCTGTCGCCCTACGCACCGCGCATCATGACAATGCAGATCAGCCCCGAGAAGATCGGCGATCTGATCGGGCCCAAGGGGAAGACGATCCGCGGCATTCAGGACGAGACTGGCGCAGAGATCACGGTGGACGACGCCGGAGTGGTGACGATCGCTGCCGTCGGCGGCGACGCGATGGAGCGTGCACGCTCGATGATCGCCGCGCTGACCCAGGAACCCGAGATCGGGACCACTTACGAGGGGACGGTGAAGAGCACCACGGCCTTTGGCGCTTTCGTGGAGATCCTGCCCGGAACCGAGGGCCTCGTGCATATCTCCGAGCTCAAGCACGGTCGCACCGAGAAGACGGAGGACGTGGTCAAGAAGGGAGATCGCGTAACCGTCAAGTTGATCGACCGCGATGAGCGCGGCCGACTGCGCCTGTCCATGAAGGCGCTCGTACCCAAGCCCGAGGGAGGGAGCGCCGAAGACGAGAATGGCGAACGCGGCAGCCGCCCTCCGCGTGGCGAACGCGAGCGCGCAGGCGACAGCATCGATCGTGAACCGGCAGCGGCGCGCGCGGGGGAGGGTGAGGGGGATGCGGTGGGTGCCGGCGGTGGGTCGCGCCGACCGCGTCGCGGAGGGCGATCACGGCGGTGACCGAACAAGGAGACGCGCTCGCCGGCTTCCGGCGCACCGTGCTTCCGAATGGACTGACCGTGCTCTCGGAAGGCATGCCGGGAGTGCGGTCTGTCGCGTTCGGGGCATGGGTGCGTGCCGCATCCGTGAACGAGCTGCCGGAACACATGGGCGTCTCGCACCTGCTGGAGCACATGGTGTTCAAGGGAACCACCCGGCGCAGCGCAAAGGAAATCGCCCTTTCGCTGGAGGTACTCGGCGGGTCGCTGGATGCCTACACCACCAAGGAATACACGTCCTACCAGGCCCGCGTCCTGGATGAACACATAGATCAGGCCGCGGACGTGATCGGTGATCTCGTCTTCCGCCCGCTGTTGCGCGAGCAAGACCTGCGTCTCGAGCGAAAGGTGGTGCTCGAGGAGATCAGCATGGTTGAAGATACGCCGGATGATCTCGTTTTCGACCTGCACAGCGAGGCGCTGTGGGCTGGTCACCCATACGGATACACGATCCTCGGCACGCGAGATACCGTTCGGTCGCTCGGAGTGTCCGAGCTGCGATCCTTGCACGATCGTGCTTACCACCCTGCCAACGTGATAGTTGCAGCAGCCGGTCACGTCACCCACGATCGGTTGCTGGAAGCGTTGGAGAAGACGGGCTGGTTCGATGTAGTCACGCGCGAAGTTCGGCTACCTCCTCCACCCCCCGCGCAACCCGCCGCACCCCGCGAGCTGCACGTTCCCCGTGACGGCGCGCAGATCCACATCGTGTTCGGCGCCACCACCGTGCCCCACCACGATTCCCGGCGCTACCCACTGGTGCTCGCCAGCACCGTTCTGGGGGGTGGCATGAGCTCACGGCTTTTCCAGCACGTCCGTGAGGAACTGGGACTCGCCTACGCCGTATACTCGTTTCAGCACTTCCATGTGGACACCGGAGTTCAGGGTGTCTACGTTGGAACCGCTCCGGAAACGGCCGCCGATGCGGTGACGGCGGTGCGTGAGGAGCTGGTGCGAATTGCCGCGGACGGATTGCCAACCCGGGAGTTCGAGGAAGGAAAGAGCCAACTCAAGGGCCAGGTAACGCTGGCGCTGGAGAGCCCAGCCTCTCGAATGTATCGCGCGGCGGCCGTGGCACTGTATGACGAACCTTTTCGCGGGTTGGATGAGGTGCTCGCGCTCATTGACGGCATCACCACCGAGCAGGTGACCGGCGTCTGTCGTGAGTTCCTCGTGCCCGAGCGACAGACAGTTCTCAGCCTCGGCCCTTCGCGCCCCTGACCTCGCGCTGCACCATACCCGCTCCACAACTCCATCCACCAATCACCAGCCATGAAGATCGGCGTTCCGAAGGAGATCAAGTCGAACGAGAACCGCATCGCCCTCGTGCCGGCTGGTGCGGAAGCGCTCTCGACGGCCGGACACGAGGTGTACATCGAGAAGGGTGCGGGAGAGGGAAGCGCGTTCCCGGACGAGGCATACGAGCAAGCCGGGGCAAAGCTGCTGGGCAGCGCCGACGAAGTGTGGAAAACGGCCGACATGATCATGAAGGTCAAGGAGCCGATCCGTCCGGAATGGCTTCGCATACGCCGCGGTCAGACGATTTTCACCTACTTCCACTTCGCTGCGGACGAAGAACTGACGCGCGTGCATATCAATAGCGGCGCTACGTGTGTTGCCTACGAGACAGTGGAGCTGCCGTCGCGAGAGCTGCCGCTTCTCACGCCCATGTCGGAGGTGGCTGGGAGAATGGCGGTGCAGGCCGGCGCAAAGTACCTGGAGAAGCTGCATGGTGGCCGCGGCGTATTGTTGGGTGGCGTGCCCGGAGTGCCCCCTGGACGAGTGGTCATTCTCGGCGGTGGCGTGGTCGGCACCAACGCCGCCAAGATGGCCGCAGGTCTGGGGGCCCAGGTAACGATCCTCGACATCTCACTCGAGCGGCTACGCTATCTCTCCGATGTAATGCCGGCGAACGTGACGCTGCTTCACTCGAATCGCTACGCCATTCTCGAGCAGATAGCGCACGCCGACCTGGTCGTCGGTGCCGTGCTCGTTACCGGAGGAAAGGCGCCGCGACTCATCCGTCGCGAGGACCTGACCCTGATGCAGCCAGGCTCAGTGATAGTGGATGTCGCCATCGATCAGGGAGGATGCGTGGAGACGATCCACGCCACAACCCATGCCGATCCCGTATACGTCGTCGATGGCGTGATCCACTACGGTGTCGCCAACATGCCCGGAGGCGTCTCCCGAACGTCCACCATGGCGCTCACTAACGCCACCCTGCCGTACGCCCTGCAGCTCGCCAACAAAGGTTGGAAACGGGCACTGCGGGAGAACCCCTCGCTACTCAAGGGGCTGAACATCGTGGATGGCAGGGTCGTATACCGCGCCGTTGCCGAAGCGTTCGACCTCGAGTTCGAACCGGCGGAGAGTTTTCTCTCCTGACCCGGCCGAGGAGGAAGCGGGGAATAACGGGTGGCGGCGTGAATCGTCTTTCAGTCAGACCAGACCGAGAGCCGCAGCGCCAACGACCCGATCCGGGCAAAACGTCAGCGTGAGCACGCTCGCCAGATGAGCTAGGTTACGTAATTCCAATGCCTTGCCCCTGCCTCACGCCACGACTAGTTTACCTTCTGACCGTGCTGCCCCCTCCTCATGCGCGTCCGTTCGCTCCGGACGCCAGAACCTACAGTTGATGCGCTGGCCGTTCTTCAGCGGGTCTTTCCTCCCCGCCAACGCGATCGCCGTAGACCTCGGCACCGCGAACACGCTTATATACGTCAAGGGGGAGGGTATCGTGCTCAACGAGCCCTCCGTGGTTGCGATCGACCGCGCCAGCGGCCGCGTCAAGGGCGTTGGTCTCGAAGCGAAGCGCATGCTGGGGCGCACGCATGAGGGAGTCATGGCGGTGCGGCCGATGAAGGACGGCGTGATCGCAGACTTCGACATCACCGAGAAGATGCTTCGGTACTTCCTCGAGCTGATCATCAAGAAGCACATCTTCAAGGTGAAGCCGAGGGTGATCGTCTGTGTTCCGTCGGGGATCACCGAAGTGGAGAAGCGAGCGGTCCGTGATTCTGCTCTCGGAGCGGGCGCCAAGGAAGTGTTCATGGTTGCCGAACCCATGGCGGCGGCAATAGGAGTCGGGCTTCCTGTGGAAACGCCGACGGGCAACATGGTGATCGACATCGGCGGAGGGACGACCGAGATAGCAGTCATCGCTCTGTCGGGGATCGTGAGTGATACATCGATCCGCACGGGCGGTGACGAGCTGGACATGGCCATCGTGCAGTTCATGCGCAAGAACTACAACCTGCTCATCGGCGAGCCGACGGCCGAACAGATCAAGATTCAGATCGGCTCTGCAGCTCCGGTGGGCGAGGAGCGCGAGATGGAGGTGAAGGGGCGCGACCTGGTTTCCGGCATCCCGAAGACTGTCCGTGTCCACTCGAGCGAGATTCGCGAGGCGATTCAGGAACCCATCCAGCAGATCGTGGACGCCGTGCGACGCGCGCTCGAGATCACGCCACCGGAGCTGGCCAGCGACATTGTGGATCGCGGCATCGTCATGACCGGTGGCGGTGCGCTCATCCGCGGGCTCGATCTCCTGCTCAGCCAGGAGACGAACCTGCCGATTCACGTGGACGACGATCCTCTCACATGCGTCGTCCGCGGCACCGGGCGTATTCTAGACGATCAGGACAAGTACTGGTCTGTCCTGAACAGCTGAGGGCGATTCGATGCCTCCCGCCGCGCGCAGCTTCGGTCGTCGGGACACGGTACTTCTCGCGTTCTGCCTTCTGCTCTCCGTAGTTGCGCTGACGCTCCCCGAGCGGTTGCGCGACCCAATAGCGGGAACGCTGCGCCGCACCATCGTCGCGCCGTTGGTAGCGCTGCAGCGCGACGCCGAGCTCACACGCCGCGCCTGGTTGGCACGCGACGAGGAGATCGCCGTGCGCGACAGCATCGTGCTTCGCTCGATGACGTTGGCCGCAGTGGAGGACGAGAATGCACGACTTCGCGGACTCCTCGGGCTCGGACACCGACTAGGGTGGGGTTTCACCGCTGCCGAGGTGCTTCACGGTTCCGGAGCGGGTGAGCAGCACCATGTGACGCTCACCGCCGGCGAGCGCGCGGGCGTACGTCCGTTCAGCGCGGTTGTTTCCGCCGAGGGAGTGGTGGGAATGGTGCGGACTGTGGATCCGAGCATGAGCATTGCCATCCTGTGGGCACATCCGGATTTCCGTATCAGCGCCATGGCGGTCGACGGCGGTGCGTACGGGATCGTTCAGCCATATCAGAGCGGCCCGGATCGGCACCTGCTCGAGATGCGCGGTGTCCCGCTGCGGAGCACACTGGAGTCCGGAACGTTGATCGTCAGTTCCGGGCTGGGCGGTGTCTTTCCGCGGGGAATTCCCATCGGTGCTGTCGTCTCGGAGCTTCGGACAAACGAGGTCTGGGCGCGCAGCTACGTGCTTCGTCCCGCAGTGATGCCAGCCGACATCCGGTCGGTGATGATCGTGCTTCCGCAGCGCGCCGCCGCGGGTGTAGACGGAGTGTGGCAGACCGGTGCAGGCGCGGACTCCGCCGTGCGCAGCATCGCGCGCGCCGGTGACTCGTTGGCCCG
>CAYXRS010000079.1:0-15111 GCA_964467195.1 uncultured Gemmatimonadaceae bacterium
ACAGGGAGTGTAACCGCACCGCGATGGGTGTTGCCCGCCGCCGGTCGGTAGGACGGAGAGTTCCAATGACGGCGCGCGTGGCGATCCCGCGCGGCAAAGGGCTGGAGCCAGGACGCCGCGGAGATCCGCGGCGTTTTCGTTGGCCCTTCCTGGATTTCGTGCGCGTGGGAAGAAGGGAAGAAGGGGGTCAGGTCAAGGGGGGTCAGAGTCGTTGAAATCGTGATTTCAACGACTCTGACCCCCTTTTGACCCCCTTGACCTGACCCCCTTTGAACCGCGCGGTGATACTCCGGCCGGCTGCTTTACGATAGCAGGGGAGTGGCAACAGAACCCTCACATGCAGCCCGGTGGCAGAGCATGCGCTTCTCGATAGCCAAAGGCGCGGCAGTACCGCGCACGGTTTCGCCTGGACGCTGCTGGCGCCGTCGCGCGGCCATCCTGGCCTCGCTGGTCTGCCTCTCGGCCGTCCCGGCCGCTGCTCAGGACTATTCCGGCGAGTACGTGCTGCTGGTCGACGGGCACCCCATTCTATCCGTGAACCTGCGCCAGACGCCTGCCGGGCAGTTGAACGGCGCCGTGCTGGCTGGAGGCAAGACCGTCCCGCTCTCCGGATCGGTACAGGGCGGCACAGCGTACATGGTGTCGGCGGCGCCGGATGGCAGCGTCATGCACTGGGAGGCTCAGCAGCAGGGCCAGTCCCTGGCCATCGCGATGGCCCCGGCTGGGATGGACGGACGCCCCGATCATGCGCTCATCCAGCGACACATGTTGATGCGCGGGCGGGGCCAGACCGCCGGCGGAGTCGGCGCGCTCTCGCAGCAGTGGATTGCCCGGATCTCGGCCGTGGCCGACGCCATAGCGAGCTGGTGCTCCTCGCCGCTGTACGCATCGAGTGAGGTCTGTGTGAACGCCATGCAGCTTTTGAGGAAAGTGGCGCCGGCCCTGATGGTTGCTCGTTTCGCTGCCGGCGGCGAAGCAACCGCGTTGCTGCGAGTGCTCATGGGCGGGCCGGGTGCCATCACTGCCGGTCCGCTGGCACAGGGACCTCCTGGGATGGACCAAGGCTTCTTTGCGCCGTCGCCAGCCGAGTCGAGCATGTACGACGAGCCGGCGTACCCTCCGGCACCGTCGTCCGAGCCGTGGTCTCAGCCCGCGCCACAGCCCCAGCCTCCCGCTGTCGCAGGACCTTCACAGGTGCCGGGCTTGGCGCAATCGCTACTTGGTGGAGCGCCGCAGGCTGGCGGGCAAGGCGTCACTGCGTCAGGCGACTATGTGATGCTGCATGGCGCCACCGAGGTTCTCCGCGTGCAGTTCAGCAGCACGGGAGGTGGTGCGATCACTGGAACGCTTTCGCTGGTCGGAACGCATTTTCCGTTCAGCGGAACGTTGAACAACGGCAGGCTCGACTTCACGACCACATCCGCCGCTGGTCAGGTCGCGCAATGGCAAGGCCACATGGTCGGCGATGAACTGATCGCGACGCTGGCCGCCGGCGGCACCACAGAGCGGTACGTTCTTCAGCGGCGCGGGGCGGGGTGGAGCGATGATGCACCCGCTGCCCGTGCGTGGCGGGAGTATCTGGACAACCGGACCATCTCCCACACGGTGACGGGCGGAGTTGCCGAGACGCTGCTCCACATGTGCAGCGGAGGGACACTGCTCGTCGAAACGAGCGCGAGATTCGACCTGAGCATGCCACAGGCGGGACCAGCCGCCGGCCAGCCGCCACCCAGCGTGGATCGCGGAAGCTGGCGCACGGTGGCAAATGGTGATCTTGCCGCTCTCGAGCTCATCTCGTCCGAGGGGACCGTGCAGGTGGGCCTTCGTCGTGGAGAAGGGGACCAGATCTTCATCGCCGAACAGGCAGCATACGTTCGAGTGGGAGCTGCCTGCCGCTGATCGATCAAGGGATCAGGGGTCAGAGTCGTTGAAATCAGGGTCAGGATGGGGTCAGAGTCGTTGAAATCACGATTTCAACGACTCTGACCCCTTGATCGGTACAGCGCCTCCAGACGCTCGCGAGCCTCGCGGCTGTCCCGGTGGTCGGGTCCGTGCGTCCTCGTGAGCGTTTCCTGGCTCTTCAGCAGTTCTCGTTCGGCCTCGGCGAACCGGCCGAGCTGGCCAAGGCAGTGGCCAAGCGCGCTACGCGACCGGGCCGTTTCATCATGCCCATCGGGAAGCAGCCGCTGCTGGAGGTCGAGCGCCTGGGTGAACATTGCCGATGCCGCACGGCAGTCGCCTCGCGCCAGTGCCACAGCGCCGAGATGATAGAGCGTCAGCGCGACACGGGGATGCTCGTCTCCCCGCATTGCGCGATTGATTCGCAGCGCTTCGCCGAAGGCGCGCTCCGAATCATCCAGTCGGCCCAGGTCGCGCAACGTCGTACCGAGGTTGCCGAGCGCGTCCGCCACCGACGGGTGATCGCCCTGGCTGGCGCGGCCGATAGCCAGTGCCCGGCGCAGGAGCGGTTCCGCCTCCGCGTGCCTGCCGCGCTCGTTCAGCACCGACGCCAGGTTGCTCATGCTGCTCGCAACATCGGGATGATCGTCGCCATGGAGCTCACGAGTCATGGCCACGCTCTGCCGATGCAATGATTCCGCCTCATCCAGCTTACCGCGGCGTTGCACGACCGCGGCCAGGTTGTTCAACGTGGTCGCGACGCGCGGGTGAGGATCGCCGTACACCTCGCGCCGGATCGTCAGCGCCTCGGCGAACGCCTCCTCGGCTCCCGCATAGTCCCCCTTGTAGTACAACAGCACGGCGAGATTGTTGAGATCAGTCGCGACTTCCGCATTCACGTTGCCGTACCGCGCTCGATCGATCTCCAAGGCCTGGCGAATGAACGGCTCGGCGTCATCATACGCGCCGCGGTACGTGAGCAGCAGACCGAGGTTGACGAGACTCTGCGTGACGTCGCTGTGCCGTCCGCCGAGCAGGCGACGCCGCGTGGCGAGCGACGCGCGAAGAAGCGGCTCCGCCTCATCGTACTCTCCATCATCCATCAAGACATTGCCCAGCCTGTTCTGGCTCTCGGCCACGGCCAGATGATCGGGACCGTGCAGGCCCAGCCTGATGTCGAGTGCCCGAGTAGCGAGCGCCTTCGCTTCCTGGGAGTGGCCCAGCGTTTCGTAGACGTGGCCGATCACGTGAAGGAGCATTGCCCCGGTTTCCGGCTGGTCCGCCAGGTCCGCCTCTACCCGGGCCGCGCCCGCGTCGAGAATCTCGCGCGCCGTCAGCTCGCGTCCACGAGCCATTGCCGGGTCGGCAGCACTGAACATGTCGGTGAGGAACTCGGTCACGACGTTGGCGCGCGCAAGCTCCCGCTCGGCGCGATCCCGCTCCGTCGCCGTTCTCGCCTGCTCGAAAATGAGCACTGCAATGGACCCGCTGACCAACAGGAGGAAAAGCACGCTGGCCAGTACTCCGAATCGATGCCGGCGAACGAACTTGCCGGCCCGATAGCGGGTGGTGTCGGGTCGCGCCCGGACCGGTCTACCGTCGCGATGCCGGCGAAGGTCCTCGAGGAGCTGCTCCGCCGACTGATATCGTCGCTCGGGCTCCTTGGCGAGCGCCTTGAGGATGATCGTGTCGAGGTCGCCCCGCAGGCGCCGGTGAAGACGCTCGGGCGTGGTCGAGCGGCTGGCCGCGATGATGGCCGGCGTGACTGCAGAGCCGTCCGTGGAAGGCTGCAGCTCATGCTCTTGCAGCACGGTCGCACTGGGACGGAGCGGCTCCTCCATCGTAATGGCGTCGGCAAGTTCCTGCCCCCGCCGACCGCGCAAGCGAAGGGGGCGGACGCCAGCCAGCAGCTCGAACAGCAGTACGCCGAGCGAATACACATCCGTGGCGGCAGTGATCGTGGTGCCGAGGACCTGCTCCGGCGCGGCATACTCGGGCGTCATGACATGCACACCGGTTCGCGTTTGCGGAGAGTCCGAACCGGCTTCGTCGTCGAGCACCTTCGCGATTCCGAAGTCCAGCAGACTCACGGTGCCTTGCTCCGTCACTAGCACGTTGGACGGTTTCACGTCGCGGTGCACGACCAGCCTTTGATGTGCATACTGCACTGCCTGACAGACCGTCTCGAACAGCGAGAGGCGCTGCTCGACGGTGAGGCGACGCTCGTCGCAGTAGGACGTGATCGGCTTGCCGGCGACGTAGTCCATCACCAGGTATGGCCGACCGTCGGGAGCGACTCCGCCATCGATCAGGCGGGCGATGTTGGGGTGGTCGAACGATGCGAGGATCTGTCGCTCCGCACGGAATCGCTGGAGCACCTCGTCGGTGTCCACGCCGCGCTTGACCACCTTGATGGCGACATGCTTGCGGAAATTTGAATCCGCACGTTCCGCCAGGTAAACGGCTCCCATGCCGCCGCGCGCGATCTCGCGGAGAATTCGATAGGCACCGAACGCGGTACCTTCCTCGACCCCCTCATCCCGTTCAGCCCTGTCTGTGGTCACCACGCTCAACAGTGGTCGCGCAAAGGTCGAAGCGCTGTCTCCGAGTGCCGATTCGGCGGCAATCGCGGCATGAAGCAGTGATGTCACCTCCCGGTACAGGTCGTGGTCGTCGCCACTTACCTGTCGCACGAAGCTCTCGCGGATCGCCGAGGGTTGCTCGAGTGCGGCTGCGAAGAGTTCGTCGATTCGCAGCCAGCGGTCCTGCTTCATGGTAGCCATTCGCAAGTGTGCGACTTTCGTGGGTCAGGACGGTGCCGACTGAATCGACCGGTAGAGCCAGGCTCGTGCCCGCGTCCAGTCACGCTTGAGGGTGGGGACGGAAAGACCGGTAGCCTGAGCGATCTCCTCGAATGTCAGACCGCCGAAGAAGCGGTACTCGACGACGCGGCTCAGGCGGTGATCCCTTTCTGCCAGCTCGCCCAGAGCATCGTTGAGCATGAGAATGTCGTCGGCGCGTTCGTCGGCGGCGGCACTCAGGGCGTCCAGCCGAAGGTCGCTCTGCCGCCCCCCACGCTTCTGCGCTGAGCGGGCACGAGCGTAGTCCACCAACACGAAGCGCATCGCGCGCGAGGCAAGCGCGAGGAAGTGCGAGCGATCCTCGATGCCGGCGCGTGACTGATCCACGAGCCGGATGTAGGCCTCGTGAACAAGCGCCGTGGTCGAAAGGGTCTCGCCGGGTCGGAAGCGGCGCAGACGTTCGTGCGCGAGAACGCGAAGCTCTCGATACAGGTGCTCGAAGAGCCGGTCGAAGGCGCGCTCATCGCCGCCGCGCACGTCGAGTAGCAGTTGGGTCGTGTCGTCCTGCTCGGTCATTGTAAGCAGTTCGTGCACGTCGGGTTGGCGCGTGATTGCGGGTGCCGGTCTGCCCATCATACGGCCGGCGCGGATGCTGTCAAGCGAAAGGGAAGGGGGATACGGCTCAGCGGCCCCGAGCGAGTCGATGATCCGATCCCGGCTCCGATCCCGATAGGAGTAGAGGTCACCCCTGGCCGCCTGATCGCCGGCCGGTCGCGCTTCCTCAGAGGAGAGAACTGCCATGCCATCCATGCTCTCGAAAGCGAGCGGCTGCCCGCGACGCGTCCCGGGTACGGCGACGCGATTCCGAGATATCACTTCCAATCGTTGCCGCGCTGAACGGCTGGCGAGCGCGGGCATGTCCATCGCGCTGGCACTGATGCTCAGCGGGTGTGGGTCACATGCCGCGGGTCAGGATCTCTCCGGCAGTTATACCTACAACGGACCCAATGGAGTGGTCACTCTGACGCTCCAGCAGGAAGGGCCGAACCGCGTGACCGGCAGCATGCAGGGTGCGGGGGGTCTCGCCTTCCGCCTCGAAGGGCAGGTCGAAAACGGACGCGCCACCGGTTCGATCTCCACCAACGAAGGGTCCGGATTCTTCGCCGCAGGGTTCCAGGGCAACACGCTGCTGCTCGTGGTTGCGGAGGTGGACCCGGTAACGCGCCAGCCGGACCTGAACCAGGGGTGGCGGCTCGACTTCGTGCGTACGGGCGGCGCAGCGGGCGCGCCTGGAGGCACTGCCCCTGGAGGCGCTGCCCCTGGTGGTCAAGTGCTCGGCTCTGCAGCGGGAAGCATGCTGGGTCAGGCGCCGGCCGCAGCGCAGCAGCAGGCGCAGCCTGGCGCCCCGGGAGTGACGTCGGACTCGCCACTCGCCCAGGAATGGCTGAATCGGCTGCGCGGCAGAAAGGTCACCTATCTGGAGAGCTACAACTCCGGCGGAGGGACGGGCGGCTTTTCGGAGCACTGGGAAGCGTACCTCTGCTCCGACATGACGTTCGTGTACCACCGCACAGGAAGCGTCAGCGTGGATGTTGGAGCGTCCGCGCACCGCTCCAGCCAAACTACGCAGCGTGGTACGTGGCGTATCGTTACGCAGGGCAATCAGGCGGCGGTCGAGTATCGCACCACCGAGGGGGAACTCGGACACATCATGCTTGTTGCGCAGGGCAGCAACACGCTTTGGGGTGGGAAGCGTGTGTTCGTCACCAATGACAACAATGTGTGTCACTGACGCTCGTGGGTCGCGTTTGGTCAGGACGCGGCGACGTCTGAATAGGCGCGCGCTGGCGACGCTTCCGCTGCTGTTGGCACTGGCGGCGCCCGCGGCCATGGCACAGCGAGCGGACATGCCACCGTTCGTGATCACGGGGCTGGAGGCCTATGCGGCGGCGGGAGCCGATTCGGCGATCGCCGTGTGGTTTCAGGCCGCGCCCTTCAATTCCCCGGACACCCGCGAGACGATGAAACGAGCTTTCGCAGCCATGCAGTCGCGCGCCGGCCGCATGGTTGGGCATGACGTGGTGATCGTGAAGCCCGTTGGAACTCACGTCCGACGCATCTACACCGTCGTGCACTTCGAGCGCGGGCCGGGCTATCTGTACCTCGAGACGTACCTCGCGCCAGGCGGATGGATGTTGCAGCACATCTCATTCAACGACGACCCTCACGAGGTGTTCCCGGCGACTCTGCTTGCGCCCTGATCGGCGCATTTCGTTCAGCTCGCCACTACAACAGGCAACTCGCCAACGGAGGAGAAGAAGATGACTCGCATGGTGCTCGCAGCTCTCACGACAGCGTTTGCCGCAGCGTCCGCGACAATTTGGGCAGCCGTACCGGCCGACGCCGCGCTGGAGTCAGCGGGCGATGTCCCGGTAGTTGCCGAGCGCTACTACGCCTGTCCGTCGGGCTACCGCTTTTCATCGGCGAACGACGCCGCGCATTGCCGCAAGCCAGAGCGTATCGAGCGCACTTCCCTGAACCCGTGCCCGAACACCGGCAGTGTGGGCCTGTTTCCCATGGTGGACTACAACGGCACGAGAGACATGTGTGCGGCGCAGAATCCCCTGGCTGGTGCCGTCGCGGTGGAGCGAAGCTGCCCTGTCGGCTTCAACAAGCGGATCGTGAGGGGAACCGATCAGTGCGAGAAGCATCACGCAGCCGAGATAGTGGCGCCGTCCGTACCAGTGAGCCGGTGAATACCACGGATCGCCGCGGAGGCGACACGTGCACCACGACCCTACGTACCGCGATGCCCGGATGGATACACAGGTCTTCGCCGGAAATCGCTCCAACACGGAACCAATCATGAAGCTGACCTACGCGCTCGCGATCGCCATGCTCGCCGCTGCGGCGCTCGGAGCACCTGCCGTAATCCGGGCTCAGATTCAGCCGCCCATGGTGGTCAATCCGGTTTGCAGGGAAGCGTGCCCGGATGCGCTGCGCGATCCGGCAGGTGCGGCTGCATGCGCGGCGCGCGAGCAGGTGTGCACCACGAAGATCAATCTCTATGAAGCGTACATGCTCCAGCTGGATGCCGGGACGACCAAGCATGCGCTTCCAGCGATCTACGTGGAACTGCTTCAGCCGTTCTACTCGGGAGCCGATCTGCGCCAGTTCCGGTTTGCCTTCGCAGACAGGCAGCCTTCCAACAATGCGACCACGGACTGCAGCATTGCCTACTTCAACAATCAATCGATGGTGAACGACATTCGAAGTGCCCAGGTGAGCTCGGACACGTGGTTGAGGTGGCTGTTTCACGAGCTACGTCACTATGGGCAATGCCGGCAGCTCGGCAGCCGACATGCCTACGCCAAGATGTGGTTCGGGCACCTCGATCTCGCTTTCATCCGGACCAACTCCGCTGACATGAGAACGCTCCACGGTGCCATGATCATGGAGAACGAAGCCGCCAGCCGTGCAGCGCGGGTACTACAGGACACTCGCCACCTGCGCGACCGCGCCGGCCGGCTCGTACGACCGATCCAGGCTACGCTGGTGGCTGCAACGACGGCTCCCGACGGTAGCGCTGTGGCAATGGTGGGGGCGCCGCAGCGCATAAGCGCTCAGATCACAGGAGGGTCGGATCCGCTCCAACTAACGTGGCGGTGGAGACAGCCAGGGGAGACGACCTTCCGGTCGGCGAGTGCGCTGCTCGTGGGCAATCGGGCGATCGAGTTCACTCCAGGTCGCGCAGGCACGTACCTGATAGAAGTAGTAGTGTCGCAGGATGGATCCGGTCTGCGCCCGGCGACCGCCACGCTCAACGTTCAGGCCAACCAGCCACCGACTCTCGTAAGTCACGAGGTCGTATCGTCTCCTACGCCTGTGGCCGGTCGTCCGATTCAGCTGCGCGGTTCGCTGGCGGTGCGGATCCTCTCGGGCTCACCAGGGACGCGAGCACGCCCGCAATCCGGGGTGACCGTGAGCCTCGGCAGCAGCGCGAGGCCGGCGGAGCTCGGCACGCGGTCCACGGATGCAACCGGCTGGGCGAGTTTCCAGGGCGTACCGATGACCTCGGCGAGCGTGCTGGTGACAGCGGCCCGGGCGGCGTGCCGCGCTCGCACAGCCGAGCATCGCTGGCAGACGGCGGCAGACACGTTGCAACTGACAATCGTCTGCAGCTGAACGCGACGAAGGGCCGGAGATGCAAGCCGTGGACACACAACCGATAGCGCGTACCAAAAAGACACCACGCAGGCTCACAGTTGCGGGGAACGAAACATGACTACCAACACCGAAGGTCGGACGAGGATGCCAGGCCGTTCGCTGGCCAGGATCCTAATCGTCGTTGCGGGCACAATGGTGATGAGCGCGGGCTCGTCACCACAGCCGGCTGCCGACTACACCATCTCGTGCTCGTCGGATCGTGCTCTGATCGGTATTCGCGGCTGGCAAGGCTGGTGGATGGATGGCATTCAGGGAATCTGCGCCAGGATAGACGGAAACGGATCGCTCATATCGGGAGACATCATCCTGACATCGCGGGCGGGAGGCACGGGAATCGGTGGGTCGAAGCGATCCGATCACGCCTGTCCCTCCGGATACGTGCTCACCGGGTGGAAGGGGACTCGGGGAAGCTACGTCAACACTATCCACACGCTCGTCTGCAAGCGATTCGATGCGGGGACGCGTTCAGCTACCGGTTCGGCCACCGAGCGCAATGCGTTCGAGCAGAAGCCGGGAACGGCGGTGAGCGGCGCGTGCACTGATTCCAAGTACGGGACAGCGTTCGCCGGAGCGGCCGGGATCTACCTCGACTCCGCCACCCTGGTCTGCGGCATTCCAGCGCTGCCGACGGGCGGCAGCGGGGCGAAGCGGCCCACCAGGCAGACGGTGCTTCCGCAGCCGTAAGCGGGCAATCGGGCCAAGCCAGTCATCTCCATCTGAGGGTGACTGGCTTGCACGGCAGTGTCGTTCGCTGAACCACGGCGGAGCGCGCCGTTGTTCTGGCGTTCACCTTATCAATGCCGCTGCATCGGCGCGTAACGCCCGAAACACCTCGCCATTGAAGCGGTCGTACTCACGCTCGGCGCCGCGACGGAAGTCGCTCATGGTCGTGGTGCCGAGCCCTCCGAACCATCGGATGATGGCGCTCTCCTGAACGGTGATGTCGTAGTCACGTACGAGCACCGTCTGCCCGCCAACACCACGAATGCTGAACCCGGTGGCCGTGCCATCTCCCTCGAAGGGGCGTCGCAGCGGAGTGCGGATCATTCGCTCCACCAGCATTGGCAGGCGCCACTCCGGCTCGCGGCGGAAACGCACCACGAAGCCTTTTTGCCGAGCTGCGCGCGTAAGTGTGACGTCGCCCCGGAGATCGGATGCGCCGATGTTGAAGACGCGGATTCGTGTCGCCATGCTGATGCGCACGCGCATGCGGTCTGGCATGCGGCGTGGCGGTCCGTCCAGCGGCGCGAGCAGGCCGTCGTGCGTCTTCAGGCGAAGAATCATCCGATCGCCATCCTTGGATGCCGTCCACCAGCGCATGCCGTGCTCATCGAACACGGTCAGATCGAAGGAGGCAGGTGTGGCGTAGCGCTCGAGGAAGCGAAAGTAGTTCGGGAAGGCATCGGCGATCCGCTGCGGGTGCATCGTCGAAACGAGCGTCACAACCGTACCGCCGGCTGGCGCCGGTACGAGCCCGAGGGAGTCCAGGGAGAAGAGGCGGCCCAGCGCCGCCGTGGTGCGCGGAAGCATCGCCTGATACGCGAGTCGGGCGGAAGAGGGGTTGTTCGCTTCGGCGGCGCGGAGCAGTGCCGACAGCGCCGCGCCCATCTCATCCGGACTGACAGTGCCGACAGCCAGCTCGTCGCGAACGCGCCACTCGAACTCGTCGTTCCCGAGCGAGCGCAGCCGCGTGACGCGACGATACTGTCCCGGCTGCCTGAGTGTCTCGGGCGCACCACGAATCCCCAACTGGTACGTCGAGCCTGCCGGCCGTCCGGACAGCTCGAGAACGCGGGCATCGCTCTCGCTCGCCGTCCAGATGGACCGGTCGTTGTAGATGCGTGACGGGACCAGCGCCGACCGGGCGAATTTGGCGCGGATGTCCTCGAAACCCGGTGCGGGCTGGGAGGGTCCGAAGCGGCCGGCCAGGGAGCCGAAGAGCGACTCGGCGTTGGCGCGAGCCTGCTCCGGAGATTCGCCAAGTGACAGCCCGGCATCGCGGCATCCGGAGAGGAAAAGGATGGAAGCGAGGACGAGCGAAAGCAGATGGTGGCTGGTGCGACGGAGGTGCAATTCTGATCTACCTAACTGCGTGACGGACTGTCGCTTGCAAGGCGCGTTCTGGCCAACCACGAGCGCCGTTGCGGGACGTTCCGGTCTTGAAAAGGGTGTCGTGGCGGCCTAACTTGGAGAGTCTGCCACGGCGGATGAGAAATATAACCAGTGCCCCTTGGTGTAACTGGCAACACGTCTGACTCTGGATCAGAAGAGTCCTGGTTCGAGCCCAGGAGGGGCAACTTGACCGGCAGGCATTCGCCTGCCGGTTTTCGTTGCCCCTCCCGGCTCGGTCGCTTGCTGGCGCTGCGCGGTCGAGCCCAGCTCGAGCTCTTGACCGGCAGGCATTCGCCTGCCGGTTTTCGTTGCCCCTCCCGGCTCGGTCGCTTGCTGGCGCTGCGCGGTCGAGCCCAGCTCGAGCACTTCCTCCCCGATCCTGATGCCCGCCGTACGAGCGCTCCCACGCGCCATTTCCGCGAGTGAAGTGACAGATTGGTTGGGACATCGGCTCTGGCGCCTGAATGAGCCACCAGGCCGAGCGGCCTGACAACGGTTCTAAGCAGACGGGTACGGCGCGCCGTCGTTGCGTTTTACTTATGATTGGTCTGAATGACTGCTCACCCCCAGGAGAGAGCCCATGAGAGCGGCAAGCGTGCTGGCGATCCTCGCGTTCTTCGTTTCGACGACGGCTTGTACCGCGCGAGACGGAGCGACCCCGGCGGAAGCGCAGACAACCGACCCGATCGCCGTACCTGCGGCAAACCTGAATTGGACGGACCTCGACCCCGACGGGGCTCCCGGCGTCCAGATCGCACCTTTATGGGGCAATCATGAGACTGGCGGATTCGGTGCATTCTTCAGGCTGCCTGCGGGATTCGCTGCTCCCCTTCACACGCACACGCACGACATGAAGCTCGTGATCGTCTCGGGTACATACATTCAAGGCCCAGATGGTGCGGCCGAGTTCCGACTTGGCCCCGGCTCCTATCTTCTACAGCCCGGCGGGAACTACCGGCCTACGACAAGCTGCGATCAAGCCTCGGAATGCATCTTCTTCGTCGAGAGCGACGGAGCGTTCGACCTGCATATGGTTGTCGCGGAGGAGGCGCCGGCGACGAATTAGGCGACGCGTCGGTCGCAGACTGGAATGGCCGAACCGAAGGAGCCACTCGAGGATCGCCTCAACGACGTCGCCACTGCCCCCGGCGTGAAGATGTCGGCACTTGGGACCATTATGATCGCTCTTCGAGTTCCTTTTGTCTGCGGCGCCCTCGCGAAACGAGACGGCGCCGGCCTTACCGCTGAGACGTTCAGCAGCTGAGAATGCTATCGGGCATACCTGGAGTACCTGATCGGTGGGCCGCTGCTTCGGCGTACGAACATTTCATGGGCCGGTGGAGTCGAGAACTCGCCCGTGAGTTCGTGCTTTGGCTCCAAGTCCCCAACGGACTTCACTGGCTCGAGATTGGCTGTGGAACCGGCGCCCTCACGAGTGCGATCTGCGCGTACGCAGACCCAGCTTCTGTCGTAGCATGTGATCCGGCTGAACCGTTCATTGAATACGCGCGATCGCATGGTCACGACCGCCGGGTCTCATTCGTGGTTGCTGGGGCCGACGAGTTCCCGACCCGCGTCGATGGGTACGACAGTATCACTTCCTTGCTGGCCCTCAATTTCTTTCCTGACCCTGAATCGGCGCTCGATCGGATGTGCTCGGCAACTGCCGGCATGGGCGTGATCTCCGCCTGCGTTTGGGATTACGCCAACGGCATGCAATTACTGCGGTATTTCTGGGATAGCGCCATCGAGATCAGTCCCGCGGCCGATCAATACGACGAAGGGGTGCGCTTCCCTGTCTGTAATCCGGAGAAGCTCAGTGAACTGTTCCGCGGAGCCGGGCTCGCCGACATACGCTGTGAACCAATAGACATCGACACGGAGTTCGCGACCTTCGACGACTATTGGACTCCCTTCCTGGGTGGAGCTGGACCTGCACCGTCCTTTGTTGCTTCGCTCGACATGAATTACCGCGCCGCGCTACGCCGGAAGCTCGAGACCACTTTGCCCGTGGGCTCGAACGGCAGGATCGCGTTACGCGCCCGCGCCTGGGCCATTCGCGGACTCAAGAGCTGAAGTGATCAGGTGCTCGGACTCAAACGCTGAGTCGGACGGGCCGGCCAGGTGGCGAGAATCATGGCTTCGTCGAGGGCGGGATCTTTCCACGGAGCCGCATGTACGTGATGACGTTCCCGAAGTGAGGCAGCGCGTGGTAGTTTCGAAGTTCATGACGGCAAGCGCGGGGCGTGGCTTGCCTTGCGCCCCGAAAAGCTGACTGTGGGGCCTTCCGCTCCGCACGCTGTCACATCGGGCGCGGCCGAGCGCTCACGGCGCTGGGTAGCAGTACTTTCTCCTTCTTCTCAACGGGGTCGCGATGTTTCCAGCCTCCTACAGACTGACGGTAGTCGGATGCGCGCTGTCGTGGCTTCTGGTGGGCTTCCATCTTCCGGCGCTGCATCAGATGACCCATCACGGACGCAGCCTTCCCTGGACCGTTCTAGCGGGCGTCGCGCTAATCGCTGTAGTTGGTGTCGGTAGCATCTGGCTGTTGCTCCGCGCACCGACGGCTTGGACGAAGCTGCCGGGCTCCCGCGCAGCTGCTCCCTAGAACCGCCTTGCAGCAGTGACGAACCGCGGCCTGGAACGCAGGCTCGGCGTACTCTCTATTTCAGCGCTCGTCGTCGGCCAGGTCATTGCCGTCGGGATCTTTCTGACACCCGCCGGCATGGCGAGGTCGCTCGGCTCGCCGATGTGGCTGCTGATCGTCTGGCTCATAATGGGTGCAATGGCGCTCAGTGGTGCGCTCTGCTACGGCGAGCTGGCGGCCCGTTTTCCCGAGGCCGGCGGTGGCTACATCTACTTGCGGCGCGCCTACGGCCCCCTCGTCGCGTTCCTCTACGGATGGAAGTGCCTGCTCGTGATGGATCCCGGAATCACGGCGGCGCTGGCCGCGGGAGTGGCGATCTACGTCGGCTATGTGGTGGACCTCCCGCCTATCGTCCTCAAGGGCGTCGCGATCGCCGCGATCCTCGCCCTCGCCGGAGCGAATGTGCTTGGACTCCGTGTCGGCGCGGCCATGATCAGATGGCTCACGTCGTTCAAGCTGGCCGCCCTGGCGGCGATCGTCCTGCTGGCTATCGTACTGCGCCGCGGCGATGCGTCGAACTTCCTGCCGTTCATCGCGCAGCGGCCGGGGTCGGATCCCCTGCCTCTCGCACTCGCGGCCGGACTGGTGGGCGCCTTCTTCGCGTTCGGCGGATGGTGGGAGATCAGCAAGCTGGCAGGTGAGGCGCGCGAGCCGGCCAGAACGGTGCCGCGCGCACTCGCGATCGGTGTCACCGTGGTGACGGCGGCGTACGTCGCGACCAGTGCGGCGTTCATCTACCTCGTTCCACTTGAAGGCGTCGTCTCCGGTGAGACGTTCGCGGCGCAGGCAGGCGAGGCACTGTTTGGGCCGGCCGGCGGCCAGGTGTTCGCGATCATCGTCGTCGTGTCGGTGCTCGGCAGCCTTGCCGCGCTGCTCATGGCGCTTCCTCGCGTGTATTACGCGATGGCTCGTGACGGTGTGTTCTTCAGGCCGATCGCTGCCATACACCCACGATTCCGCACGCCGGCGCGTGCCATCGCTTTGCAGGCCGTGCTCGCGTCCCTGTTCGTCATGGTGGGCACGTTCGACGAGATCCTCGGCTACTTCATCTTCGTCACCGTGATGTTTCTGGGCCTCACGGTCGCGGGGGTGCTCGTGCTGCGGCGCCTTGACGGCGGCGCGGCGCCGTTCAAGACGCCCTGGTACCCCCTGACGCCACTGTTCTTCCTGCTGCTCGTGGTATTACTGCTCGCGCTGCTCGGCGGCAGCCGTCCGTTCCAGGCAGCGCTCGGCACCGGTGTCGTAGCGCTCGGGATACCGGTGTATTATCTACTGTTTCGCGGCCACCCGAAGAGCGAGAGGACTTCACCATGACGTGGATCCGGACGATTCCCCTGACAGAAGCCGATGAGAATCTCCGACGCGCCATCGAGGCGCAGGCTGCGATGTACCCGGCAGAGTACGCGACTCCCGTACAGCCGACCG
>CAYXRS010000080.1:0-15103 GCA_964467195.1 uncultured Gemmatimonadaceae bacterium
CGGCGGCGAGGGGAGCCAGCGGGCCGCCAGGTGCCCGCCGGTGGGTGACGCGGCCGTGGCGGCCGCAACCGAGCACTACGTGCGGACCGTGGATCCACGGGCGCACAGGCACATGGTGATGGCTGGAACGGACTCCGCGCTTCCCGAGCCGGCGCGACGGGTGCTTCAGGATCGCGGCCCCATGTACCTCTACCCATCTGACCCTGCGCAGCAGCAAGGCCTTCGCCAGCGGCTGGTGGAGACCGGCGGCTGGACCACGCTGCTGGTGGTGTTGCGCGAAGTGTCGGAGCCGCGCGGCAACCACGCCGAAGTGGAGCTTGGCGGCCATTACATCGCTGGTGTCGAAGGCACCGAACCGGCCGAGACCATGCGGGTGCAGCTCGAGTGCGTCGAGGGTGCCTGGAGCGTAGTTACGAACGAAGCGGCGGGGCGGGTCTCCTGAGCACTGGCGTACCGGTCGAGCAGTCTGAGCGGCCGGCGCTCGAAGCAACCGCGGCGCCTCCCGTTCCAGCGGGCGACCGTCTGCTGTCGCTGGACGTCTTCCGCGGGCTGACGATCGCGGGAATGCTCCTCGTCAATACACCGGGGAGCTGGTCCGCTATCTACCCGCCGCTCCGGCATGCGGACTGGCACGGGTGGACGCCGACGGATCTGATCTTCCCGTTCTTTCTCTTCATTGTCGGCATCACTACGTACATCTCGATGTCGGCGCGGCGAGCGCGCGGCGACAGCGACGGTGTTTTGCTGCGCCAGATCCTCAAACGCGGCGCGATCATCTTCCTTCTTGGCCTGCTGCTCGCTGGATTTCCCTTCTACGACCCACAGTCCGGCCGCTTCTTTTCCGAGTTGGACACGCTACGCATTCCCGGAGTGCTCCAGCGCATCGCAGTGTGCTACGTGGCGGTTGCGCTGCTCAGCATGCACACCAGCGTGAAGCAGCAGGTCGTGATCATCGCCGCGCTGCTCTACGGCTACTGGTTCCTGATGACGCTCGTTCCGGTACCAGACCGCGGGATGGGAGCTCTGCTGCTGGATGACAAGAGCGGCAATCTGGCGGCTTACGTCGACCGCCTGCTGCTCGACGGTCATCTCTGGCGCGTGACGCGCACATGGGATCCCGAGGGCGTGCTGTCCACGATACCCGCCGTCGGAACGACCATGTTCGGAGTGCTAGCGGGCCGCTGGTTACGATCCAGCCGGCCACTCCCCGACCGGATAGCGGCACTATTCGCCGTTGGGGCGGTGGGAGCCGTGGCAGGATTGATGTGGGGATGGTCGTTTCCGATAAACAAGAATCTCTGGACCAGCTCGTATGCGTTGTTCTCCGCGGGGATGGCGTGCATGACACTCGCCACCTGCATGTGGGTGATAGATCTGAACCGCGTGACCCGGTGGACGCGCCCGTTCGTGGTCTATGGCGTCAATCCGATCGCCGCATATGTTGGGGCGAGCCTGATGGCGAGGCTGATCTACACCACTATCCGCGTCGACCGGGGAGGCGAAAGCGTCCCCGTGCAGCGCGTGGTTTACGACAGCCTGTTCGCCTCCTGGCTGGAGCCGTTGAACGCTTCACTGCTCTTCGCCGTCTGCTACGTCCTGCTCTGGCTGGGATTGATGTGGATCCTGTATTCAAGGAAGGTGTTCTTGAAGGTGTGATGCGTGACCCACCACTGCACCGATTTCCAACCGTAGTTTCGCACGCCTTCCCCATTCGTCGTCCTGACAGATCGGCGTCAGCCTGGTGTAACGATTCCTGACAGCTGGCGTGGGCTGGAACGACGGTTGCTTCTACTCCCTCGGTGATGAGCATACGAACACACGTTTTCGACTGGCGGCACGTCCGCCTGATGTGCACCCTGGCCGTGCTGGCGCTGCTCGTAGCCAGCATGGGGCCGGGGTATGCTCAGTCGCCCGCCCCGGCGGCAGTTCGCGGTGCCGGGACGGCCGCCACGCGCCTCCTTACCCCCACGGCGCCCCGCGGCGCGCCAGCCCTCGGCAGTGATATCGGCGTAATGCTCGGCTCCCGGACACGAAGCGGGCAATGGGGAGCCATGGTTGTGTCGCTCACACGCGGAGACACGCTGTTCGCGCACAACGCGGGGCTACCAATGCACCCCGCGTCCAACATGAAGCTGTTCACCGCCGCGCTGGCGCTGGAACGGTTCGAGCCGAATCACCAGTTCTCCACCGATGTCCTGCGCACCGGACCCATCACTCCAGATGGTGTGCTGCGTGGCGATCTGGTGTTGCGCGGCGACGGTGATCCAGCTCTCTCGCGACGTTTTCTGCCGGGCGGTATGTCGGCTCCCGTCTCGCTTCTCGCCGAGCTTACCGCGGGGAGCGGCATCCGGCGCGTGACCGGTAATCTCATTGCCGACGCGACGGCGTTCGAGCAACGACTGGTGCCCGAAGGGTGGGACGAGCGATACCTGCATTCAGGTTATGCCGCGCGCGTCTCGGCACTGTCGCTGAACGAGAATCTGGTTTGGATCGCGGTTGCGCCCGGACGCGGCGGTGCAGCCGGAGCGGTATGGCTCGAGCCCGAGAGCGACATACCCCTGGCGGCGTCTGTTCGCACAGTGGCCGGCCGCGATGCCCGCATCGTGGCGCGCACCACGGCATCCGGAATAATCGAGGTGCGCGGCTTCATTGGCGCCGCGGCCGGCACGCGCCGCTACGCCCTGGTGGTGGAGGATCCGCCAGCGTTCACGGCGGGCGCACTGAGGGCGGCGCTGGCCACGCGCGGGATCGTCGTGGACGGCAGCACCGAGTTCGGACCCACGCCGCCGCAGGCGGTCGTGATCGCCTCGCTGCCATCACCGCCGCTCTCGCGACTCGTGGCGGTCATGAACCGGGAGAGCATCAACCACTATGCCGAGCTGATCTTCCGCAACGTCGCGCGCGCCGACCCGCCAGGCTCACTCGGTTCCGCAGAGCGAGCCAACGGCATGCTCCAGCAGTTCATGAAGGAACGCCTCGGCACCGAAGACGACGTGGTGCTCGCCGCCGACGGCAGCGGACTATCGGTGCTGAACCAATCCACGCCGCGAGCGCTCGTGCGACTCCTCGACTACGGTCACCGGGCGCCATGGAGCGACGTCTTTCACGCCTCGCTGCCCGTGGCAGGCGAATCGGAGCTGTTGCGGAACCGGATGCGGAACAGCCCGGCGCAGGGAAACCTGCACGCAAAGACGGGCACGACCAACTCCGTCATCTCGCTGGCGGGCTACGTGACATCGGTGAACGGTGAGCTGCTCGCCTTCGCGTTCATCTACAACGGCACCGACCGGTGGAACGCGCGAGCCACGATCGATCAGATCGGGATCACCCTCGCTGCCTTTGCGCGGGAGTGAGGGGCTCAGATCTCCCGTATGTTCACCCCGCGCCGCGCCAGCGCCTCGATGTAGGACTTGGCTGGTACACACTCGTCCGGTGTGCAGACGCCGGTCGTCCTGATCTCGCCCTTCACCTGCATCTGAGCGGTTATCGAGAGCGAGTATCCCGTGGCCCGCATCATCGCGCTCATTCCGCACGCCTCGTCATAGAAATCCAGAAGCTCCCAGCCGAGGCGCGCCGGTGATCCGTCGCGCTCGCCTTCAACGATGACCCGCATGGCAACCAGGTCGCGGCCCTTCGGGTTGCGGAGGCGCGGTCCCACCGCCGCCACGAACAGGTCCCGCGGAATCACCTTCAGACCCTTCACGTCAACGGGCTGCGTGTCGAGTAATCCCAGCTCGCGGATCGTCTCCATGATCTCGGCGTGGCCGGGGTAGCGGAGCGTCTTGTACTCCATGTTCGGGATCCGCCCTTCGTAGCGAAAGGCCATCGTCGACAGTCCACCGGCGGTGTGAAACGCCTCCAGTTCTCCCACGGGCTGCGGAAAGTGCACCGGCTCGCGCTCCGACAGCGCCTCCACATTCGTACGCCGCCCATCGCGCAGCACCCATGAAAGAGTCGTGTAGTAGTCGAGCACACCCTCGAGCGAATACACGATCTGGTAGTTGAGCGGCGGCTGCGGGTTCTGAGGCAGCCCGCCAACGTATATCCTCACCGAGGACACGCTGTCCAGCTGCTCCACTCCGTACTCGGCCAGGATGTTCACCATCCCCGGTGCAAGGCCGCAATCGGGGATAATCGACAGCTTCTTGTCGCGCGCCTTCGCGTCCAGCTGTTTCTGCTTGAAGACGATCTCGGTGTTTCCACCGAGATCGGAGAAGTGCGTGCCGGCCTCTACCGCCAGACTCGCGAGATCGAAATTGAAGTAGTAGGGAATGGCGCTCATCGCGGCATCGCACTCTCGCATGAGAGCGAGGGTGGCCTCCCTATCCCGCACGTCGAGGTGCGTGGGGATGAGCTTCCGGCCGGAGTACTCGGACAGAAACTCGGGCAGCTCGGCGATGTTCAGATCGGCGAGTCGGACCTCCTCCACCTCTGAATTCTGCAGCAGATCATATGCACACGCCGAGCCCTGCAGGCCGGCGCCAAGTACGAGCATGCGCATTGCGTGGTTCTCCTCGGGACGGTCGGACGAGCAGACAAGCTAGCCGGTGTCGGGGGCCGGGTGAAGGCGGTCGTTCCCCGGTAAGGCCCAGGCACGCGCCACAACGTCACCATTACCGACCACAGACAGGTGGCGAGCGGGCACCAGCGGTTTCCTGCCACCAGCGATCCGACGGCGATGGAACGGCATTCGCGCACGTTTCTGGCACGGATTCGACTCCATGTCGTACCCTCACCCCGCGGCGCCTCACTGGCGCGACAACCTGCTGGAGTCCTGGACGGAGATCTCCGCCCTTCTCGCCAGCGTGCACCGTATCGCCGTCCTGGGCATGAAGACTCCGGAATCCGCGCAGCCCGCGTTCTATGTGCCACATTACGCGGCACGGGCTGGCTACGAGATCATTCCCGTTCCCGTCTACTACCCCGAGGTGACCGAGATCCTCGGCCGCAAGGTCTTCCGCCGACTGGTAGAGGTTCCCGGTTCGATCGACATGGTGAACGTTTTCCGTCGTTCCAGGCGAATACCGGAACACATCGATGACATACTTGCCGCCCGCCCCAGGGCTGTATGGATGCAGCTCGGCATCCGGCACGATGGCGTGGCCGAGGAGCTTGCGCGCGAGGGAATCGCCGTGGTGCAGGATCGTTGTCTGCTGGTCGACCTTCAGCGGATGGGGCGATGACGACGCGGCCGATCACTCCACCAGCAACTCCGACATGCCCAGGGTCCATCGCTTGCCGCCGACCAGGGCACGGCCTCTGGCGCTGTTGAGCTGAATCACGTTCACGCCATCCACCAGCGCGTAGCTGCCGCGCGCGACCAGTGTGGGAAATCGGCGTGCCCGAGGTAGCGCCGGAACCTTGCCTCCTGCTCGCAAGGTTAGCGTGGACTCGCGCTCGTCGAAGCTCGGCGCCAGCCGCGACAGGAAGTCGAGCCCCACTACGGCTCGCTCCGCGCCGCCGTGCGCGGCGAACGAGACAGGCACGTTGCCCAGCGTCAGCTCGCCCAGCATCAACTCGGTAACGACACCAGCCATTCGCTCAGGCACACGTTCCACGGCGGGAGCGAAGCGCCTGACTCCGCGACGACGAGCCCATGCGGTATCGAGGGCCAGTCCATGTGCAGCCGGATCGATGTCGGCAACGATGCTGTCGCGGCCAATGCGGAGGACCACTCTCCCCACCAGGTGTGGCTCGGCGCTCAGCAGGGAAACGACCACGCTGGCCGGGCCTCGCCGCGTGGGCCGGCTGTCGCGCAGCCACTCCGCTCGCATCTGCTCGGCTGGTGACAGCGGCGATGCCGGCAGCGACGCGAGCACTCTATACTCGCCCAGGCGCTCGTAGATCGGCGCGAGCTCCGCTGCTACTACCTTTGGATCGCCGCCAAAAAAGCGCGCCTCCTCCAGCAGCGTTGCCGCCGTGCGCAACGCGCCGCGCGAAGCCAGATAGCGGCCGAGCGCGAGCCGGGCGGCTGGATCCTTCGGCTTGCTCGTCGCCGCCCAGTAGTAAACCGATTCGGCTGCGAAGACGCGTCCAACGCGCATCAGGTAATCGGCGCGCGCAACCGGATCCTGAGCCTCAGCCGGCGCGGCCACCCCCGCAATCAGCGTCACGAGCAGTGCCGCCGCAACGAGGGGTAACGATGCTGACTGCCGCACGTGTCTACCGCTCGGCAAAGCTGGCGAGCAGCTCGACGTCGGGATCGAGAATGATTCGCTGCGGAGTGAAATCACGTGGTAGAGAAATCGGGATCTGCTGTGTGCGGTGTACTGCCACCTCGACGCGCCGGCGGTGCATCTCACCGCGACTGTCGCGAATTTCCAGAGTGAGAGGAAAACGGTATGGCGCGAAGCGAGCACCCTGGGCAAGCTCCAGGACGAGCAGTCGGGCTCGTGGATCCCACGTCCAGCTAAAAGTGAGCTCTGCGTATCCAGGGCGACGCAACCACTGATCGAAGAACCAGCCGAGCGAGTCACCCGCAACCTCCTCCATGGCGACGCGCAGGTCATCCGAGTCTGCCGTGCCGTGACGGTGCCTGGAGTAATACGATCGAACTCCCTGGAAGAAACTCGAATCGCCCAACTGGGCACGGAGCATGTGCAGCACCCAAGCCCCCTTCTGGTAGGCGTTCGTGTTGAGGAGGCGCAGGTAATCCGTTTCCAGGGTGTCGATAATCGGTCGCTGGACAGTGGCAGGCGAGGCGATCACCCGCCGCCGCGTGTCGGCCATCATCTGGCGGAAAGCCGAATCCCCGCTCGAGTGCGCCACCCAGAGCGCCTCGAGATACGAGGCGAAACCCTCAGAGAGCCAGAGGTGCGGCCAGTCGCGGGGCGTGACGGCATTCCCGAACCACTGGTGTGCGATTTCATGCGCTACCAGACCCGGCCTCAGCGAACGTTCACGAAATGCACGATCGGAGTAGAAGATCGCGGTGGCGTTCTCCATCCCGCCGAATCGCGTGGACGACTGGAGGTGTGCCAGCCGGGGATACGGATACGGGGCGATGAGATCGGCAAAGAACGCGGTGATCGCTCCGGCGTGCGCGAATGGGCCCGGCAGGAAGTCCATTGACTCCGGCGCGGCGTAAACCGCCTGCGGTACGCAGCCGTCATGATCGGCAAGGCCGCAAGCGGTCGCGCCGAGATCGTGATAGGAGAGAGGCGCCGCGGCGAGCACCATGAGGTACACGGGGATCGGCTGGTCGAGTCGCCAGTGTGTCAGCCGTCGCGGCTTCGCGCCGGGTGCGACGGCTCCTATCGTCCGCTCCTCGACCAGCACCCCGTTGGCCACCACACGACGGTCCATCGGGGCGACGACGATCCATGTCACCGTGGCCTTGTCGCTGGGGTGATCCACGCTCGGTATCCAGTTGCGCCCACGGTTGGGCCAGTTGTCGCCGAACGCGGTCCACCGGCCGGCCGGATCCGTGCGCACGATCAATCCATCGCGCACCCGTCCGCCATAGCGCACGGCCACATGCAGGTCGTCATCGGCTCCCGCCGGAAGGGGGATGTGGATGCGAGCGCTGTCCCGCCGGAAGCGAACCGATCGTCCCGCAACCATCACGCTGTCGACGCGCAGATGGAGAAGATCCAGCCTCAGCGTGTCCACAGGCGCGGTGCGCCGCACGGTCAGCAGTGCACGGCCTTCGATCACTGCTCCAGTGTCCGGCAGATCGATGAGCAGCTCGTAGTTCAGGACATCGATGCCGGCGTGGTAGACCCGCGAACCGGAAGAAGCTGGCGGCGAGGCAACCGATGTCTGGGCGTGCAGCGCGTGCGCTGACGCCATGAAGAGCGGAAGCAGCAGCGTGAGGTGCAGCGGCCGTAGCAGAGCGAGGAGCAGCGGCAGCAGCAGCGCGAGGTGCAGCGGCCGCGCCGCGCGTTCAACGCGACAGCGTATATACGACGAGCATCTCCTTTGCATCATATTCCCCTGCGTCGGGATTCGGTGCGAGCGCGGCGACAAAGCGCCCGCCTCGAGTGGTGGCGAGGATCACGCCGGGACCGATGATCCTTCCTCTGACTCTGATCCATCCACCGCGACTCTCTACTGCTCCGCCCTCGATCGGCAACGAGATGCGGTTCGCCGTGTCGGGCCGGACGGAGATATCGAGTAGCGGCCCCTCCGTCCAGTTCACGTGCGCCGGCTGCGGCGGCGTCTGATAGTGACCGCGCGGCTGCCCGGTGGCCGCGTCGATGGCAAACCATCGTGTGGCAGGGGCATCATTGTCGACGAGCCGCGGATCCGCCCCAACGAGGATGCGAGTGCCGTCGCTCGTCCAGCCTACACGCCAGCCTCCTGCGACCGGGAACAACCGCACCTCACCGGTCTCGAGATCCACCACGCCCGGCTGTGCAAAGCCGAAGATGTACGCCATGGCGCTCGCCGCGAAGCCGCCTCGCCGAACATCGCGAACGGGCATGCCGATGCGGCGCGCCAGGCCCTCCCACTGCGCCGTCGAGAGCGTCTCCTGCTCACCGGCCGAAATCCTGTAGCCCTTTCCGAACGCTGCGGTGCGCCACCCTGGCGCCGGTGAAACGTCCCAGACGCTGTCCAACTGCACGCGTCTCATCCCCTCCTCATCGGCGAGTACGAATCCGTTCGGCAGCGGTTCGTTCTCCACGCCGGCAGGGTCCTCGACCACGAGCATGGTTCGCCCATTGGGCGAAAGTGCCCACCGTCCGCGCGCAAACATTCCGCGGACGCCGCGGTTCACTCGCGTCACCTCCAGCGCCCGCTGTCCCGAGATCACACTGGTATCGACCACGAGCCGCGCGACCTCGTCTCCCATCGCCCTGAACGCGAAGGCGGTGAGTCGTGCCACCTCCTCGTCAGCTCCCACTGCAAGGCGCACGCGCCAGAGTGTGCGTCCTCCCTGCTGAAGCGGACGCAGGTACGCATGCCACCCCACGGCCGCCAGTGAGTCGCGCAGCGCGTGCGCCACGGCCGAATCGGCGTATGCGCCCAGCTGCACCGCTTCGTGCGACATCGCCGTTCCCGACGGTGTCGTGACGACGGCGGTGGTCGGCAGTGCGTCGCGGCCCCGCCGATCCTCGCACGCCACGAGCACGATCAGCACCATGACGGCGGTGACGGCGAGAGCGCTGAGAGCGCGGCTCAGGACGGACATTGGGGAATGATAAGAGGGGTGCGCGGGGCCAGAGGGCCATGGTGGCCAAGAGTCTGGCTTCCCTGACCCTGGGCCTGACTGAGAGGATACACCCGGATCGCTTGGACGGTTCGCAGCGGGTCAGCCTGCGCCGGCTCCCGGCCTCGCCGGTGAGGTCAGCGGGGAGATTCAAGTGCTTTGACCCCTTGAACGGCGATTTTCAAGTACTCTGACCCCTTGATCGACTTGATCGATCGCCCGGCTCAGCGCGCCACGCCCCGAGGCGGCGTCGGCGAGGGCATCGACGAAGGCAGCGGCGCTTGGATATCGATGGGCGAGGTCGGCTGCGAGGCATTTCGCAAGCACCCGCTCCACGTCGGCAGGAAAGGGAATATCCGGACGCCGCTTGCGCAGCGGGATGGGTTGGCCGCGCAGCCGGGCCAGCATGATCTCCTGCTGATCCGAGCCCTCGAAGGGGAGCTTGCCGGTGAGCATCTCGTAGGTCATCACGCCCAGCGCATATACGTCGGTACGCGCGTCGAGCGGCTTGCCGCGGATCTGCTCGGGACTCATGAACTCCGGAGTGCCTAGCACTATACCGGTGGCGGTGAGCTTCTGAACCTCGCCGCCCACGGCGCGCTCCTTGGCCAGGCCGAAGTCCATGATGACCGCACGCTCCGACCCATCGCCGTTCGCGCTCAGCATCACGTTCTCCGGCTTGAGATCGCGATGCACGACCTTGCGAGCATGCGCCGCATGCAGCCCGGCAGCGATGTCCGCCACCAGGCGAATCGTCTCCTCCAGGGGGATCTGGCCAACCCTGAAAGTGCGGTCGCTCAGCAGCTCCCCCTCCACGAACGGCATGACGATGTAGACGAGCCCATCACTTTCACCCAGGCGGATGATGTGACAGATGTTCGGATGGGCGAGCCGGGATCCGATGTCGGCCTCGCGTCGTAGCCGGGCCAGTGAGGAAGGGTCGCGGGCCAGCACTGGTGTAAGCACCTTGATGGCCAGGCGATCGCCAGTTTCCAGATCGGTGGCGAGGTAGACGAACGCCATACCGCCCTGTCCCGCCTTGCTCTCGATGCGATAGCGCCCACCCAGGGTGACAGCGGCCCCGCCCAGCTGCGCGGGCGCGAGCGCCGCCCCGCTAAGCTCTGTCGCTCGATGGTCCGGCATCCGCTGGCCCCGAGCCCCAGGCGACTGAACGCCGACGCCAGAGCCCGGCTCTGCCCCCGCAGTCCCCTGCCCTGCGTGAGCGTGCACCAGACGCGTGCCGTCGCGCGAGCAGAAACGGGCTCCGGCATCGTAGCTCGTGCCGCAAGCCGGACAGCGGGGTGTCATGTGCAAACCCGGTTGCGACCCTGTGCCTTGGCGCGATAGAGCGCGCCATCCGCAGCGGCGATGACGTCTTCGGTGCTGAACGCCGCCTGGTCCGGGATTGTCGCGACGCCCACGCTCACGCTCACGCGGAGCCAGCTACACTGCTCGCCGGTCACGAGTTGCGCCTCCTCAACTCGCTGCCGCACGCGCTCGGCAAAGGCCACCGCACCTTCGCTCGCCGTTTCGGGGAGCACCACAACGAACTCCTCACCACCATACCGCGCGACGATGTCAACCGATCGTGCCTCGCGCTGAAGGATCCTGGCCATCTCGCTCAGGACCTCGTCACCAACCAGATGCCCGAACGTGTCGTTGACGTTCTTGAAGTGATCGATGTCGATCATCAGCACCGAAAGGGTGAGTGAATAGCGACTGGCGCGGTCGAGCTCGGCACCGAGCCTCTCCATGAGCGCGCGCCGGTTCAGTGCCTGAGTGAGCGAATCCGTCGTGGCCAGACGCTCGAGCCGCGCCGTGTCGGCGCGCGTCGCCTCCATCAGCTGGGCCCGGCGCATGGCAATGACGGCCGCGCGCACCACGGTGTCGGCAAAGGCCACGTCGTCGTGCGTAAGAGGGGTTTCGTCGCGCATGGTGCGGAGGAAGACGACTCCCGACGGCGTGTCCTCCACGCTGAACGGAAGGGCAATGACGGATCGAACCCCCACATGAACGTTGACCTCCCAATCTGCTCGCAGCGAGTCCTGTACCGCGTTCGCCGCCTCGTCTTCCACCAGAACGGGCATACCAGTCTCGAGCGCCTGCCGCACCTCCGGATAACGGCTCAGATCTATCTCGAGGTTGCGCACGCCGGGGTTCTCATAGGCGGCAGCGACCACCCCGCGCGATTCGCCAGGTCGGGCAAGGATGAGCGAACAGTGTGTGATGTTGAGAGCGCGCGCCACGCGGCGTACGAGGAGATGAGAAAGCTCCTCGGCGGAGAAGTCCCCGGCCACCTCGTGGAGGATGTCGACAAGCTTGCGGCGGCTCTCCGCCTCCTCGCGGGCACGGCGGAGCTCTCCCTCGGTAGATCGCAGCTCATCGCGCGCGTGACGCAGCTCCTGGCGAATACGGACCTGAACCTGCACGCGAGCCAGCAGTTCGCGCACGTTGAAGGGCTTGGCGAGGAAATCGGAAGCGCCCAGCCCCAGCAGCCTCGATGACTCGCGCTGCGCGGGCCGAGCCGAGACCACGACCACCCGCACGTCGCGCCAGGCTTCGTCATCCTCGAGGCGCTCGAACAGGCGCTGCTCCTCCAGCCCGCGCATCGACACGTCCAGCACGAGCACGTCCGGCGGCGGCTGCATCATCTGCTCCTCGAGCATGGCGGCACCCGGCACGGCGACCACGTCATAGCCACGCTCCTTGAGCAGCCAGGCGACGGTGCCCAGCAGCACCTCGTCATCGTCGGCGACGAGCAGGCGAGCCCTAGCCATCGGACAACAAGGCGGTGAGTCCCGCCCAATCGATGTTGCCGCCGCTGAGAAGTGCCACCGTCTTTCCTCTCGGTCGCACAGCGCCACTCAGCAACGCGGCTACGGTGGCTGCACCGCTCGGCTCGGCGACGAGCTTCATCCGGTCGAGGAGGAATCGCACCCCCTCCCCCAGGAACTCGTCGTCTATCGTCACGACCTCGTCCAGATAGGCGCGATGATGCGCAAACGGTATGGCGCCAATTCGCACCGCAAGCAGCCCGTCAGCCACGCTGGCAGCCGACTCGAGCGTCACCGGAGCGCCATTGGCGAGCGCCCGGGTGAGCTTCGGTGCGCCCGCCGGCTCCACGCCCACAACGCGCGCAGAAGGCTGGAGGAGCTTGACCGCGGTGGCCACGCCGGCGCTCAGGCCGCCACCGCCCACCGGCACGATGACCGTCTGCACTCCCGGCAGATCCTCGACGATCTCGAGCCCGGCGGTGCCCTGTCCGGCCACGATGAGCGCGTCGTCGTAGGGCGGCACAAGCACGCAGCCCTCGGCATCGGCGATCTCGACTGCGCGGTCCCACCGCTCCTGGGTGGTGGTACCCGCGAGTACGATCCGCGCCCCGTGCCGCTCGACGCCCGCTCGCTTGGCAGGCGTTACGGTGGTTGGCATCACGACCGTAGCAGGCACACCGAAGAGTCGTGCCGCCAGCGCCACCGCCTGCGCGTGGTTGCCTGAGGAGGGGGCGATGACGCCAACGGCGCGCCTGCGCTCGTCCAGTCGCGACAGATAGTAGTAAGCGCCGCGAAACTTGAACGCCGCCCCCCGCTGAAGCATCTCGGGCTTCACCCAGGCCTCGCAGCCGGCGACCTCGCCCAGCGCGTGGGCGCGTAACAGCGGAGTGCGGATGGCCACACCGCGCAATGCGGCGGCGGCCTCCCGCAGCTCATCGAGCCCAACGAGGGGTGTCATTACCGCTGGCGTGTCGTGCATTCGTCGCACCTGGCCGCAGTCGGCGCGGCGTGGGGCAGGTCTCTACAAGACTACAGCTGTGTGACGCGGGTCACCAAAAAAACATGGTTCAGGTGGGGATCAAGGGCTGGAGCCGAGTTTGCGTCCGGGTCAAGGGCCAGTTGGCCCGGCAAGCGACGGCGACGCGTCGCCCACCGCTGCTGCTTCCGCCTGCCCCTCGGCCCCCCCCGTGACCGTCGAGGCTGCCCCTTACCCCTCCTCGCCTTCGGGAGCGGCGCCGATCGGGTCCGGACTCTCGGTCTCGTCCCCTTGCTCGTCATCCTCCACCACGAGGCGGGCAACGTCGCACACAAGGTCCCCGGGCTCCAGGTTCACCAGTCGCACGCCCTGCGTGTTCCTGCCACTGATCCGGATCCCCTTCACCGGCATCCGAATGACCATGCCTTGCTTGGTGATCAGCATCAGCTCGTCGTCCGTCAGCACTTCCTTGATCGAAACGACGTTCCCGGTCTTGTCGGTGCGGTTGAGGGTGATGATTCCCTTCCCACCGCGGCGCTGGACGCGGTACTCATCGATCTCGGAGCACTTGCCCATGCCTCGCTCGGTAACGACCAGGAGCATCGCCTCGCGCTTGAGGACGACCATGCCGACGACGATGTCGTCCGCTCGCAGCTCAATCCCCTTCACGCCGGTGGTATCGCGCCCCATCTCGCGCACGTTCTGCTCGTTGAAACGAATGGAGAGCCCGTGGCGGGTGGCCAGAACGACATCGTTGGTGCCGGTGGTGATCTGGACGTCGATCAACTCGTCACCTTCCTCGATCTTGATCGCCTTGATTCCCGTGGTGCGAGGATTGGAGTACTGTGACAGCGCGGTCTTCTTGACCGTGCCCCCCTTGGTTGCGAAGAGCAGGTACTGACTGTCGCTGAACTCCCGCACCGGCACCATTGCCGAGATGTTCGTGTCCGCAGTCACGTTGATCAGATTGACTACCGGCTTGCCCTTGGCAAGCCGCCCCGCCTGCGGGATTTCGTGAACCTTGAGCCAGTAACAGCGACCATCGTCGGTAAAGAAGAGGATGTAGTCGTGCGTGGACGCGATGAAGAGATGCTCGACGAAATCCTCATCCTTCAGGTTCTGGCCATTGAGCCCGCGGCCGCCGCGCCGCTGCCGGCGATATGTGGAAGTCGCGGTGCGCTTGATGTAGCCGGAGTGGGACACGGTAACCACCATGTCCTCCTCGGCGATCAGGTCCTCGATCGTGAACTCGCCCTGGTCGCTGGTGATCTCCGTGCGACGCTCGTCGCCGAACTTCTGGGCCAGACGCAGCAGCTCGTCCTTGAGGATGCTCATCCGCCGCGGGCGCGAGCCCAGTATCTCCTTGAGGTCCTTGATCAACGTGCGAATTTCCTTCAGCTCCGCCTCGAGCTTCTCGATCTCGAGCCCGGTGAGCTTGGCGAGGCGCATATTGAGAATCGCCTCGGCCTGCTTCTCGGAGAGCTTGAACCGCTGCTGTAGCTGCGCGCTCGCGACCGGCGTGTCCGCCGCCGCGCGGATCAGTTTGATCACCGCGTCGATGTTGTCGACGGCGATCTTGAGCCCCTCCAGGATGTGTTCCCGCTCGAGCGCCTTGTCGAGATCGAACTGGGTGCGGCGAACGATCACCTCGTGCCGGTGATCGACGAAGTGCAGGAGGATATCCCGCAGCGGCATGATCTTCGGCACGAGCTGGCGCGTGTGCGGATCCGGCACGAGCGCGAGCATGATCACGCCGAAGGTCGACTGCATCTGCGTGTGCTTGTACAGCTGGTTCAGCACCACTCGAGGGATCGAATCGCGCTTGAGCTCGACGACGATTCGCATCCCCTCCTTGTCCGATTCGTTGCGGAGATCGCTGATCCCCTGGAGCTTCTGCTCCTTCACGAGCTCGGCAATCTGCACCACCAGGTTGTTGCTGTTGACCTGGTAGGGAATCTCGGTAATCACGATCTGCGCGCGGCCCGATGACTCCTTCTCCTCGATCACCGCCCGCGCCCGCATCACGATCCGCCCGCGTCCCGTCTCCTGATAATCGGCAATGCCGCTGCGGCCGTAGATGTAGCCGCCGGTGGGGAAGTCCGGGCCCTTGATGTACTGCCGCAGATCCGTGGCCGTGGCCTCGGGGCTGTCGATCAGATGGATGATGGCACTCACCACTTCCCGCAGGTTGTGCGGCGGGAT
>CAYXRS010000081.1:0-14986 GCA_964467195.1 uncultured Gemmatimonadaceae bacterium
GCCGCCGCCGTCCTCGCGGCCAGCGTGCTCGGCATCGTCGCCATGCGAGCAGGCAACATGCGCGAAGCAGCGGTCATGTCACTCGCCATAGGGGTCGCCGTCCTGGTGCTCTGGCTGGCGGCGTGGGTGCTGTCGAGCGCCGCTCGCCGAGTGCTGCGGGACGGGTGGACGTTCACGATTCGACAGGGAGTGGCCAACCTCTATCGCCCGGCCAATCAAACGCGGGCGGTGATCCTGTCGCTTGGTTTCGGTGCTTTCCTGATCAGCACGCTGTTTCTGGTCCAGGCCAACCTGCTCCGGCAATTGACGCTGAGCGGTGAGGCGACGCGTGCCAACATGGCGTTCTTCGATGTGCAGGAAGATCAAGTGGAAGCACTGGATTCGCTGATTCGCTCGGCCGGCCAGCCAGTGCTTCAGCGCGTTCCGATCATCCCGATGCGCGTGGCAAGCATTAACGGCCAGGACGTGGCGGAGCTGTCGCGCGGCCGCGCATCCTGGGCCCTTCGCCGCGAGTATCGGTCCAGCTATCGCGATACGCTCGTAGCATCGGAGCGGCTCGTGGCGGGCCGATGGTTCGGCAGCGGATCGGCGCCGAGCCATCTGCACGAGATCTCGGTGGAACGCGATCTCGCCACCGAACTGGGAGTCGGCGTGGGTGACTCGATCACGTGGGATGTACAGGGCGTGCGAGTGGCCACGCGGGTCGCCAGTTTGCGGGAGGTGAACTGGGCACGTTTCGAGCCGAACTTCTTCGTCGTATTCGTACCGGACGCACTGCGACGCGCGCCACAAACGTGGGTGTTCCTCACGCACTCCGAAGACGCCGGACAGCGGGCAAGGTTGCAGCATGCCGCCGTGAATCGCTTCCCGAATGTGTCGAGCATCGACCTGTCGCTCATCCAGCAGGCCGTAGGCGGCATTCTCGACCGCGTGACGGTGGCAGTGCGCTTCATGGCGCTCTTCAGCATCGTCACCGGCGCGCTGGTGCTGTTCAGCTCGGTGGCGGCAACGCGCCGGCAACGGCTGCGCGAAGGAGTTCTGCTCAAGACACTCGGTGCCACGCGCGCTCAGATTGGCCGGATCATGTTGTCAGAGTATGCCCTTCTCGGACTGCTCGGCAGCGCAACCGGAATGCTGCTGTCGATTGCCGGTGCCTGGGCGCTGATGCGATTCGTGTTCGAGATCTCGTTCGCTCTCGCCGTCCTGCCGCTGCTGGCCCTCGGCCTCGGCATGGCGGTGCTCACGCTTCTGATCGGTGTCCTCGGCAGCCGGGACGTCTTTTCCGAGACACCAATGGCGGCGCTGCGCGAAGCGTGAGACTAGGGCACGAGCCCGCCCAGCTGCTCCCAGAGATACGCGTACGTCAGCGCACTCATCGTTGCGCGCTGCTCGGGAGTCGTGCCGGAACCATGTCCACCCTCGGTGTTCTCGAAGTAGTAGACCGGGTACCCCATCGACTCCATCTTCGCCGCCATCTTGCGCGCGTGCCCGGGGTGTACGCGGTCGTCCCGAGTGGTGGTAGTGAGGAGCACGCGCGGGTATTGCTGGCCGGGACGGACGTTGTGATAGGGCGAGTACCTGGAGATGTACTCCCACTCGGCCGGCTCGTCCGGATTGCCGTACTCGGCCATCCAGCTTGCGCCCGCCAGGAGGTGATGATAGCGCTGCATGTCGAGCAACGGTACCTGGCAGACGACTGCGCCGAACAGCTCCGGACGCTGAGTGAAAGCGGCGCCGACGAGTAACCCGCCGTTGCTGCCGCCCATGATGCCGAGACGACGCGGCGACGTGATGCCGCGCGCGATCAGGTCCTCGGCCACCGCGATGAAGTCATCGTACGAACGCTGCTTGTGCTCCTTCTGCGCAGCGCGGTGCCAGGCGGGACCGAATTCGCCGCCGCCTCGAATGTTGGCCGCCACGTACACTCCACCGCGCTCCAGCCACGATGCGCCAACGGTGGCGCTGTACCCTGGAGTCAGCGGTGACTCGAAGCCGCCGTATCCGTACAGCAGCGTGGGATTCGCGCCATCCATCGCCATCCCTTCAGGCTTGACGACGAAATAGGGGATCCGCGTACCATCCTTTGAGGTCGCCTCGAGCTGCGTCACTTCGTGCGTGGTCGCGTCGAACATCGCCGGCAGCTGCCGGACGAGCGTAACGGTGCCATCAGCGTCGCCTGCATATAGCGACGTGGGTTGTAGATGGCTGCTATAGGTGAAAAAGTAGCGATCCGTCAGCGACGACGTGCTCGAGATCCCTATGCTGCCAAAATCCGGAGCCGGCACTCTTTGCCCCACCCATCGGCCCTCGTGAAAGCGGTAGCGATGAAGCTCGCTGCGCACGTTGTTGAGCACGTTGACGAGCAGATAGTTGGCGGTGGTGGAGTACCCCGCGATGCTCTGCCTGTCTCCCCCAGCGTGAATGACATCGAAGAGACGCTTTCCGGAAAGGAACTCCTCAAACCCGATGCCTACGAGCGCATCCTGCGGATAGCTCTGTTCGCCCACCGTCCATGACGAGCGCAGGTACACCACCAGCCGGTCATTGACGAGGCCTATGCTCGCATCCTTCGGCAGGTCGAGCGCGGTCAGGGTGTCGTTGCGCAGCACGTACGTGGTGCTCTCGAAGAAGCTGGGGGCGTGCGCCACCAGCGGGATCAGCACCCCCTGCACGTACGAGGAGTAACCCCACACGCCCACGTCGGTGACCGCCCCTTCGTAGACGGTGCGCGCCTGCTCCAGCGACGCACCGCGCCGCCACACCTTGACGACTCGTGGATATCCCGATGTCGTGAGTGATCCCTCGCCGAAGTCGGTGGCGACGATGAGGGTGTCTTCGTCTATCCAATCGACGCCTCCCTTCGCCTCGGGCAGAAAGAATCCCCCGGCGACGAACTCCTTGCGCTCGGCGTCGAACTCCCGGACCTCGGTCGCGTCCGCTCCACCCCGCGACAGCGAGATGAGACAGCGACGATACTCCGGAGGCATGCAACGCACGCCTCCGTACGCCCAATTCACCTGCTCCGACGCCGCAAGGGAATCGATGTCGAGAACCGTCTCCCAGGCTGGATCGCCGCTGAGATAGGAGGCCTCGGTGGCCCGGCGCAATTGCCCGCGCGGGTTGTTTTCGTCCTGCCAGAAGTTGTAGATGTGCGCGCCCGCGAACGAGGGGAATGCGATCCGTTCCCGCGAGTTGAGGATCGAGAGCGTTCTGGTGAACAATTCGTCGTAGGCGGGGTGCGCCTGAAGCGCTCTCAGGGTAGTCTGGTTCCGCTCCTCGACCCACGTCATGGATCTCCGGCTGTCGATGTCCTCCAGCCAGAGGAAAGGATCCTGTGCAAAGACTACTGCCGGCAGAATCACCGAAAGGAGCAGGAGTGCAGTCGTCTTTCCTGGTTTCATGAGCGGCAAGGAACGAAGGTGCAATTCGCTGGAGCTCGCGAGCGACCTCACGGTGGGGGCGGACCCTGGGCATGCTCCGACGGAACTGCGATCATTGAATGACGCCGAACGCCTCCGGCGATCGGTCCAGCGCGCCGGCAATCCACACACGATGACCGACGTGCTCCTGGAGCGCTTCCGGCAGCTGCGTGAGGCGATGCCGCCGACCATCTGAAGTCACGAGAGCGTAGCCGTCGCCATCGCGCTCGAGCGTTCCGTCCATAGCCGGCACACCGTCGGCGGCACGCACGCTGAAGCGCTCCACGCGCAGGACGTCCCCAGCCTGCCGGCTTCCAAAGGCCTCGATCTCGAGCCCCTGAACGGAGCGAAGCGATCGTATGATCGCGCCACCTCCATCCAGCCTGGTGTCGGGCTCGCCCGTCCCCCGAACGACCAGGTGTGTCACGGGCGCTGCGCCCACAATCGCTATCCGGCCACGAACGCTGTCTGTCACCGCTTCCTCCGGTGCCGGGCGGGGTGTATCCGGCGGCGGGCCAACGGTGGGTGGCGGACGGGTGGGCGTCGTTCGCCGCGGCGGTACATCGACCGTCGTCGTTCCTGGCTCCGCCATGACAGGCCGCTCCGCCGTGTCGCCAGGCGCGTCGGCGGGAGGGAACTGTGCATCCGCCGGTTGGCCTACGAGCGCTGTATCCAGTTGTTCCGGTGCGTCCGCGCGCGGGCAAGCCGCGGCGACTGTGCCGCACGCGATAAGCGTGACGATCCGAGCGGTCCTCACTGAACCCTCACGATCCCAACCCGGATGGCGCCGGGGAGCGGTCCATCCTGCGCGCCCCGAAACTCGAGTAGCTGTTGACCAGCAGCCGTTCCCGAGAGCTCGAAATACGCGGCTGTACCACCGGCAACCTGTACCGTCGGCTGAGTGAACGATCCGAAGGTCACGGCCCGCGGTACGAGTGGGTACGGCCGGCTGAACAGTGTGGGGTTGTTCGCGAAATCGCTGTTCAGGGAGCTGTACATGTTGCGGTAGTGCCAGCTCGGGTGAGCTATGAGCTCGCTTTGCGGTGCGAAGTTGGAGCGGCTGTCCAGAGCATTGGCCAGCGACCAGTGTGACAGCATCTCCGCAAACGGGCGCCCAGCCCTTGCCTCGAGGTTTGCCACTCCGGTGAGCGGCCCCTGCGTGAGTGGCATGAGGAAGGCCGCTTCGGTAGTCGCGTAATGGTCCAGGATCCATCGGACGAAGGACCAACCGCTCCCATAGAAGCTCGAGCCATCCTCCCCGGGAGGATCGCCCAGCGGAGACAGTGATTCCACCCGCTCCAGATAGTCGTAGAGAAGGACGAAATGCGCGATCATGATAGCCGGTGCGTCGGGACACTGTACAGCTCCCGGACGGACGTCACAGAACACACTCTCCTGGTACGTGACGTTATCCCTCCAGCCGACACTATACACCGTTCGCGCGTACAGCTCCTCGGCCACCATCGCGGTGGCTTCCTCGAGCCACGAATCCTCGAAAGGCGCGCCGCGGGAGATTCGCTCGGCATACCCGGTGAGATGCTTGACCTCGTGGATCAGCGTGGACCGCATGATCCGCCGCCAGTTGGGACGAGTAAGCTCTCCCGACGGTGAGAAGAACTCCATGCTGGCGTCGGTGGGAACTATTGCGTAAAAGTACTCTCCCTCGTTACTCGCCGGAATCGCCGCGCGCGACCCGAAGTCGCAGCTGATCACGAACCCCGCCACGCCATCGAACGCATTTACCTGGGGTGAGATCACCATCACAATGGCGTCGTTGTCGTCAAGCTGCGCGTCCAGGCGCAGGGGATTGCCGAAATTCTGCGTCAGGATCGGAAACATGACCTGATCGAACTCCTGGCCCATCGCCGTGAGAATGTTGTCCATCTGGCCGGCGAGTGGCGCGGCAACGTCCTCGACGATGATGGCGCGCGTTCCGCTGTAAACGGTGCGCGCTTCGATCTCCTGGTAGGGCAGTTGGCTGCACAACGTTACCGTGCTTTCGATGTCCGGGATCCTGACCATTGAAGTTGCGCCCACGGTCCGGCTCACCGCGGCTGCCGAAACCGTCGCCGCCGCCATACCCGCAGTCTCGACGCGGCCGCCGCGCACGGGCAAGCTGCGCATCAGCTCGTGGTTGCGACGCACCATGTCGCGGTGCGCCTTGCGGTGCCTCATCTCCCGACCTAGCGAGTGGGCGGCGGCTGTCGATGGTCGCGCGCCGTGCTGGAGCACGGAGGGCGCGGCTGTGGCCTCTGTAGCGGCAATGCTCGCAGCAGAGCCGCCAACGCCGCGGAGACGGAAAGAAACGGACGCTGCGGGCGAGCTATTCGTGTTCACCACCGCCAAAACGTAGCGTCCGCTCGCCTGCGCCAGTTCCACGCATCCGGCCACGGTCGCATTGGGCGACAGGTACATCTGGCCTGGCTGGAGGTCCACGAGCGTGGGAGATACTGACCCCTCGCATTCACCGCCGACGGGCGGCGTTGGGCCATCGCCCCCTCCACAGGCGGCCGCGAGCGCGACCATCGGTGCCAGCCCGCCTATCCATACCCATCGCGGCATTCACGCCCTCCTGATTCGCTCGATCCGCGGAACGCTCATCGTCCCAGCTGAAGCTACTGAAAAACTCCGGCCGGGGCACCGCGGAGCAACGGGATAACCCGGGCGACCTGCGACAATAATGCGGGGACGCGCCGCCAGCCAGACGGTGCGATCGGACCGCGCGCCGCAAACGCTGCGGCGAGGGCTGGGCCACATGGTGGCGCGAGTCCAGTCATTGACGTGAGGAGCGACGATCAACGCGCGCCGGCCCTTTCCGTTACCTTCCACACATCAATGCCGCCAGCCTGCTGTCCGACATCAACGGAGGCCACGGTTCGCAGCGCTTGCAGGTCGATGATCTCGACGGTTCCCGGCTCCGAGCCGATCCCTTCCACCGAGATGAACGCGTAGCGGTCGTCGGGCGTCACAGCCACACCATGCACGACCTTCCGCGTCGTGGCAATGCGCGCGAGCTCCTGGCCGGACTGGGTGTCGAACACCGAAACCGACTGCCCCGCCTTGTTGGTGGCAATGAGCCGGGTGCCATCACGCGTCACGGCGAGATTGTAGACTCCGGGACCAGCCGGAAGGCGGCGCGTCATCGTCCAGCTCGCTACATCGACTTCCACGATCTCGCTGGATTTGTTGCAAGCGACGAAGACTGTCGAGCCGTCGGCGGAGGGCTGTGCCCAAGTGGGGGAGCAGCTGACCTCGTGCGACATTCCGCCCACCGCCTGGCGGGTCTCGGGCGTGCGAGCACCATGGGTGGCGTGCGAGTCGTCTCCGGCCCGCTGCTCTGCGACGTGGCCATGATGGGCACCGGGCGCACCCTCCATGCCGTGCTCCCTTCCTGCCGCAAGCATGAAATGACGGGAGACTTCCAGCTGGTGCGCGTCGATCTCGACGAGCATGTCATCCATCATGCAGGTGGAGTACTGCCGCGTGCCTGACGCGTTCAGTCGGGATCCGTGCGGCATCGTGCAGGTGCGAATGCGCGCCACTTCGACCATCTGTTCGGCGTCCACCACGGACACCGAAGATGGCACCATGTCGCCGTACAGATTGAAGTTCACCACGAACACGAACGCGCCGTCCGGTGATACCTGGAGGCTCGCGGGGAACATCCCCAGCTCGATCGAGGTCACCAGCGAGTCCTTGTCCGTAGTGTACTTCCACAACCGGCCGAAGGGTGCGCCATGACCCGTAGTGACGAAATAGTGACGTCCGTCGGGCGCAACGGCGAGTCCGTGGGGACCGTCCGTGTCGGTGATCATCATTCCCGTCTGGAACTCCCGCTCCACCGTTGCGCCGGAGGAGCCGAAGCGAACGAGCTGCACTCGATCATTGCTCTCCGACACAACGAAGGCGAGGTAGTCACGCTCGGGTCCGCTGGTACGCGGAGCCTGTGCGGCGTAGACTCCCGGCGCGAGGAGAAAGAGGCTGGCGAGCGCCCAGAGAATGTGGCGAGCAGGCATGGCATAACGAATGAAGGTTCGGTGGTGTTGCGTGAAGATGGCATTAATATACCCCGCGGCTGCCGGAGGGGTTCGGCGAACCAGGCGTGGCCATGGCGGCGCATCGTGAGCCGGCACCTGGAAAACCGGTAGCTGCGCCTGGTGTCGTTGGCCCTGTATCCCTGGTCCCTATCCCCCGCTCGTAGGCCATGTCGCCACTCGACCTCCTCGCCCTGAACATTCTCTCGCCGGTCGTCCTCGCCTTCGCGCTGGGAGCGGTGGCGACTCTGGTGCGCAGCGATCTCAGATTCCCGGAGGAGGTGCACACCGCGCTGACGATCTACCTGCTGCTGGCGATCGGACTCAAGGGCGGCTCGGAACTGTCACACGTCACGGCTTCAGAGGTGTTGAGACCTGTGCTCGCCACACTGGTGATCGGCGTGGTTACTCCGGTCGCGGCATACGTGGTGGTGCGCCGGAGGCTCGACGTCGCCAACAGCGCGGCTATTGCCGCGCACTACGGTTCCGTATCAGTGGTGACGTACAGCGCCGCGCTCGCTTTCACCGAAGCGGTTGGGGCGCCGAGCGAAGCATATACGGCTACGCTCGTGGCGCTGCTGGAGATACCGGCAATCGTAATCGCTCTGATGATAGCGCGTGCACGTCTTGGCGGCGGATCCATGGGTGTCGTGATTCACGAGGTGTTCGCCGGACGCGGAGTCCTGCTGCTGGTGGGAGGGCTGGTGATCGGCTACCTCTCCGGCGCGGCCGGGGTCGCGCGCGTCGCTCCCCTGTTCGTCGATCTCTTTCAGGGTGCGCTGATGCTCTTTCTGCTGGAAATGGGCATGGTCGCGGCGCGGCGGTTGCGTGATCTGCGCGAGGTGGGAGCCTTCCTCGTCGGCTTCGCTGTCCTCATGCCCGTCATGAATGGCGCTCTCGGAACCGCGCTGGGCACAATGGCCGGGTTGTCGCTCGGAGGAGCGACCGTGTTGGGCGTGATGGCCGCGAGCGCGTCGTACATCGCCGCGCCCGCGGCCATTCGCATCGCGCTTCCACAAGCCAATCCGAGCCTCTATCTGACGTCCGCGCTCGGCATCACCTTCCCCTTCAATCTCACACTCGGCATCCCGCTCTACTACGCCATGGCAAGCCTGCTCCAGGGAGTCTGACGCCAGTGCGCACCACTCCAATGAAGCTGATCACCATCGTTGCCGAACCGGTGCTGGAGGACCGGCTCATCCAGGAGGTGAAGCGGATTGGTGCCAAGGGTTACACCCTCTTGGAGGCACGCGGCGAAGGAACCCGCGGTGTGCTGGCGTGGATGGGCCGCAACGTTCGAATCGAGGTGATCACCACTGCCGAGGTGGCCGATGCAATCCTCGAACACCTCGCCCACGACTACTTTCGGGACTATGCAGTGATCGCATACGTGATGGACGTGCAGGTGGTAAGAGGAGAGAAGTATCGATGAGCGTATCCTGATGTCGCGGACGGTGGGGTCCACTGCTCTCTTCACCTCCGGTCGTTCGACTCTGCTCGCCAGCCATTGCTCCGGCGGTAATCCCGACCCCTTCACTAGGGATTTGACCCAACCGTCCTTCCCGCAGTATATTGAAGATGAGTTGAGAATCATTCTCAACTAGCTTCCACTCTGCGGAGTCCGAAAAAATTCACGCCAAACACTGCGCGGCTGGACTCATGAGGCTTCCGGCCGTGGCGCTCCTTTCCACAGGACTTCTGCTCGCCGGATGCGGTGAGCAACGCGCGAAGGGCGCTGAACCTGCAGCCGACGCCAGCGCGGTAGCTGATCCGGATGTCTTCATCCTGGGATTTCTGCCGTCAGCCAGAGCGGAGGAGGTCGTACCGAAGGCCGAGCGGCTGGGAGAGTTCCTGTCCGAGCGCATCGGCAAGCAGGTACGAGTCGTCGTTCCTTCCACTTATGAACCACTGATAGAAGGCCTTCGCTTCGGCCACGTGCACGCCGCGTTTCTGGATGGCGGGCCGGCATGGATCGCTCACCGGCGCTCAGGCGCGAAGGTCATTCTCGCGGAGGTGAAGGACGGTGGCACTTTCTATTGGGCGGAGGCGTTTGTAAGAAACGACGCGCCGTTGCAGCGGATCGAAGACGCGCTGGGCAAGCGGATCGCCTTCACCTCACGGACTGGATCGAGCGGGTTCCTCATGCCCATTGGCTCGATGATCGACGCCGGGCTCATTACTCCGCGAGGGAGTGAGCTGGTGGATCTGGAGAATGCACTCTCGTCGAGCTTCGCCTCCACCGTAGAGGCCGGCGGCTACCAGCAGGCTCTTGTCGCCGTGATCGAAGGAAGAGCCGATGTAGCGTTCGGTGCCCACGACGCGCCGCAGCGATTCCTCACGGAGTCGGACCGCACCCGCATCCGCGCTCTTCACAGGTTCGGACGCATTCCGTCACACTCGATTGTCGTTGCCGGGAATCTTCACGCCGACCTGGCGGCGCGTGTTCGCGAGGCGCTGCTCGAGCTCAATCAGCCCCAGCACATCCAGATTCTCAAGGACATCTACGGAGTAGATGGAGTGCAACCCGCCACCACCGAGGCGCACCTTGGAGAGTTTGGGCGAGCGCTGACTCAGCTTCCCGGGATGGAACGAACGCTCGTTGCAAGGCAAGGAAGCTGATGGCGGAGCTGACGCGCACCTCCTCGCGCTCAACGCCCACGGTTACGCCGCCGGGGGACTCGGCGCTCGTCATGCGAGGCGTCTTTGCGGGTTACGAGCGGCGCCGTCCAGTGGTTCACGGCATGGACCTGGATGTGGCGCGCGGTTCCTGCTGCGCGCTCGTGGGGCCCAGCGGGTGTGGTAAGACAACGCTCCTGCGTGTGATTCTTGGTAGTCTCACGCCGCAGAAGGGACTCGTGGATCGGCCGTGCCTTGCTGGTCTGAACGGCGGGCGGAAGTGTGCGATCGGCTACATCCCGCAGAACCTGGGACTCGTGCGCAACCTCACCGCACGCGAGAACGTGCTTCTCGGGGCGCTTGGGCGAACGAGATTCTGGCGCAGCATGCTGGGACGTTTCAGCGCCGCCGACCGGCGCCGCGCCGATGAAGCACTGGATGCCGTTGGCCTGGGCGGTCGCGGAGATGAGCGTATCGAGCGCCTCTCTGGAGGCGAGCGGCGGCGCGTAGTGATTGCGCGAGCACTGCTCCAAAGACCGCGCCTTCTCCTTGCCGATGAGTTTCTGGCCGAAGTGGATCGAGGCGCGGCAGATGAGATCATCGAGATCCTTCAGGATGTCCGCCACAGGACGGGCATGACCATCGTATTCGTGGACCACGATCTCGAGACAGCGTGCCGGATCGCCGACCGCGTAGTCGTCATGGCCGAAGGGAGCAAGCTGGGCGAGTTTTCCGGCAATGACCGGTCCGCAGCCCGCGTGAACGAGTTACTGCGGTCACGCCGGAAGGAATGAACGCCGCCTTCGGGCGAAGGAGCACTACCGGATGGGTGGTGGTGCTCTTCGTCGCGATGCTGACGGTTGCGGCGATAGTTCACCTCGACCTGCGGCCGGCACAGTTCGCCGGCGGTTTCGCCAATTTCGTCAGACTTGCCGACGATGCGTTCCCGCCGCAGTTCGCGCTTCTCCCCACCGCCGGTCGTGCACTGCTCGAGACGATTACGATCGCCTTTCTGGGAACCGTGTTCGGCCTCCTGCTGGCGCTTCCCTTCGGTCTGGCGGGTGCGCGCACCCTGGCACCTGCATGGCTTTTCATGCCCGTGCGGGTCGTATGCGCGGGCATTCGTAGCATGCCGTCGCTGTTGTGGGCGGTGTTGTTCGTGATCCTGGTGGGGTTCGGGCCGCTGGCGGGTGTGCTGGCCATGACCATGTACACCATGGGCCACCTTGCCAAACTCCAGTACGAGAGCCTGGAAGGATTGCCGCCAGAGCCGTTCGAAGCGGTGCGCGCCACGGGTGCCAACGTGTTTCAGATCGCACGCTTCGTGGCGTTGCCGGAGGCCTCCAACCTTCTGGTGAGCCAGGTACTCTACATGTTCGAGTACAACGTTCGTGCGTCATCCATCATGGGATTCGTGGGCGCAGGAGGAATAGGGTTCTACATCTCGCGCTACCTGTCTGCGATGCAGTACGATGGAGTGGTCACACTGCTCCTGGTGGTCTTCGTGACGGTGGTGTTGGTTGACGTCCTCTCTCTCCGACTGCGGGCGCGGTTCCTTGCCAGCGCGCCCGGCCGCGCCTGAAGTCGGCAAAGCCCAACAGCTGCCCGGAACGCAACTTGCCCCCACAGGTGGGGGTAGATAGTGACATCGATCACTTACCGCGTGAGGCATGCGGGGGCGGGCCCCACGGCGCCTCCTGAGCGCCCGGCTCTCAAACGGCCGTATCTTCATCTGTGGCGCAGACGCTTTCGGCAGGGTCGTCCTACCGGACAGGACCATACCAATTGCACCATGTGTCGTACCAGTACCACATTTCCGGGTCGGAGGGGGCAGCCGGCTTGGACCGATGAGCCCTCGGTCATAACCGCCATGAGGAGCGCAGCGTGAGGCCAGTCCGGAGCAGTGAAGCTCTCATGGTCATCGCGCCAACACTGGTGCTGGCGCAGGGCGCATCCGCGCAGGCCGGCGGAGCGTTGACCGACCGGACATACGTGCTCGGCGTCATCGGCATAGTGGGTACGTTGCTGCTACTGGCAGCCATGGGGCTGCTGCGGTGGTGGCGAGCGCGGCAGCCGTCTTACGATGACCCCACACCTCCCTTGATCACAATACCGCGCTCTGCCAACCCACGACCGATCACCCCAGCGAGGTCCCGTCGCACGGAGCCGCCGGTCGAGGTGCGCAGCCCGGCCCCAGTGGCCGTGGCATCGCCGGCGCTGCATCCGCCGGTGCAGGCGCAAGAACGTCCGGGCAACGGATCGGGAACGGACGGCGAGCTGGTGGAGGGGAGCACTGTCCGCTTCTACCGGCCGCCTGATGGCACGCTTCAACTGCTTCCGGGAAGGCTCGAGATCGTAGCGGGGGAAGACGTTCCGCACGACATCCGCTTCATCCGCGCCAGGGGCGAGGAGCCAGAGGTAACTTTCGGACGCAGTGATGGGCCTCCGCACCGCCACATTCAGCTTCGCGCCCGCACGGTGAGTCGCCAGCATGCAAGGATGCGATTTGCGGAGAAGCGTTGGCTCATCGAGAATCTCTCCGAGACCAATCCCGTCGTCATCAACGGACGGGAGCTCGATTCCGGCGATGGGGGATACGTTTTGCGGGAGGGCGATCGCATCGAGATGGGAGAGGTCGTCTTTCTCTTCCGGGAGCGCTAACGATGACGGCGCTTGCGCCGACGATCGCGTACTTCACACACGCCGGTCGCCGCTCTTCCAATCAGGATGCCGTGATCGCGCGCCGCCTCAATGACGGCCGCGAGCTGGCCGCCATTGCCGACGGCATGGGCGGCCACGCCGCGGGCGAAGTCGCGAGCGCGCGAGCTCTCGAGATACTGGAGCAGCACCTCTCGCGAAACGAGGAGCTGCGCGAGGCGTTCGTCGTCGCCAACGAAGTCGTACATCGCGAGGCTCGTGATCATGGCGACCGCAAGGGCATGGGTACGACGATGGTGGCGCTGCTCGCTGGCCCTTCCGGATACCAGGTCGCAAATGTGGGCGACAGCCGCGCCTATCGAATCGACACCGAGGGGATCCGCCAGATCACCTCCGACCATTCGGTAGTGGCCGAGGCGTCGCGGGATGGCGGCTTCTCTCCCGAGGAACTCGCCAACTCGCCGTGGCGAAATGCGCTCACGCGTGCCATCGGCACCGACCCAAGCGTAGACGTCGACGTTTTCGGACCGTTCGATCCCAACCCTCCACACGCGATCCTGCTGTGCAGCGATGGCCTCTACAAGACGCTGTCCGACGAAGTCATTAGGGAGTACGTGATCGCGACGCCGGATCTGGAGACGGCCGTACGCTCGCTGGCCGCGGTGGCCTACCGTCTGGGTAGCGACGATAACATCACCGTGAGCGCGATTGAGTTCGGCAGCCTGCCGCGGCGCTCCCCTGGTATTACTCTCCCCGTGCCGCTCGATCTGGAGGGGGTCGTTGTCGGCACGATCACGGAGAACGGTCAGGACGCGTCCGCGCTCCCCGATGACGAGCCCGTTTCGCTCTGGGAACCAAGTCCGCCCGGCGTCCCATGGTGGGCCATCGTCATTGCGGTAGCGGCGGTACTCTTGGCTATCTGGCTTCTCGCAGGTGGCACTCTCGGATGAGCGACGCCCCTCGTTTCCGGTCCGATTCCCTCGACAGGGACTTCGAGCAGCTGGGCGAGATTGGCCGCGGCGGCATGGGCGTGGTCCATCAGGCGCTCGAACGCCGAACTGGGCGCGTAGTGGCGGTAAAAGTGATTCGTGCCCGTTATCTGGAGGACGCGGAAACGGTCTCCCGCTTCGAGCGTGAAGCGAACAGCGCTGCCGCACTTCGGCACTCGAACATCGTCGCCGTGCATGAACTGCGGAGGCTGGAGGATGGTGGCATCGCGCTGGTGATGCAGTACGTGGCCGGCGGCACCCTGAAGGAACAAATCCGGGACCTCGGTCCCCTCAGCTTCGCCCGAGTCGAGCACGTCCTTCGCGAAGTAAGCGCCGCGCTCCGCCACGCGCATGCGGCCAACATCATTCACCGCGATGTGAAGCCCGAAAACATCTTCATCGAAGATGCCACAGGCCGCGCGCTGCTTGCCGACTTCGGAATCGCCCGGAGCACGGAACAGGATTCCAGCCTCACGCTGACTGGCGTCGCCATCGGCACCCCTGCGTACATGTCTCCGGAGCAGATCGATGGCGGCGAGCTCGATGGGCGCAGCGATCTGTACAGCCTGGGCCTGGTTGGGTGGGAGATGCTCGGTGCGCGGCGGCCCTGGGAGGGAGAGAGCCTGTACGGCGTCATCTACCGGCAGAAGCACGAGGATCTGCCACCGGTGGAGACTTTTCGACCAGACGTGCCGCCCCGGATAGCCCATGCCATAACCTGGGCGCTCCAAAAGGAGGCTCGCCGCCGGCCCGCCCACGTGGATGAGTTCCTTCGCCAGCTCGACAGTGAGACCAGGCTGTTCACACCGACCCCTCGCAGGAAGGGCGTGGCGCCGCCACCAACTGCGGACCCGGCAAGCACCATGCGGTTCGACCGTCCCCTCCCCCGGAAGGGGGGCGGAGGCCGGCAGCCGAGCGAACGGTCGGCCGCGTTCGTGCCGGTGCCCCCCTTCACTCCGGAAGACCGCCCGGTGGCTTGGTGGAAGAGCCGGGCGGCCGTGGCGGCCGCGATAATTGCGCTGCCGGTCCTGCTGGTGCTTGGCGCCGTGGCGACCGGCGCAATATCCGGCGGCGAGGAAAGCACGGAACCCGCCATGGCGGTGGTGGATGAACCGATTGGCGTTCCCATTGGTCCGGCTGCCGTGCCGGACACCTCGCCCGCGGAAGCCGAGGAAACCGACCTGCCGGACGCGGTTCGGCCGGAGGATGCCGATGTCACGGCAGCCTCGCCGGAGGCTCCGGCCGAGCCTCCGCCTGGACCTCCCCGGGC
>CAYXRS010000082.1:0-14650 GCA_964467195.1 uncultured Gemmatimonadaceae bacterium
GGGATGATCCGGCCCGGCGCCCGCGGCGCGGATGATGCGTCCGGTGCGCCCGGCATCGGACACGGCTCGCACGCTTCCGCTCCCCGTTCCAGCACCCGGGGTTCCAGTGAGGAGGGAACCATGAGCCTCGGTGGTTTCCTGCGTATTGCTTTCGTTTTCGTGCTGCTGGTTGTTCTGCATTTCACACTGCGGCCTCTCCTTGGCTGGCGTGCTTCTCCCGATTTTCTTCTCATCGCCGTTCTGCTCATCTCCATCCGGGTGCGTCCAGGTGCCGCCGCGCTCGCCGGCTTTGGCGTCGGTATCGTGGCCGATACGCTGAGTCTCGATGCCTTTGGATCCACGGCACTGGCGATGACGCTCGTCGGCTTCGCCGCGTCCTGGATCAAGGCGGTGTTCTTTGCCGACGATCTTGCCCTGAACGCCTTCTTCTTCTTCCTGGGGAAGTGGGGCTTCGACATCATCAAGCTGCTGACCGAGCAGCGCGTGAGCGGCGGTGAGCTGATCATCGAGATGCTCGTCTGGGCTCCGCTTGCGGCCGCCGTAACAGCAGTGGCCGGCGTACTCGCCCTCATGATGCTACGTCCGATTCTTCGTCCGGCGGCGGCATGAGCTTCCATCCGAACGTCGTTGCCCGCCGTGCGCGTGCCGCAGGGGCGCTGCTCACGGTGCTGTTTGCGCTGCTTCTGGCGGCGTTCTTTCGGACGCAGGTTCTCGACCATTCGCGCTACGCGCTGCAGTCCCAGGAGAACCGGTTGCGGGAGGTGCCGCTGCCGGCGCCGCGCGCCATCATCTACGACCGTCACGGTCAGGTCATAGCGGAGAGTATCCCGGGATACTCTGTATCGCTGCTCGCTCCGTCCGCCGACTCGCTGCGCGCCGCACTGCACCGGCTGGCGACCATTATTGAACTCTCCAACGAACGGATCGATGCCGCGGTGCGACGGTACCGGCGCGCACCCATGCGTCCTACGGTCGTGCTTGCCGATGCTCCGTTCGACGTCGTTTCCGTGCTCGAGGAACGGCGTGTCGAGTTTCCCGGCCTCATCATCCAGTCGGCGCCAAAGCGCTACTATCCGGATGGTGCCATGGTCGCGTCCTTCGTAGGCTACACCGGTGAAGTAACCGAGGCGGAACTGGCTCAGGCGCGGTTCGAGTCGTACAAGGCCGGTCAGCAGGTCGGCAAGGGCGGCCTCGAGCGACAGTACGAGGAGCAGCTTCGCGGGCGCGAAGGTTCTCGCTTCGTGGAGGTGGACGCGCTGGGTCGCGTTGTTCGGGACGCCGGGGCGCGGCGTGATCTGCTGCCGACGTCGCCCGAGCCCCTTCACACGAACATCGATCTTGGGCTGCAGCGGTTCATAGCCGGACTTTTTGCCGATTCCCTCCAGGGTGGTGCGATCGTGCTCGATCCGCGTGACGGGGGCGTCCTGGCCCTGTACAGCGCGCCGAGCTGGGACCCCAACAGGTTCATTGGCGGCATTCCGGCGCCACTCTGGCGCGAGCTCAACGAGGATCCTCGGCGTCCGCTGTACAACAAGGTGCTGCAGGGACGCTATGAACCGGGGTCAGCGTTCAAGCTTGCCACGGCCGTAGTGGCAATGCAGACCGGGGTGGCGGGGATGCGCGACCGGATGGCGGTCCCGTGCACTGGGGGCTTCACCTTCGGCGGACGGTACTTTCGCTGCTGGGACCCACGTGGGCACGGACACATCGACATGGCCCGCGCCATTGAGGTGTCCTGCAACGTGTACTTCTATCAACTCGGGCTCCGTTTGGGCGTCTCGCGCCTCGTCGCCGGGGGTGTCTCGCTTGGCATGAACGAGAAAAGCGGCATCGACCTCCCGGATGAAGTGGTACCCCGGTTCCCCTACGCCGTCGAGTACTACGACCGTCGCTATGGTCCGCGTGGGTGGACGAGCGCCGTCGCTCTCAACCTTTCAATAGGCCAGGGAGAGAACGCGCAGACGGTCGTGAACATGGCGCGCTTCTATGCCGCGCTAGCCAATGGAGGGCAGGCGCCAACCCCGGAAATAGTGAAGCGCGCACCGGAAGTGACTCAGCTGTTTCAGGTTTCGGCTGAGCAGGCGCAAGCGCTGCGCCATGCCCTCGCCGGGGTGGTGTCGGCGCGTGGAACTGCCGGAAGCGCCGCCATCCATGGCACCGTGCTGGCGGGCAAGACGAGCACGGCACAGAACCCGGCCGACCCACGAAATCATCACGCCTGGTTCGTCGGCTTCGCTCCCGCCGACGAGCCCCGCGTAGTAGTCGCAGTGATGCTCGAGTTCGGACAGAGGGGTGGACGCGCCGCGCGTATCGCGTCGAGCATTGTCGCACACTATCTGAGGACCACGACGACGACTACGCATCTCATAGAGGGCGAGTGATGCGTTATCGTCCGATTGCGGACTGGCCACTCTTCGTGACGGCGCTATTGCTGTCTCTGTTCGGCGTGGCAATGGTGTACTCCGCTGGCGAGACAGACGTCGCCACAGTTGCGAATGGTTTGTGGCGGTCTCAACTCGTCTGGCTGGGTTTAGGGATCGTCGCGGCGTGGATCGTCAGCCGCGCATCCGTGCGCCTCATCGAATGGCTCACGTTGCCGGTGTACGTGCTGAGCATCACGGTGCTAGCCGTCACGCTTGTGATCGGTTCCGGTGCCGGCACCGCGGCCAGCATGAAGGGCTGGCTCACGATTGGCGGCTACCGCCTGGGACAGCCAGCAGAGCTCGTGAAGATCGCCGTCGTGCTCATGCTCGCTCGCGTGCTCGCCGCGCGCCGCGAACCGCCCCGGTCGCTTCTGGAACTGTGGAAGCCCGCCGTGGTGGTATTCATCCCGTTCGTGCTGATAATGGCGCAGCCGGATCTCGGCACCGCCATGGTCTTCATCGGGATCTTCTTCGCCATGCTCTACTGGTCGGGAGTGCCGCTGCCGCTACTGGTCCTCGTGGCATCGCCGGCCGTCAGCCTTGTGCTGGCCTTCAACACCAGTCTTTGGGGTGCCTGGTTTCTGCTGCTGCTCGCCCTGGTGCTCTGGTACAAGCCCTTCCTGCTGGAAGGGGTCGGACTCATGTTCGCCAACGTCGCCATGGGCGTCATAGCGCCACTGGTTTGGGAGCGCCTTGCCCCGTACCAGCGCCACAGGCTGCTGGTGTTTCTGGATCCATCCATCGACCCGCTTGCCTCCGGATGGCATGTGCTCCAGTCTCAGGTGGCGATCGGCTCTGGCGGACTCTTCGGCAACGGCTTCACGCTTGGAACCCAGAAGCGCCTTGCGTTCCTTCCTGCCCAACATACCGACTTCATCTTCGCCGTTGTCGGCGAAGAACTCGGCTTTCTGGGTGTGACCGTTGCGATCGCGCTCTTTCTCTTCCTGCTGCTCCGCGCCGTTCGCATTGCGTCGCGGGCAGTGGACTCCTTCCCCAGCCTGATGGCCTTCGGAATCACCGCGGGTTGGCTGGTTCATGTGATCGAGAACATTGGAATGACCATCAACCTGATGCCGATCACAGGAATTCCATTGCCATTCTTCAGCTATGGCGGCTCATTCATGCTCGCCTCCTGGCTTGCCATCGGCATACTGCTACGAATTGCCAGAGAAGGTCGCGGCGGACGTACAGGAGAGTTCGCTATCTAGCGGGAGTCGCCTTGGGCGGAAGGCTGCTCATCCTACGAGGAAGGGGCAGGCCACGAATCTGACACCGAGACATTTCGCTGGGTCCACTTCTTCCGCTCAGTCCGCCCGATACCCGCGAACGCCCGCTCTTGATGCCCGCAATAGGCCCTCGTGCGGCCCACTAGCTTTCTCCCCCCGTGTCCGCCCACATTTCGGGCCATGGCTTGGTTCAGGAAGGAGAAGAAACCCCGGCAGCCACTCAGGGAGCGTCTGGAGATCCCGCCGGACGCATGGGAGAAGTGCGAGGCCTGCGGTCACACGGACCTCCGCGAGAAGTTCGTACGGAATCTCAACGTATGCTCGACCTGCGACTTCCACCGCCGCATTCGCGCGATGGATTATGTCAATCTTCTGCTGGATGAGGGCGGCTACGAGGAGGTTGGTGCGGAGCTGCGGTCGGTAGACCCTCTCGGCTTCCCGGAGTACCCGCAGCGTCTGAAGAAGGCCATGGAAAAGGCCGACTACGACGCCGTGCTGACGGTAAGCGGCACGCTGGGTACGATGCCTCTCAACCTCGCAGTCATGGACTTCGCGTTCATGGGCGGGTCGATGGGAGCGGTGGTCGGCGAAAAAATCGCCCGCCTCGGCCAGAAGTCGCTCGAGCGCAAGTTCCCGCTGGTGGTGATCTCCGCGTCCGGGGGCGCTCGCATGCAGGAGGGTGTGCTCTCGCTAATGCAGATGGCGAAGGCGGCAACCGTGCTCGGGCAGCTTGCGGAGCGAAGAGTGCCCTACGTCTCCATCCTCACGAACCCGACCACAGGCGGCGTGAGCGCCAGCTTCGCCATGCTGGGTGACGCCATTCTGGCCGAGCCGGGAGCGGTGATCGGGTTCGCCGGTCCACGTGTGATCAAGCAAACGATCGGACAGGACTTGCCCGAAGGGTTCCAAACGGCCGAATTCCTCCTCGACCATGGCATGCTGGACATGGTGGTGCATCGCCAGTCGCTCAGGCAAACTGTGGGACAGCTCCTGCGGCACATGAGCGGTCAACCCGCGGCGTCCTGGTCGCTCCCCTGAGCCAGTATAGCGATCGGCTGGATTTTCTCTTCGCCCGGGTTACGGGCGGGTGGAAGCAGGGCCTCGAGCCAACCCGAACCTTCCTTGAGGAGCTTGGGAACCCCCACCTGACGTTTCCGAGCTTTCACGTAGCGGGCACGAACGGCAAAGGAAGCACGCTGGCCTCGCTGGACGCACTCCTCTCGGCAGCCGGGTTCAGGGTAGGCCGCTATACTTCGCCGCATCTGGTGGATTTCCGCGAACGGATCGTGACTAGTGGAGAGGTCATTAGCGAGGAACAAGTCGTAGAGTTCGTCGATCATTGGCTCCCTACGATCGAGCGGACCGGTGCAACCTTCTTCGAGGCGACTACCTGTCTGGCATTCTCCCATTTCGCGGAGCAGGAGGTGGATGTCGCCATAATCGAGGTGGGCCTGGGGGGACGCCTCGACGCGACCAACGTGGTTCGGCCCCTGGTGTCGGCCGTCACGTCAATCGGATTGGATCATACGGAATACCTCGGCGCGACGCTCGAGCAGATCGCCTTCGAGAAGGCCGGCATTTTCAAGCCCGGAGTCCCCGCCGTCATCGGCGAGCGTGATCCGCACATCGCCGCCGAGTTGCTTGCTCTGGCCCAGGCAGCGGGCGCGGCAAAGGTAGTCGACGTGTGGCGGGATCGGCAGCCACGGCTGGTCGACGTAGGACCGTGGGGAACCACCTTCAGAATGAAGGGACCGGAAGCTCCGGTGCTTCAGACGCCACTGGTGGGCGAGCATCAGGTGGGGAACACAGCTGTTGCGCTCACCATGCTCGAGGCAGCGGGAGCACCCTACGCGCGGGCTGCCGAACTCGCTTCGGATGCGCTCAGGCGGGTGGAGCTGCCAGGTCGCTTTCAGCGGCAAGGTGCCCTGATCTTCGACGTCTCGCACAACCTGGAGGGGGTCGAGGCACTCTGTGCCAATCTGGTCGCCGCGCCGGCCACCAGGCCGCTCATCGCCGTCGTCGCGATCCTGCGCGACAAGCCGTGGCGCGAGATGCTCGTCCGGCTCGCCCGCCACGTGGATGCGATCGTGCTGACGTTGCCCGCAAGCGCTCCGCCCGATCGAATCTGGTCGCTTGCCGATGCCGATGAGTTCGCGTCTTCGCTTCCTGTTCCCGTACAGACGGAGCCTTCGCTGGATGCAGCGCTCGAGCGGGCCATGTCATCGGCGGCAACGACACTCGTCACTGGCTCGTTCCACACGGTTGGCGACGCCATGGCGCGCTTGCAGGCGTCTCCAGCGTCCCGATAGATTCATTCAATGCAACGCACTGCGCTTCCGGGATTTCGCGACTTCTACCCGACCGAGCTCGCGGAGCGCTCCTGGATCTTCGCCAGGTGGCGAGAGGTCGTCGCCCGCTACGGCTTCGTGGAGTATGACGGGCCTCCGCTCGAGCCGCTAGAACTCTACACGAGGAAAAGCGGAGACGAGATCGTTGCTCAGCTCTATGCTTTTGAGGACAAGGGCGGGCGGTCCGTGGCGCTGAGGCCGGAGATGACGCCTACTCTCGCGCGCATGGTGAGCGCGCGCGCGAACTCGCTCCGAAAGCCCATTCGGTGGTTCGCGATCCCGCAGCTCTTCCGTTACGAGCGTCAGCAGCGTGGCAGATTGCGGGAGCACTTCCAGCTGAACGTGGACATCGTCGGCGAGGCGGACGTCACCGCCGACGCCGAACTCCTGGCAATTGCCGTAGACGTGGTGCGCAGTTGCGGTCTTACGCCGGCGGATGTCCGGGCCCGTGTGTCCGACCGCCGCCTCCTCCAGGCGCTGCTCGGCGCGGTTGGAGTGCCCGAGCAGGCGCTTGGTGCGGTGTATGCCGTGGTCGACAAGATCGGGCGGGAGCCTCACGAGTCGCTCGAGCGAAAGATGCGCGATGCCGGGCTGTCGGAGAGTACGGCCGAGGCAACTTTCACGCTGTTGCGCGTTCGCGAACCGGCTGAGCTGCGAAAGCGGTACGGGGGGCGGGGGGATGTGGACGAGGCGGTCGCGTCCATGCTGCGTTACATCGAGTTGGTGGAGGCGCTGGGCATCAAGCAATGGGTGGACTTCGATCTCTCCATTGTGCGCGGTCTCGCCTATTACACCGGCATCGTCTTCGAGCTGTTCGATGCCCGAGGCGAGCTTCGCGCCATCTGTGGCGGAGGTCGTTACGACAATCTGCTCGCCGGGCTGGGAGGCGTGGACTTGCCTGCACTCGGCTTCGGGCTGGGCGATGTGGTGCTCAGCGAACTGCTCCGCGCCCGCGGCCTCATGCCGGCCATCGAGAGCGCCGTGGATGTATGGGTTGCCTATGCGGACGGAGCCTACCTCGAGGCACTACGGGTGGCCACACAGCTGCGAGCGCGCGGACTCCGTGTCGAGTACGCTATCGGAGGACAGCAGCTGTCCCGACAGATGAAGTCTGCGCACGCCACTGGCGCGCGGCGCGCTCTGGTCCTCGGTGGTGAGGGTGTGCCTGCGGACGAAGCAGTTGTGCGCCACATGTCAGAAGGAAGAGAGGAGCGTGTTCGGCTGCGCGACTGGATCGCGCAGCAAGGGGGCTGATGCAACAGAGCCCGTACGTCCGTTCTTCAACCACGAGACGGATGCCCTTCAGGGACGACGACGGTAATGACTGACGACAGGAAGCTGCCGAAGCGATCCGAGGACTTCAGCGCTTGGTACAACGAGGTGGTGCAGCGTGCCGAGCTGGCAGATTACTCTCCGGTGCGGGGGTGCATGGTCATCCGCCCCGATGGGTACGGCATCTGGGAGCGCATGCAGCGAGCGCTGGACGACATGTTCAAGGCGACCGGTCATCGGAATGCGTATTTTCCGCTATTCATTCCCGAGAGCTTCCTCCGCAAGGAGGCCGAACACGTCAAGGGGTTTGCTCCGGAGACGGCCGTAGTGACACACGGCGGTGGCAAGAAGCTGGAGGAGCCGCTCGTCGTACGCCCCACGTCGGAGACGATCATCTACGCCATGTTCGCGAAGTGGGTGCAGAGCTACCGCGATCTGCCATTGCTCATCAACCAGTGGGCCAACGTGGTGCGGTGGGAAATGCGGACGCGCCTCTTTCTGCGTACGCTCGAGTTTCTCTGGCAGGAGGGACACACGGCGCACGCGAGCCATGATGAGGCTGAGGAGGAGACGCGGCGCATGCTGGGCGTGTACCGGGACTTCATGGAAGGGTGGATGGCGATGCCCGTCGTCACCGGCGCAAAAACGGAAGCCGAGCGCTTTGCCGGTGCGTTGCGCACGTATGCGTGCGAGGCAATGATGCAGGACAACAAGGCGCTCCAGGCAGGCACTTCGCACAACCTCGGACAGAACTTCGCCAAGGCGTTCGATCTGACCTTCCAGAGCGAGAGTGGTGGGATCGAGCACGCCTGGAATACGAGTTGGGGCGTCTCAACGCGGCTCGTTGGCGCTCTCGTGATGACCCACGGCGACGACAAGGGGCTACGCATACCGCCGTTGCTCGCCCCCACGGAGGTTGTGGTAGTTCCCATCTGGCGCAAGGACGAGGAACGAGCACGCGTACTGGAGGCAGCCGAGCGGATCTGCCGCGCGCTGGGCGACTGGGAGCGTCGCGAACCTAATCGGCTTCGTATTCACCTTGACGATCGGGATAACCTCAAACCGGGTGCAAAGTACTACGAGTGGGAGCTTCGCGGAGTCCCTGTTCGGATGGAGATCGGTCCGCGCGATCTCGATGGGAGCCAGGCCGTGCTGGCGCGCCGCGACACGGGTGAGAAGGCGACGGTCAGTCTAGATGCGGTAGGGGAGGAGGTGGAGATCATGCTGGAGCACATTCAAGACTCGATGCTCGAAAATGCGCGCGATCGCCGCGAGCAGTACAGCATTCGTGGCAAGATCGACTATGAGACCTTCCGCCAGGTAATGGCTGGAGAGGGTGCGTTCGTGTACGCGGGCTGGTGTGGCGGAGCCTCGTGCGAAGCACAGATCAAGGAGGAGACCAAGGCAACAATTCGCGTGCTTCCCGATGAAGAGTTCCAGTCGGCCGAGACGCCGACGCATTGCCTCCGCTGTGGCGAACCGTCAACGAGCGAGGCGCTGTGGGCGAAGGCGTACTGACACACCGGGAGGAGGGCAGCATTCCGAAAGGCATCAACCAGCAGAGCTCGCTGCTGGAGCGAATCGCTAAGGCGGCCGGCACGCCGGCGTACGTCTACGACGCCGAGCACATTCGTTCGCAGTACCATCGACTCACCGAGACCCTCGCCATCGTTCCGAATCGGGTGCATTACAGCGCCAAGGCGAACTCGTCCCTGGCCGTGCTCAGGCTGCTGCGCGAGCTCGGTGCGGGAGTCGACATCGTGTCAGCCGGAGAACTGATGCGCGCGCGGGTAGCCGGTTTCGAAGGCGAAGACATCGTGTTCAGCGGCGTGGGGAAGTCCGAGGCGGAGCTACGATCCGCAATCGAGGCCAACATCCTCTTCTTTAATGTCGAGTCGCTGAACGAGCTCCAGCTGCTCGACCGGCTCGCCAGAGAGTGCGGGGGCGACGTCCGAGTTGCGTTGCGTGTGAATCCCGAGGTGACGGTGGATACGCCGCATCCTTACACGCGAACTGGTGAGAAGGGCATGAAGTTCGGCATCCCGATCGACGAGGCCCTCCATGCGGCATATGTCGCGGAGGAACTGCCAGGGGTACGGCTCGTCGGTCTGGACATGCACCTCGGCTCGCAGATCTCACGCCCCGAACCTTACCGACATGGACTGGAGAAGCTGCTCGAACTCCTCGAACAGTGCCGCGCCGCCGGATCCAGAGACCTCCAGTATCTCGATGTGGGCGGCGGTTTCGCCGTGACTTACTATGCGGAGGAGCCCACTGATCTCGTGGGATGGACGGAGGCGGTTCTCCCGCTCGTCGAAAGATCGGGCCTGCGCCTGATAGTCGAGCCGGGCCGATGGCTCGTAGCCAACGCCGGAGTACTGCTGACCACGGTGCTCTATCGCAAGCGAAGCGGCGGTCGCGAATTCGTCATCCTGGATGCAGGGATGACCGACCTGCTGCGCCCAGCCCTCTACAACGCACACCATGCAGTGGAGGTGCTCGGCAGTCGGCCGAGCGGGAACACCATCGTTGCCGATCTGGTCGGACCGGTCTGTGAGAGTGGAGACTTCATCGCACTGGGGCGCGAGATACCCGATGCGGAACAGGGTGACATCATTGTGATCCACTCGGTTGGCGCGTATGGCTACACCATGGCGTCCAATTACAACTCACGGCCGCGGGCCGCCGAGGTGATGGTGGACGGGGGCAGATTCGCGGTCGTTACGCGGCGGGAGACGTTGGAGGACATCACGCGCCGGGAGCAGGCGACGCTCGAATGGAGAACACGCTGATGGTCATCGGTCTGGTGGCGGACACGCATGACCGTCTCCCCATGATTCATGAGCTATCCCGCCAGTTCGCCAAACGCGGTGTGCAGATGATCCTGCATGCGGGTGACTATTGCTCTCCATTCGCACTGGAGGCACTGCTCGTTGCACAGATTCCGATGGTCGGAGTGTTTGGTCGAAATGATGGGGACCGGCAGAGTCTGACAGCGACTGCCGAGCTTGGCCTGGGCGAACTGTATGAATCGCCGCACAGCCTGATGCTAGCCGACCGTCGCATCCTGCTCCTTCATGAAATGGCGGACACTCAGGACCGGTCGGTGGACTTGCATGACGTAGTCGTGCATGGCGCCACACACCGCCTCGAGATGCGTTCGCGTGGTGACTCGCTGATAGTCAACCCTGGCGAGGCGTGCGGTTGGCTCCACGGATCGCCATCCGTCGCGCTGCTCGATCTCGCCACGCGGCAGGTGGAGTTTCTGACTCTGGAGGAGCGGTAATGCAGGGCATCGCGCGACGCCACCGCACTCCAACACTACCCGAGAACAGCTAGAAGACATGTCCAGCCGAGTGCTCATTCTCGATTACGGCTCGCAGTACACACAGCTCATCGCGCGCCGTGTGCGAGAAGCACGCGTATACTCCGAGATCCACCCACCCACCCGCTCCATTGAGTGGATCCGCGATTGGAATCCCACCGCCATAATCCTGAGCGGCGGACCGAACTCGGTCTATGGCGAGAACGTACCGTCGGCGGATCGCGCGCTGCTCGATGTGGCGCCTGTCCTCGGCATCTGCTACGGTATGCACCTCATCGCCCAGCTGGAGGGTGGCGGTGTTACCAAGGCCGGCAGGCGAGAGTACGGCCGTGCGGAACTACAGGTGGAGGAATCTGGTGGGCTCTTCGCCGGATTCGATGCGGGTGAAAGCGTCACCGCATGGATGAGCCACGGGGATCACGTGGAGGTACCGCCGCCCGCCTATCGTACGACCGCGCGAAGCGTGAATTCGCCGGTGGCTGCATTCCGCCATGAGCGAAAGCCGGTGGTCGGCGTCCAGTTTCACCCTGAGGTGGCACACACGCCGCGAGGGGGTGAGCTGATCTCTAACTTCCTGTTCGAGATCAGCCACGCCGAACCGACATGGACGGCGGGGGCCTTCATCGAGGAAGAGGTGGCGCGGCTGCGCGAGCGGACGGGCCAGGCACGCATTATCTGTGGCCTGTCAGGCGGCGTGGATTCGGCGGTCGCGGCGGCGCTCGTGCACCGCGCCGCAGGGGACAGGCTCACCTGCATCTTCGTTGATCACGGACTTCTGCGCCTGCATGAGCGCGAGCAGGTCGAGCGCACTTTCAGGGCACATTTGGGCATAGACTTGGTGACCGTGGATGCCGCCGACCGGTTCCTTGACGTCCTTGCAGGGGTGGAGGATCCCGAGGAGAAGCGCCGCCGTATCGGCCATACCTTCATCGATGTCTTCGAGGATGCCGCGCAATCGGTGGGGGAGGAGGTCGATTTTCTGGTGCAGGGCACGCTTTATCCCGACGTCATCGAGTCGGCCTCGCCCACTGGCGGCCCTTCGGTGACGATCAAGACCCATCACAACGTGGGCGGTTTGAAGCCGGAGATGCACTTCAAACTGATCGAACCGCTGCGTGAGCTGTTCAAGGACGAGGTACGTCAGGTAGGACGTGAGCTGGGACTTCCCGAAGAGATGGTGGGCCGCCACCCCTTCCCAGGACCGGGGCTAGCCATTCGCATCCTGGGCGACGTTACACGGCAGAAGCTGGAGGTACTCCGCCGTGCCGACTCGATCTATCTGGAGGGAATCCGCGAAGCCGGGCTCTACGACGATATCTGGCAGGCGTTCGCCGTGTTGCTACCGGTGCAGAGCGTGGGTGTGATGGGCGACAATCGCACGTACGAGAACGTCGTCGCGCTCAGGGCGGTCACCAGCCTGGACGGCATGACCGCCGACTGGTATCCCTTCCCTCATGACGTGCTGGGAGACATCTCGAACCGGATCATAAACGAGGTCGAGGGCGTAAACCGGGTCGTTTACGATGTCAGCAGCAAACCCCCAGCAACAATCGAGTGGGAATGACCCTACACTCCCTTCTCCTCCAGCAGCGCCAGGAACTCCCTCGGCTCGCGCAGGGCGACGAGGCGTTCGGGGACGTCCGGCTCTTTGCTGAACTGCGCGATCCGGCCGAGCACCGGTAGATACTGGTTGGATACCTCGAGGGGGGGCGCGACGATAAGAAAGAAAAAGTTGACCGGCTTCTCATCGATCGCCTTGAAGTCGGTGCCTTGCGACTTCCTTCCGAAGGCGACGCGAAGCTTGTTGACGACGAGTGAGCGGCAGTGCGGGATGGCAATACCGCGCCCGATGCCGGTGGAACCGAGGTTCTCCCGCCGCTTGAGCATCTTGTAGAGCATTCCCTCCGATTTCTCATCCAGCTTGAGCAGCGAGATCAGCTCCTTGAGGATATCGTCCTTCGAGACACCCTCCAGCTCGAGCTTGATCGCGTCTTCGGAGAAGAACTGACGAAGTTCCATCTATGGCCTCAATGGTCGACGTTGAATGCGCGGGTAACGGCACGCACAATCGGGGAACTTACCGGCCCTCGTAACACGTGTCAAATGCCGATATTGCTTGCACTTCCCGCGTTTACTAGATTTCACGAATGAAGTTTCCTTACGCCGTCGCGCACCGTGTCCCGCTCTTCCTGGCCCCCATGGCAGGCGTTTCCGAGTCGCCCTTCCGGCGCCTTTGCCGCCGCTTTGGCGCCGACGTGGTCGTGACCGAGTTCCTGTCGGCGGAAGGTATCCGCCGGGAAAACGCGGCCACGATCGCGAGACTGCGCTTTGGCGAGGATGAACGCACGATCGGAGTGCAGATATTCGGCGCCGATCCGGCCGCCATGGGTGAGGCAGCGGCTCTCGTCACGGATGTCTTCGCTCCGGAGTACATCGACATCAACTTCGGGTGTCCGGTCAAGAAAGTGGTGAAGCGAAATGGCGGCTCTGGCTGCCTTCGCGATCTGACCCTGGTCGAGGACGTGATCCGATCCGTGGTGCGCGCCACCCCGCTGCCCGTAACCGTCAAGATTCGCAGCGGCTGGAGCGAGGAGCTGCGCGATCCCGTGGCGATTGGACTCCGCTGTCAGGATGCGGGGGCGCGGGCCGTGGCTCTGCACCCGCGCACGCGAACGCAGATGTACACGGGCAGCGCCCGATGGGACGAGATCGCCGCGCTAGCCTCGGCCCTCGACGTGCCAGTCATCGGCAACGGTGATATTCGCACACCGGCTGACGCGCTCCGCATGCATCGCCAGACGGGCTGTGCCGGCGTGATGATCGCCCGTGGATCATTTGGCCAACCGTGGATATTCACCCAGACGCGAGCACTGCTCGAAGGCCGGGAGATGCCGCCCGTGCCACCGGTGGAACAGCGGTTCGCGATCGCCATAGAGCACGCGCGCATGGCGCAGGCGTACGAGCCCGATCCGCGCGGCGCAGCGATCGAGTTCCGGAAACACCTGGGCTGGTACGTTAAGGGGCTGCCCAACTCTGCAGATTTGCGGAAGCGCCTTCACGCAGTCGTTTCTCTCTCGGAGGTAGAGGGCATCTTCGGCGACTACCTCGAAGACGTTCGTCGCGGCGACGTGGGACCGCTTCAGGCCGGCGCATCTACCCCCGTAGCGGCGTGAATCGCGCCGAGGCGCTGGGGATTCTCCAGCGGCTCGCCGATGGCGAGATAGACGTCGACGCCGCTCTGCGGGTGCTCGCAGTCACCCCCGTGGAGCATCTCCCATTCGCCAGCGTGGACACGCATCGGGCCCTGCGGCAAGGCGCGCCTGAAGTCATCTTCGGTGAGGGGAAGGCGGCCGATCAGATCGTGTCGATCGCCGAGCGGCTCGCCGAGCACCACGGCGGCTTCCTGGCTACGCGACTCGCCCCGGAGGCCGCGGCGGCACTAGGAGCACGATTCCCGGCGACCCGGTTCGGTTCATTTGCGCGCACCGCGCACTTGCCGCCGCCCGATCCGCCACCGGCGGGGCGGGGTACCGTATTGCTGGTCACTGCTGGTACCGCCGATCTGCCGGTGGCCGAAGAGGCGGCCATCACGTCCTCGGCTCTCGGCGACAGCGTGGAACAGCTGAACGATGTCGGCGTGTCCGGAATCCATCGCCTGCTGTCGCGCCGTGAGGAGCTCGCCCGAGCCGCGGTGATAATCGTGATCGCCGGCATGGACGGCGCACTGCCGTCGGTCGTAGGAGGGCTTGTGAGCGTACCGGTCATAGCCGTCCCGACCAGTGTCGGGTACGGTGCGGCCTTTAGCGGGGTGGCGGCGCTCCTCACGATGCTCAACAGTTGCGCCTCAGGAGTGACCGTCGTCAACATCGACAACGGCTTCGGAGCCGCTTTCGCCGCAGCTCGCATCACCCATGTTTGACAAGGACTTACGAGTGTGTATCTCACGCGACTTCAAGGGGCTGCGGGGTTGACCAGGGGTGCGGTTCAGGGGTATATTGAAAAGTTGATTGACAATACGGGGGCGAACTAGGCTCGACATGTGTCGTGGAGTCGGTG
>CAYXRS010000083.1:0-14617 GCA_964467195.1 uncultured Gemmatimonadaceae bacterium
GGAGGATTCTCCAGCCACACGGTGATCGCGCCGACGATCGCTGGTGCAACCCACAGTACGGCCGACCACGCAGCCGCGCGCAGCACACCGCCGCGCCCGCCAACGCCGGGCAGATGGCGCCGTCGCCATGCCGCGTAGACGAGGCACCCGATGACAGCAAGCAGTACGACGGCGAGCCAACGGTGCGTGATCTCGATGATCAGATCAGCTCGATCGAGCGGCGGAAACCATTGCCCGTGGCACTTGGGCCAATTATCAGCGCATCCCATTCCGGAGTCGGTGATGCGCACGATCGCGCCGAAGACGGTGTGCGCGAAGGCGACGGCGAGCGAGAGGAACGCGAGGCGGCGCAGCAGTGTCACGACTGCCTCAGGATGTCCGGATATCCGTGATCTCCGCCGCGGGAACGGCGCGGCCGGCATCCACCAGCCGTATCGCGTTCCAGGTCAGCAGGAGCACCAGCGCAAGCATGACTGCCGGAATCAGCGACCACGCCACCTCAGTCGCTCGCTCAGGCATCGGCACCTCGCACTCGGCGTCAGCGGGATGCGGCTGGCGCAGGGCAGCCGCCGTGATGGCAATTTGAGCGACGACGCAACAGGCGACGGCGACCCAGAAGAGTGCGCCGATAGGGAGACCAGTCATGAACTTGGGATCCAAGGGAGAGCTGACAGCGGGAAAGCTCGCACCGGCGCAACGGGGGGTCAAGAAGGCTATTGCACAATACCGCGTTGCGGACATACCATCTCCGCCCATGAACTCACCCACGCGCTCCGCGCTTCCCCGCCAGCTCGGCCTGCTCAGCGCAATGGCGGTGCTCATCGGGACCGTCATCGGATCCGGCATCTTCCGAACGCCAGCGGTCATTGCCAATCATCTTCCCGGTCCGTTGCCGATGCTCATGGTGTGGGCCGCGGGGGGGCTGTTCGCTCTGTGCGGCGCTCTCACAATCGCCGAACTGTCGAGTGCGCTGCCCCAGACCGGGGGCATCTACGTTTTCCTCCGGGACGCGTACGGTCGTCTGGCGGCCTTCTTGTTCGGTTGGTCGCAGCTCATAATGATTCGCGCCGCGGCGCTCGGCGCGATCGCGACGACATTTGCCGAGTATTTTCTGCGCGTGCTGGCGCAGACGGTCGGCTTCGACGACGCCGCACATGCGCAGTGGGTACACTACATCGCCGCCATCGCGATCGGCGTCACCGCCACGTTCAACTACGTAGGTCTCAGATACGGCTCGCTGGTTCAGAACATCACCACTATCGCCAAGTACGGCGGGCTGATGTTCATCGTGATCGTTGCGCTGGCGCTCGGTCTGCCGCAAACCGGCGGTGAGAACTTCTCGCCAGCCACGCCGCCGGGCAGCTTCGCCTTCGCTGCCTTCGGTTTCGCGCTGGTCTCCGTACTCTGGGCATTCGATGGCTGGGCCGACCTGAGCTTCGTGAGCGGCGAGGTGAAGGACCCGCGCCGGACGCTGCCGCGCGCGCTGATCTTCGGCATGATGGCGGTGATCCTCATCTACGCGCTCGCGAACATCGGATACCTGGCAGTGCTCTCGGTAGACGAGATGCGCGAATCGCCGTTGGTTGCCGCCGACGTGGCGCAGAGGCTGCTTGGCTACTCCGGCGTGGTTTTCGTGTCTGCCACGGTAATGATTTCCACCTTCGGGACGCTGAATGGTTCAATTCTCACCGGCCCGCGAATCTTCTTCGCCATGGCTGACGACAGGTTGTTCTTCGAGAAGGTGGCGGATGTACACCCGCGCTATCGGACGCCGCACGTCGCCATTACGCTGTCGGCGATACTCGGCATGATCTTCGTGATGGTGCGCACCTTCGAGCAGCTCGCCGACCTGTTCGTGACCGGAATGATTCCGTTCTATGCTCTCGGTGTGGGATCCATCTTCATCCTCCGCAAGCGCGCCGATTACAACCCCTCGTTCCGAGTCCCGCTCTATCCGTTGGTGCCGATCCTGTTCATCGTGGCCACCGTCCTGCTGCTCGGCAACTCGATCCTGGATCCCGATGAGCGCTGGGGTACACTCGCCGTGCTCGGCGCGATAGTAGCAGGGGCGCCGGTATACTGGTGGTTCTACGGAAGGAGGAGGGAAGGGGCAGGATCAGACCGAGCATGACCCGCGCTGGGTCTACGAGCTGCTCGATCGAGCTCGCGCGCTCAGAAGACCCTGATGTTCAGGTATCGCCGCGGGTTGGCCTTCAGGTCCGCGGTCAGGGAGTCGAGTCGCGCCACGAGGTTGCGCATGTCATGATAGAGACCCGGGTCGGTGAGCAGCAGTCCGGCGCTCCCCTGTCCCGACTCGAGGCTCGTCATGAGGCTGTTCAACCGGGTGGTGGCCTGGCTGAGCTCCTGGGTAATGATCACCAGGTTGCTCGTCGCGGCGGCCATGTTGCGCGTCGTCGAGTCGACCGAGGCCGAGTCGATGGCCAAGGTGGTGCGGCGAACGGAGGCCATCGTGGCGGTGAGCTCTCGCGACTGCTGCGCGGCGATGCTTCCGAGCTGGTCGACCAACCGGTTGGTGGACGCGATGGTCGCGCGCAGGTCAGCCAATCCCCCGCGCTCCACCATCTGAACCTCGAACGCCTGGGCGACGTCGGTCATCGTACGGCCTATCGTGTCCACGCGGGCGAGAATCTCTCCCATTCCCGGCGGCCCTGCACCGGCCGGAAGCGTGTCACCGGGCTCGTAGGCCGCAGCGGGCGCCGGGCGCGGCGGTGTGAGCGCCACCGACTGGTCACCGAAGATCCCCACTGGTTGCACCAGCGCCGTCGACCCCTCAGGTACGCGATAGCGTTGCTGGATGCGCATCGTCACGTCCAGAAACCCGGCCGGATGCAGCTCGACAGCGGAGACGGTCCCGACCTGCACGCCGGCCAGCAACACCTGCTGGCCCTGTCGAAGCCCCTGTCCCCACTCGAAACGCGCGTGCAGCGGATAGGTGGCGCCGGTGACCGCGCGACCGGCGAGCCACAACGTGCCCAGAATGCCTACAATGAGCGCAGCGGTGATGAACACACCGACCACCACCTCGTCGCGTCGTTTCATCAGATGAGATTCCTGGCGAAGTAGAGTGCAATCAGGACGTCGAGAAAAAGGATCACCACCGAAGTCAGCACAACCGCGCGAGCCGTGGCATTGCCGACGCCTTCCGCGCCGGTCCCGGTCATGAATCCCTCGTAAGAGCAGAAGAACGCGATGGCGCCGCCGAACAGCGTAGCCTTCATAAGGCTGTAGGTGACCTGGAAGGGCGCGAAGGCGAGCTGCAGCCCATCACGAAAATCGTTCATCGTGACGTCGGTCGCCAGCACCGAGACCAGTCCGCCGGAGGCGATGCCGATGGCGTTGGCCATGATCGTCAACAGCGGCAGCATGATCAGGGCGGCGATCAGACGCGGCACGATCAGGTAGGCGTGCGGGTCGAACGCCAGCGTCTCCAGCGCATCGATCTGCTCGGTGACGCGCATCGTGCCGATTTCGGCAGTCATGCGCGCGCCAACGCGGCCGGTCAGCACCAGACCGGTGAGCAGCGGGCCCAGCTCCAGCACGATGGTCTGCCGCAGGATCCAGCCGACCACCGAGAACTGCACGCCCGGAAAAAGCTGGTAGAAGGTCTGGTACGCCGTTACTGCGCCAATGAACGCGGCCACGATCGCGGCCAGCGGCAAGGAGTCCACGCCGATGCGGCGAAGGTGCTGTATCAGCAGCGGCATGTAGGTGCGCGGCGAACCCAGCGCCCGAATGGTGTCGCGCAGGAAGAACACGCGCAGTCCCACCTCCATGAAGACGCCGAACGTGACACGCGTTACCCGTCGGAAGAACTTGAGCCCCAGCCGCTGGGGGATGGGGTACATGCTCGTCGGCGTGCCGCGGGCTGTGGTCCCCATCAGGTGGGCCTCACATTCACGTGCGCGTCCGGGCGAGCAGCACAGCCCCGGCGGCTCCGAACACCGCGTTGGGTAGCCACGCGGCGAGATAAGGTGGCAGGATGCCGCCGCCGCCGATGGCCTTGGTGAGCTGGATGAGCACCAGGAAGAACACGGTGGTGGCGAGGCTGATGCCGATTCCGAAGGCGGCACCGCCTCGCTGCGTGCTGGTAGCCAGCGGAGCGCCAAAGATCGCGATGATGATGCACGTGATCGGGATGGCGATCTTGAGGGCCTGTTCCACCTTCAGCGTGTTGACGTTGGTGCCCGATCGCTCCATCGCCCGGATGAAGCGGCCCAGCTCCTGGAAACGCATCTCGTCGGGGCTGCGCGGGTTGGCCGTGAGCTCGGCTGGGCGCTCGGTGAAACGGCGATCCCGCAGGCTGTCGAAGGAGAAAACCACGTTGACGCGGTCATTCGGGAGCACGTGCAGCTCGCCGCGGGTGAACATCCAGCCTTCCCGCGGATGCCACTCGCCGCTCCGGGCCGTCAGCAGATAGGTGGGATAGTCGGGGCCGCGTCCCTTGCGCTCGATCTCGAGGTTGTCGATCGCCTGCCGCGACACGCTCAGCCCGCCGATCTTGTACACTCGCCCGTATTCGCCGGCGTACGCGAAGTTCGCCCGGTCGTTGCGCACCGGGACGTATCGTCCGGCGTCGACGATCGCGGCACGCTTGGCGTTCGCGAGCGGGACGACTTCTCCCAGCCCCAGAGCCAGCGCGCTCACCAGCGTGGCTCCCACAAAGATGGGCATGGCCAGCCGATGGAAGCTCACGCCCGACGCCTTTGCCGCCGTGATCTCCGAATGTCGCGTAAACGCGCCGATCGAGAACACCGTCGCGAACAGCACGGCGGCGGGCAGCACCATGAACATCGACTCGGGAATCCAGTACACGTAGCTCATTGCGATCTGGGCCGGCGTCAGCTCGCGCGAGAGGTACGTGTCCAGCTTCTCAGTGAGATCCATGATGATCACGATCAGCGGGAATCCGAGCGACGTTATCCCGAAGATCCGCCAGAACTCGGAGAACACGTAACGGTCCAGAGGCCGGAAGAACCGTCGCATCAGGCAGCTCCCTCGCCGCTCGCCCGTCGCAGCGGCGCCGGCCGTCCGAGCAGCCTCGCCGCGCGTGTGCGCACATGATCGAGCAGTTCCTGCACATCGCCCCCGCGAGTGGTCGCGGCGCCTCGCCGGGCGTTCCAAAGCAGCACAGCGCCCAGTATCGTGAAGATGATGTTCGCCAGCCACATCGCCAGCACTGGATGCAGCACGAGCTTGTCGGCGAGCGACTCGCCGGCAATCAGGCCCACGTAGTAGACCGAGAACACGGCCAGGCTGGCGCCGATCACCAGTCCGACGCCTCCGCGCGGGAACCGCAGGGCGATCGGGGCGCCGATCAGGACGAAGACCACGCAGGCAGCCGCCAGCGCGAACTTCTTGTGCATCTCCAGCGTCAGCTTCGCCAGGGCGAACCGCGCTTCGGTCAGCTGTACGCGCTGCATGTCGATCATCGCTGCGGCCGAAATCGGATCCACCGCCTCCACCACGTAGCTGTCAGCCCCGGTGGCCTGGGGATAGGTGGGGACTACGGCCTCAGGAACCGTGTCTCTCACCTGGCGAAGGCCCCTCCACCCGCCGGCCAGGGTATCCCCCGCCTCGCCGGCCATGGCTGCGGCGACCGGCGGCGCTGCTTCCACCTCCGACAGCAGTGCTCGCGAATCCACCGGGAGCGCTGGCTCGATCAGCTGTCCGTCCGCCCTCTTCCGGTCGGCAGCAAGGCGCGACCGCTCCGCAGGCGCAGGCTTCCGCGCCAGCTCCGCGCGTAGCGCGTGCCCTCCCGACCCGCCGTCTCCCAGCCTCCCCTCTCTCGATTCGTTCTCCCCGCCGAGCAGCCTGCTCTCTGCCGGCGCGCTCTCGACTCCGCCCAGCCTGCTCGCCGGCTCGTTCCCTCGCAGTCCACTCTCTCTCAGCTGCCGTGGGCGGGGTTCGTCGGCAGGCGTCCTGAAACCCGGCTCTTCCTCTGGAGCGGGCGACGGTTTCGCCGGGCCGCGCCAGGCGAACGCCGGCGTCACGTAGCGGCAATAAAGCGACGGTAGGGTCGTACGCTCCGGCACCGGTTCCGCCGACGAGAACCGGCGGCTCTGCCCGGTCGCGAGGCGCCACGCGCCGCCACCAAGATGGTTGGCCAGCGTCCGGCGAGCCTGAACGAGGTCGCGATGTCGACGTTCGGCGTTCTCCTGCATCTGGCAGATGGACATCTCACGCTCGCTGCGCGAGACCGTTTCCTGAGTCCTGTCGAAATCCGAGGTCACGCCGCGAACGCGCACCAGGTCTACGCCGAAGTAGACCCTCTGGAGCTGCGAGGGTGCCTCCACCGGTATTTCCTGCGAGTAGCCATCGTACAACGTGAGCTGGAGATCCTGTCGATTTGGCGCCAGTGCCATCAGGCCACTGTCGGCGTGGATCGTACGCCTCCGCATGGGATCCGACAGGTCGTAGATGGTGACGCCACGCAGGGCGCTGGTGGCGTCGTCCACGCGTGCGGCGCGGAGGTACAGCCGCCCGGGCGAAACCTCATTTATGACCTGTTCCCGCAGTGCGAAGGTTGGTTTGGTGCGGGCGATGTCGCTTTGCAGCGTGGCCAGGCGCACGTTGCTTTTCGGCAGCACCTGGTCATTGAAGTACAGCATGAATCCGGCAACGAACAGCGCTGCGGCCAGCACGGGACGCACGAGCCGGAGGATGCTCACACCGGTCGCCCGGAGGGCTGTGATCTCGTTCTCCGTTCCAAGACGGCTGAACGCGTAGAGCACGGCGACCAGCACCGCCATGGGCAGTGACATCGCCACGATGAACGGCACGGAGAGCAGGAAGAACTCCCCAATGATCGACCAGGACAGCCCCTTGCCCACCAGTCGGCCGAACTGCTTGGCGACCTGGTTGAGCAGGAGGAGCGACGTGAGAGTCGTCAGGGCGAAGACCAGGGGTCCCGCGTGCTCCTTGAGTATGTACCGACTGAGGATTTTCACTGAGCAGGTGAACCGGGCGCCATGCGCCGAACGCTGCGATCTGCTTAGGGTTGTAGCCCCATGCCCCCTTGGTATATTCCGTGGAGAACCGGGGAAAACTAACCGAACCGGGCGCCGAGCGTCACGGGAAATGACGATCCCAGCATGAGATCGTCGCCAGCCAGCCGGTCACCCAGCCGGGATCGCCACCCAGTCCCGATCATACCCCCGTCCAGGTCTTTGGTGCGCCTAACTGGACTTTTTTTGCTCGCCGTTCTTCTTCCCGGCATGGCCCTCGCCCAGCAGGCGCCGCGGGATGCAGCGAGCGACGAGCCGCGCTACCCAGCTTTGCGGATCTCGCTCCAACGGGATTCGCTTGCCCTCCCCAGCCCGCCTGCGCCGCTGCTGCCGTTTGGCCGGATGGCTCCGGTGCGTCTGTCCGCTGACCTCGTGATGGAGGCCACGATGGCAGAGGCTCGGCGGACATCGACAACTCGCAGGGGCGCGCTCTGGCGCGATGTCGTGCGCGCCGCTCACCTGAATCCCTGGCGCGGGGTCATGGCCGCCGCACAGACCGTTCCAGCCGATACGTTGCGCGGCCCACGGCTGATTCCTCCGGCAGCGCCAACAGTCACCAACGGCGCTCCTGATCTGCTCTCCCAGTACACTGACCTCGGCCTGGAATTCCGCGCCCGTCTGGAGGCGAAGATGGAGCGCAATCGGAACGAGCGCTGTCTGGAGGCCGATTTCCTGAATCCGCTGGCGAACTGCCAGGGACACATTCAGCCCCGCTTCGATTTCGAGTTCGGCGTACGCAGCGGCGGTTCCGTCGCCGATCGCGTCTCCGTGAATGTGGACTACGACTCCCAGCGAGAGTTCGAAACCTCGAACAACGTGGGTGTTCGCTACGAGGGGCGCAACCACGAAATACTGCAGCTGGTGGAGCTCGGCAACGTATCCTTCAGCCCACCCCCGTCGCGGTTCATCACTTCCGGGATCCCGAGCGGAAACTACGGCGTCCAGGCGGTAGGCCAGGTCGGCCCAATGCAGTTCCGCACGATCTACGCGGAGCAGAAGGGGAACGTCGTCCGTGACCGCGTCTTCACCGTGGGAGAGCGGGCGGAGCAATCGGTGCAGCGTGAGATCGAGGACTACCAGATGGAGCGCCGGCGATTCTTCTGGGTGGTCGACCCGGCGGTCGCCTTCGCTTCAGTCTATCCCAACGTCGACATTCTGGATCCCGCTCTCACCTCGCGACTCGAGCTGCCGCTCGACGAGCGCCCACAGCGCGTGCTCGTCTACCGTTTCCGGCCGCCCAGCGCCGCCGGCATCACCGTGCGCGACGTCAACGGTCCAATCGCGCACGTTCGTTACGCCCGCAATACGAACGAGATCGGTCCATTCGAGGTTCTCCAGCAGGGTGTCGACTACTACATCGACCCGTCCAACCTCTGGATCACGCTGGTGACGCCAATCGGCCGCAACGAGCGGCTCGCCGTCTCGTACACCGTGCTCGGTCCCGATGGTCAGGAGATGGTGCGCTCCGACATTGGCGGCACTTTTCCAACGGTGCGCCGCACCTGGGTGAGCGACACCCTGAATCTGTTGTGGGATCCCGATGTGCTTCCCACGGATGTGGCTTTCAATCGCGAGATCCGATCGGTCTACCGGTTGGGAGGTGAGACGCTGCGGCGCGAGACAGTGATGCTTCGCGTCGTGGTGGGCAGCGCGGGCGACCAGGAAAAGCCCGTGAGCGGCCGCGCCGACAGCTATCTCGAGCTGTTCGGCCTCGCCCAGGCCAGCAGTCGGTCCAGTTTCGACGTGGAGAACCGCCTGTGGCCGCGGCTCGGCGATCCCAATGTCGCGCTGAATGCCGGTGGCACCACGGCGCGTCTGCTGCGCGATCAGTTCGTCGTATTTCCCTCGCTGCACCCCTTCGGAAGCGATGGCCTGGTACAACCTCCGGATCCGGTCAACGATTCGCTCTATCGAATCGCCGATGACGATCTCGTGTCACAGCGCCGTCCGCCGACACGGTACCGGCTTCTGGCGCGTTACGCCTCGGAGGGGAGCGGCAGCGCTGAGGAATTAATGCTGGGATCGGTGCAGCTGCGGCCGGGATCCGAGCGGCTGATGCTCGATGGCCTGGAGCTTCGTCGCGGCGTCGACTACTCCATCGATTACGACCTCGGTCGTGTTACCTTCAGCCGCCCCGACACCCTCTTCAACCGGCAGCGACAGGTAGCGGTTCAATATGAGGAGAATCCCTTCTTCGTTACCGCTCCTACTGCGATCCTGGGTCTGGCGACCATCTTTCCGCTGGAGCATGGGCAGATCGGCATAACCGCGCTGTCGCAGACGCAGAAGAGCACCTTCAACCGCCCGCCGCTGGGCTTCGAGCCGCTCTCCTCCACGGTCGCCGGCATCAATGCCAACTTCGCATTCGAGAGCGACGCCCTGACGCGTGCCCTGGGTCGGCTCCCATACGTCGAGAGCAGCGTTCCGAGCACCATCAACCTCCAGGGCGAGTTCGCCACCAGCCGTCCTCATCCGTACGGCGGCGGTAACGCTTATCTCGAGACCTTCGAGACCGAGGGAGGGATAGCCGTCTCCCTTCTCGAGAGCTCGTGGCGCACTGGCAGTCAGCCGGCGATAGGTGGCGCTGGACCCACCGTGGGCACGGCGGCGTACGATTTCCCTATCGACAGCGCGGCCACCCTCGCCTGGCAAAACATCGGTACGGTAGTGGATCCGGTCACGCGCAACGTGCGCTTCACTCAACTCTACACGGAGCAGATCGACACGCTGTTCGTTTTCACGGGTGGTCAGGCGTTCCGCAGCCCGGAAACGGTGCTCTGGCAGACGCTGTATCCGAGCAACGTGGCGGGCCAGCTCCGGCCAGGGCGCACTCTGTGGGAGCTGCCGCGCAGCGGCGGCCGCCGCTGGCGCTCGATCAGTCAGCCGTTGAGCCAGGGAAGCGGTGTGGACCTGACGCGCATCGAGCACTTCGAGTTCTGGGCGCTCATCGACACCACGATGGTCGGACGCACCCGAAACCCCACTCTGGTCGCCGACTTCGGGGATGTCTCCGAGAACTCCGTGGCGTTTACTCCCGTCACGATGATTCTGGCTAGCCGCGCCGAGCAGCAGCCCGACGGCTCGGTGCGCGTGGTGGTGGACACCGCATACACCGGGCGGCGGCTCGCCGGCTACGACCAGCTCGACAGCGAGCGCGACCGCGTCACCAGGTCCTTCGACGCCACCCGTAACGACGTGGGACTGCCCGGCGACCTGGTGGACACGCTGATACGGATCGACATGAACACAGGCGTGACCGACACGCTCACCAACGTGCCGATCTGCAATCGTGCTGAACGCTCGGTGTATCCGTTAGGCGACGCGGCCGCCAACTGCACGCGGGGCAACCGACGTCTGGATGAGGAGGACCTCGATCTGGACGGCTTCCTGAACCTGGCCAGCGATGCCCGAAATGCCGAGCGGCTCCGGCGCTTCGTGATCGATATGGCAGACCGCACGGGATACGATCGAATCGGCCGCTGCTACCGGTCGCTGCATGACACGACGACCGTGCGCGGAGTGGCGACTCCGGTCTGCTGGGTTCGCTTCCGCATCCCTTTCACCGCACCTACGGAGGAATTGAACGATCCGCTGCTGCGACGCGCGAAGTCAATGCGGCTCACCCTCGTCTCGGCGGCGAACATGCCGGACACGCTGTTTACGACGGTGCCGATCGCGCGGATGCGGCTCGTCGGCTCACCGTGGGTGAAGCGTACCGACCGGCCGGCTGCCGGCGTGGGTGGCAGTGCGGAAGATGGAAGCGGTTTCGTGATCGCGTCGGTCATCGGCACCCAGGATCGCAATCCGGCGGGGGGCATTTTCTACGAGTCGCCGCCCGGAGTCGTCGATGAGGCCGACAGCAAGCAGAGCACGTTCGCACCGGGATTGGTGCAGGTGAACGAGCGGTCGCTCCGGCTGATGGCCGGCAATCTGGCGCTGCACCACCGGGCGGAAGCCTATTACCGCTTCCCGCAGGGCGAGAAGAATTTCATGGGTTATCGGGAGCTGCGCGTGTGGGCGCGTGGCCGCAACAAGGGGTGGGGCGAACAGGGCGACCTTCAGTTCTTCGTGAAGATCGGCCGCGACGACGAGAACTTCTATTTGTATCGCACGTCGGCCGGCGCCGGAAATACCCGCGATGCATGGCTGCCCGAGGTTCGCGTCGAGTTCGCGCGCTTCCTCTCCCTGCGCGCGTCGCTCCAGAACGCGTATCTCCAGAACGGACCGCGGATCGCCTGCACTGGTGCCGACTCCGCTCTCGTTGCCGCCTCCGTGGTGGCCGCGGTCGGCGGGGGCGAGCCGTACGCCGCCTGCTCGGACGGCTACATCGTCTTCTCGGCCAACCCGGGTATCAATCCACCCAATCTGGCATCCGTGCAGGAGCTGGCGGTGGGAATGGTGCGGCTGGACACCCTCGGTTTCCAGGGCGGCATCATCATGCCCAGCGATACCCTCGAGCTGTGGGTGAACGACATCAGGCTCGCGGGCATGGTCGAGGATGCCGGGTATGCCGGTCACGTTGGGGTTTCGCTCATCGCCGCCGACATTGGCACGCTGCAACTGAGCGCCAGCCGCCGTGACGGTCACTTCAGACAGCTCGGCGAGATGCCGAGCTTCGTCAACGACGATCAGATCAGCGTTGCGTCGGCGGTTCGCCTCGACAGATTTCTGCCTCACGGACTGGGGCTGCTGCTCCCCTTCTCCGTCAGTCATGCACGAACTGCCTCCGATCCGCTCTTCCTGTCTCGCTCGGACCTGAGCGGCATCGGTCTGGCAGGGCTGCGAACGCCGCGGTCGAACGCCACCACCTACACCCTTTCAGCGCGTCGCGCCACGCCACTCGAGGGTCCACTGCTGGGCGCAGTGTTCAACAATCTGGCGCTGAGCACGACATACAGCAGCGCCTCGTCACGCACCGAGTATCAGACTGGCCAGAGCAGCGCGTTCGCGGGAACGCTCGATTACAATCTCGTGCCGCAAGGTCGCCAGGCCGAGCTGCCACGATGGCTCGGGCGCTTGATCGATGGTCTACCGCGATTTCTCCGGGAAACGGAGGGGATCCGATCGCTGCGCAGTTCCAGCATTCGGTTCAACCCGACGCAGTTCCGCATCACCACGGGCTACGCCCGAACCAGCGACCGGCGCGCGGCCTTTTCACTGCCGGTCGCAACCGCGGAGGACACGGGGTTCATCGTGAACGGGCTGACAAGCGTCTGGCGTAATACGGCCACGCTGGAGATGCGGCCGGTGAACAGTCTGGGCGGTCGTATCGACGTCGCTTCCACGCGGGACATGCGCGACTACGGCGACACCACCGATCTCGGGATTGTTGCGAGGTCGGAGCGGAGAAGGCTGTTCGGCATGGATGCCGGACTGGAGCGGGAACGAAGGATCACGACGGCGCTTTTTGCCACCCCCGCCTTCACCAGCTGGTTGCGCCCGCGCTTCGATTACACCACCAGCTTCTCATCGCTGCGCGACCCGAACTTCATGCGTGTCGTGGCCGATTCGGTTGGCGGACTGCACCTGCCAAGACGATTCCTGAACTCCCAGGGGTTCGGCGCCGGCGCGACGGTCGACATCGGCCGCGCGCTGGAGCTGATCGGCGGGGACGATGAGTTCCTGCGCTCGCTGGCGCGTGCGCTTCGGCCCGTGGACGTCGCATGGCGGCGCGACCTCCGCTCCACCTTCGACGGCGTTTCATTCAACGCGCCGCTCAGCTATCAGTTGGGGCGCGGTGGCATCTCGAGCTTCCGGTCGGTGGAGGGGGTGCCGGCAACCGCGGCGGGCTCGACCAGAAGTCTGACCATCAGTCACTCCGTAGCGCTGCCGTTGGGCATCACGCTCACCGACCGCTATACCCGTGCGACCACTACCTCCTGGGCGCGCATCGTGAACGGGCAGACGCGGCTCGATGCCGAGCAGGTGACGTTCCCCGACATCAGCTTGCGCTGGAGTCTCCGACCGGCTTCGCGCGATGCCCTGTTCTCGAGCGTTGGCGGGCAGCTCGGCGCGCGCGTTACGCGCGGCAGCACATTCCAGCCGACTCTGGGCGACGGTAGCGAATCCGGTTTCGTGGGGGTGCATTATGAGCAGACCGTCCGGCAGTACCCGGTGAGCGGAAACATCCTTTGGAACGTGCTTGGTGGCTTCTCGACCTCCATGGGGTGGAACCGCACTGCCCGCCGCGAGGTACGAAGCGGCGGCGTGATCCTCGGTGAGCAGGACGATCTCTCGGCGGAAGTGGGGAAGAGCATCCCGGTGCCGCAGGCATGGGAACTCCGCGGTCAGACTATCCGGACACGGTTTGGCTTTCAGCAGTCGCAGAATCGTACCATCTTCGAGGTCGCCGGTGCGGAGCGGCGAGTGACCGACAACGGCCGGCGGGCAATCAACGCCAACGCCGATTCGGACATCACGGAAACGCTTTCATTCACCATGACACTGGCACGCATCCTCAACTACGACAACATCAACGATCGCCGCTTCTCGCAGACCGTGGTGTCCATCGTGATGCACCTCTCCTTCTTCGCCGGTGAGCTTCGTTGAGGCGCCTGGTTGGCGTCCTCGTGCTCGTCACACTCGCTACCGCCTGCCCGCGCGACCGTCCTCGAACCGATTTCAATGGGCGGCAGGCGTTCGACTATGTGCGAATGCAGCTCGAGTTCGGCCCGCGCGTTCCGGGCAGCGAGGGACACCAGCGCATGGGCGAGTGGCTGGTCGCCCACCTGGGCGAGGTGGCCGACACGGTCATCGAGCAGGTTTGGACGCACGTTACGCTCGACGGCGACTCGCTACCGATGCGCAACGTGCTGGCCCGGTTCAACCCGGCCGCAACTCAGCGAATTCTCTACCTGGCGCACTGGGATACGAGGCCGATCGCGGAGAAGGATCCGGACCCGGCGCGACGGGGCGAGCCGATACCCGGTGCAAACGATGGCGCGTCGGGCGTGGCCGTGTTGCTGGGCGTAGCCGATGTGCTGGCGGCGCGCCCGCCGCCGATGGGCGTGGATCTGTTGTTCGTGGACGGGGAGGACTACGGGGAGTTCGAAAACGATCTGGCGGATGTGCTCATTGGCGCGCGCTACTTCGCGCAGAACCCCCCTGAAGAGGGCTATCGCCCAATCTTTGGTGTGCTGTACGACATGGTTGGGGCCGAAGGTGCGCGCTTTCTCCAGGAGGGCTACTCCGTACAGCATGCTCCAGAAGTCGTGCGCCGTGTTTGGCGCACCGCCGAGGAGCTGAATCGCTCCGACTACTTCGTGCCAAAATTGGGTGTGTACATCATCGACGATCACCTGCCTCTACTCGAGGCGGGGATGCGTGTGGTCAACGTGATTCAGGACCCGCAGGAGTACCCCGAGCACCACACGCATCAGGACACGATCGAGCGCATCTCGCATCGCACGCTTCAGGCGGTAGGGGATGTAGCGGTGGCACTGCTCCTGGGAAGGTAAGACTCGGGGTCGTCGGCAGGCGGGAGTGCGCGTTGCCGGCGGGCGTCCGGTCACCTGCGCCTCGTCATTCCGGGTGCGGGGCGTTGGTGCGGCGCGTTGGTGCGGCGCGTTGGTGCGGCGCGTTGGTGCGGCGCG
>CAYXRS010000084.1:0-14184 GCA_964467195.1 uncultured Gemmatimonadaceae bacterium
GCCGCCGATCTTCTTGCACAGCGTCTGAGAAATCACGCCCTTCAGCGACTCGGAGAGCATGACCCGGATCTGTTCCTGACGGTCAGACGGAAACTGGTCCACCAGGCGGTCGATGGTGCTTGCCGCGGTCGTCGTGTGCAGGGTGCCGAACACGAGGTGGCCGGTTTCGGCCGTCTCGATGGCGATGGAAACAGTCTCGAGATCGCGCAGCTCTCCCACCAGAATGATGTCGGGGTCCTCACGCAGTGCGGCGCGCAGCGCGTTCCTGAAGCTCCCGGTGTGTGAGCCGACCTGTCGCTGAGTGATGATGCAGCGCTTGTTCTCGTGCACGAACTCGATCGGATCTTCGATCGTGACAACGTGATCTGTGCGCGTCCGGTTTATCAGGTCGATGAGTGCGCACAGGGTGGTGGACTTGCCGGAGCCGGTGGGGCCGGTGACGAGCACCAGTCCCTTGGTGAGTCCGCACAGCCGCTGCACCTCGGTCGAGATGCCGAGTGCCTTCACGTCGGCGATCTGGGTAGGCACTATTCTGAATACACCACCGGCACCGCGCCGCTCACGCAGGGCGTTGCAGCGGAAGCGCGCAACCCCGGTGATCTCGTGCGCGAAGTCGGTGTCGTTCGTCGCCTGGTACTCCTCACGGTTCTGGGTCGGCATGATCGAGAGCAGCATTGCCGATAGACGCGCATCGTCGAGTGGCTCGCCATCCAGGCGCCGCATCTCACCATCGGCGCGCACCAGGGGCGGCTCCCCGACGCGAAGGTGAAGGTCGGAGCCACCCTGCTCCACCAGCCGGCGCAGAAGCGCCTCGATCTCCGCCCGCGCGACATCCTGCTTCCCCACAGAGCCGACAGCGGAAGCGGCAGACCAGTTGCCGTTAACGGCTCGCGCCGACGCCGCCGGGCCGTAACCGTCCGCCGCACCACTCTCCCCACGTGCCGTAGCCGACGCCGCGGGCGCTGTCGCAGCAGCGGTTTTGCCGGACGTGGCCGCGATTCGCGCGGCCGGAGCGCCACCCTCAGGAGAGAATCGCACCTCGAATGTTCCGTCCTCACAGCGGTACTCGAACACGGCGGTGCCGCCAGCCGCGACGAGTCTCGATGCTTCCGGAGGGGCGATCTCGCGGACGAGCGACGCGACCTGCGCCCCAGAGATTGGCTGGCGGCTGATCGGCTGATGCGCGCCGCCGGTGGACAGCCGGACCGGCTGGTCCGCGGCCAGCAGCAACGCCTCGGCGCCGTGCGTGACAAGCGCCGAGAGGAATGGATCGAGGTGAGCCATGTTCAGTCGATGGGCCTCACGCTCTCGATGAGGCGTGCGTTGACGAGACGAGGACCCGAAGCGGTACCCACTCGTACGAACCGCTGCCGGTTGTGGTTCAGGAAGTCCAGCATGCGGTGCTGATCCTCGGGCACCTCCAGCAGCATGGTGCCACTAACCGTGACGTTCGACGCGAGACGAAACTCCACGCTCATCCGGAGCGAACTGGCGGAGCGCAGCGCGTCTTCCTCACCAATGGCCTCTCCCCACGCTTCCACCAGTCGCTCCTTGGCGACGAGCAGGATTTCGCGGCCCTCGCATGCGATGGGGAAGAACCGATCGGGCTGGTTGAGGAGATCGAGTGCCGACTCCGGCGTACCACCGTAACCTGGCGGTTGAAGGAAGACGTGGCCCTCGATCACTTCGCCGCTCAGCAACCGCAGCGATAGCGCCAGGCGCGACTTCTCGATCTTGTACTGATCCACGCCGGGCTCTGTAAACATGTCGTCAGGAAGTCGGGTGTGTGGGCGCGCGCGGCGCGACGGGCTATGAATGAGACGGACGACGAGCGCGCACCGTCACCTTCATGAGCCTTCTCCAAGCCGCGTATTGTGACGGTTGCGGCTCAGGGCGTGACAGGCACCCAGCTCAGTCGTGAATGTGGACTCCGCCCGGGCATTCGCCGCACTCGACCTGGACCGTCACATGCTCGATGCCGAAGTCCCGCATTGCAGCCACGGACTCGCCCAGCACCCGCTGTGACTGGTCGGGCCCGGCCGTCACAGCGTGCGCGCTCATGGCGTAGATGCCCGACGTCACCGTCCAGACGTGCAGATCGTGCACGGACTCGACCCCGGCAATGCCCTCGAGTCTCTCGCGGACTGCGCCCAGGGAGATGTGGGCCGGCGTGGACTCCAGAAGGATGTCCACGGACTCGCGGACGAGCCGCCAGGCCGCCCGGATCACCAACGCCATCACCAACACCGAGGCGATTGGGTCCGCCTGTACCCAGCCGGTTAAGCGGATGACGACGGCCGCGGTGACGGTGCCAACGGATCCGAGCAGGTCGCCCAGCACGTGCAGATACGCGCCGCGCACGTTCAGACTGCCGGTGACCGGACGAAGGATGAGCGCCGACGCCACGTTGGCACCCAGTCCGACCAGTGCTACCGCGAGCATGAGACCGCCCGCCACGGGCTGCGGCGTGACCAGTCGATGCGCCGCCTCCCAAACGATCCATAGTGCGAGGAGGAGGAGTGTGGCGCCGTTCACAAACGCCGCCAGAATTTCCCACCTCAGATAGCCGTAAGTCTTGGTCGCAGTTACCGGCTTGCGGCTGAACCAGACGACGAACAGCGACAGTCCGAGCGCCGCCACGTCGGTGGCCATGTGGCCGGCGTCGGCCAGAAGCGCGAGGGAGTTGGCGACGATTCCGCCCACCACCTGGGCCACCATGATGACGGCGGTGATGGTGATCGCCAGACGCAGCCGGCGCGCCTGATCGCGCGACTGCTCGGGTCCCAGCTCACGCAGCGACGGTCCGTGATGGTGGCCGGGCCCGTGAGCGTGACTATGGTCGTGATCGCCGTAGTGCAGGTGCATGTGAGTGGGTTCGGCGCCGCTCGCCCGACCGAATCATGCGCTCAGGTGGTCTGGTGGCTCACCAGGTTTTCGCGCCGCGCCATTCGCGCGCACTCCAGCAACGCGTGCAGCATGCTCGAGGGATCGGCCACACCGCGGCCAGCGATGTCCAGCGCTGTCCCGTGATCCGGTGAGGTGCGGGGAAAGGGGAGCCCCAGCGTCACGTTCACGGCGCGCCCGAAGGCGGCCACCTTGATGGCCGTCATCCCCACATCATGATACGGTGCGATCACAACGTCGAACTCCCCGCGCATGGCCCGCACGAAGACGGTGTCGGCGGAAATGGGGCCGAGAATGCCTGCTTGGCGCGCCGCGGGGGCGAGAATCTCCTCCTCCTCCGTCCCGAAGCGGCCGCCGTCGCTGGCGTGCGGATTGAGCGCACAGAGCGCGATACGCGGGTCGGAGAACCCATACCACCGCGCCAGACCCGAGCGCACGATGTTAACGGTGTGGAGGATTGTGTCGGCATCCAGGCGGTCTGCGACCTCGCGCAGCGGTATGTGCGTGGTGGCGAGCACCACGCGGAGCCGCTCGGAGGACAGCATCATGACGGTGGGAACGCCGGTGAGCGCGGCGAGCATCTCGGTGTGACCTGGGAAGTCGAACCCTCCGGCGAGCAGCGCCTGCTTGTCGATGGGCGCGGTCGCGATCCCGGCAACCTCGCCGCGCATGGCCAGATCCACCGCCTTCTCGATTGCCAGACCGCTCAGGCGGCCGGCATCGGCTGGCGAGCCGGAGCTGGTCCAGCTTCCGATCACCTCATGGGGCTCCAGCTCCAACCCAGCGGGCCCCACAACGACTGGTTCGTACGCCGCGGCCGCCGCCGGATCGCGGAGAGCCTTCCGCACCACCTCGACGCCGATCCCGCGCGGATCGCCGAGTGTGATGGCGATGCGTGGCCTCCTCACGCGTCACCACCCACGCGCTCGTCACCGCCCACGCGCTCGTCGCGCACCACGCGATAGAGCGTCCTGGCCTGTGCCCGACTTACGTTCCGGCCGATCTCACCTATCAACTCCACCTCCAACGTGCGATGCGCGTAGTCGACCCTGATCATGTCGCCTACGCGCACCTCGGATGATGCCTTCGCCCGTGCCCCGTTGATCCACACCGCACCGACCTCGCACGCCTCTTTTGCTTCGGTCCGGCTCCTGACCAGGAGGAGCCGCTTGAGCGCCAGGTCCACGCGCACTTGGCACCCGACGGTTCAGATCCGGATGCTGACGTGGATCTCGTTGCGCAGGTTGTCGATCATTCGGCGGATTGCCCGCTCCTCCGCCAACTGCTGGCGAATCTGCTGCCGGAAATCGTCGACGGAAGCGCGCCGCTCGCCCTGCGCGGTGGTCAAGCGCACGACCACGAACTTCGGGACGCCCCGTGCCGCATCCTCGATCGGGAACGGATCGGTGATTTCGCCGGCGCTCTTCCCCTCGAGCGCGGCCTGGTAGGCTGGGGGGAGTTCCTGGCGTGGATACGGATCGGCGATGAGCTGCTGCTCCTCGCGGTCATGAAAGCGCTGGATGAGCTGCTCGTGCGGCGTCCCCGCCCGCCAGAGTTGCGCGACGCTGTCCGCGCGCAGGCGCGCACGCTCCACATCCGCGGAATCTATCCGCGCCCGGATCAGAATGTGCCGCGCCTTGACCTCCGATGGCTGCACGCGATCCACCTTGATGATGTGGAAGCCGAACACCGTTTCCACGACGGGGCTGATCTGACCGGGCGGAAGAGCGAACATCACGCGGTCGAACTCCGGCACCATGTTGCCGCGCCGGTTCCAGCCGAGATCCCCACCGAGCTGGCGCGTTTGGGGATCCATGGATTCGCGCCGCGCCACCTGCTCGAAGTCTCCGCCGCGGCGAAGCTCGGCAACGAGCGAGTCGGCCTTGGCACGTGCTTCGGCACGCGCTTCCTCACCAGCCGCCGGAGCAACCACTACCTGACGGAACGTCACCGTTGGAGGAAGCATCGGAACGCGATCGCGGTGCTGCTCGAAGTACTCGGTGACGTCGCGCTCGGAGACGGGCGCCGGCACCAGCCGCCCTTCCTGCCGATACTTCTGTATGAGACCCTGGACTAGCATCGTGCGGCGATGCCGCTCGGTGAGCCAGCTGCGGTACTGCTCCACGCTCGCGAAGCCGGCGCGCTGGAGCTCGGCGCGATACTCGTCCTCGGACTGGAACTGTTGCCGCACACCACCGATCTGCTGGTCGACCGCCGCAGTGACGTCAGCGTCGGTGATCTCCACGCTGTCGCGTCGTGCGCGCTGAACGAGCAGCTCCTCATCTATGATGATTTCGGCGGTCTGGCGAAAGAGCTGCTCCAGGCCGGCCTCATCTGTTGGCGCGGGACGTCCCTCCAGAGCCTCGCTCGTGCGCTCGAGAACTTCACTGTAGAGTATCGGCCGCTGCCCAACCACGGCGACGACCCGATCCAGCGGAATGCCATCGGAGGCGTTTCCCTGGGCGAGCGCGCCCGAGGTGATGAGGGCCAGCGCGGTTGCGAGTACCAGGTATCTCATGCGAGCATCCTACCCATCAGTTCGAGGCGAGGTCCGGTCAATCGTCGTCCTGCTGCTGACCTGGCGGGGTCTGCGGCGCAATCGGCACCTGCGTTGCCGGCCGGCTGGCACGCGCAATCGAATCCGCTTCGGCGCGCCGCTTCTCCGCCATCTCCACCGCACGTGTGACACCCGCCGAAGTCACGCGCCACGGATACTTCGTTCGAACCGCGTTCTGTATCGGCCCGGGCACATCCAGGAAGCGTGCCTGGCCAGCGAGAAGCGCGTCCACGTACTGCTCCACGCGCTGAGCGGCAAACCGGTGACGCTCGGCTGTCGTGCCTGCGCTGTCCGCAAGCGTTTGCGGCGCCACGCCGAGCACCGCCCAACTCTGCGTCAGCCCTCCCTCGTATATCTCGCGCACTTCACGAATCTCGGCCGAGTCGAGCGCGATCCTGGCACTGTCGGCCTGGTGCAGCACCATCTCCTGCGTCATCACGCGACGTCCGAACTCCAGCACGGTGGAGTCGTCGGCCGATGAAACGCCCATTCGGATCTGATCACGCTGCGGCAGAGCGGCAACCCACTGGGCCAGCCTTCCCGCCGTGAGATCACCGGAACGCGAGGTGGCGATCACAGCGCGGCTGCGCGCATTGGCCTCGGGGTCCTCCACTGCGCGCCGGATCACGGCCACCGCGTTCGTCTTGTACTGCACACGGTAGCCCTGCTCGAGCGCGGCCAGCCACGTGCTCTCGGCGCGCTGCATCTCGAGCAGCCGCACCGATGTGGTGAACTGCTCACGGACCTCATCCAGCGGCTGGCGGCGGATAATATGAAAGCCGAACTGCGTCTCCACCACAGGCGAGATCTCGCCGGGCTGAAGCGCGGTGACGGCCTGCTCGAATGGCGGCACCATCACCCCTCGCGGGAAGACGCCGAGCTCACCTCCGCGCTCGGCGGAGGCGTTGTCGTCGCTGTGCTGGCGAGCCATCTCACGGAAGTTGGCCGATGTGATCTGCCCGCGGATCTGCGCGGCGCGCGCCCTGAGGGAGTCGCGGACCTGCGGCTGATCCTCGGGGACGTACAGCAGTACGTGCTGCGCCGCGAGGAGATCGCCGCGGGAATAGCGGGTCTCATTCACGACCGTATCGAGGCCCGGCATGTTGTCCAGCACCTGCTGGTGCCAGCGCGATGCTTTCGCCTGAGCGATGACCGGCCACATCGCCTGATCGATGTCATCGGCGGCGGTGAGCGAGTCGCCTCGCGCTGCTGCGTGCGCCAGCAGATGATAGTTCACCCACACATCGGCAACCGTACGACCGAACTCGGCTGTGATCGGCGCATCGGTCGAGGCAAGCAGTGAGGAGAGCCGCTCCACCGTGAGTTCCTGGTCTCCGGCGCGCGCGGCGACGTCGACGTGAGCCGTAAGCGCCTCGCGAAACCCGTCGCAGGCGGTGAAGGCGAAGGTGGCGCACAGCGCGAGCAGCGATCGTTGCATGTTGGTCATGGGTCCCTGTGGTACGGAAAGGTCAAAGGTGTCAAGCGCCGGTTCGGCCGAGGGAGTGCTGGGGCGCTCCCTGGCACCACTATACCCGGAACCTGACACCCGTCGCTCAGAGTAAACCGCGCAGGGCGCGCACCAGTCCATCGAGCATCGTCGCCCCGCCCAAGCGAGTGAGCTTGAGCGCGAGCGGGTGCGCGCGGCGCACCTCGGCCTGGAACTGCACATCCTGAAACGCGGCGGTCAGCCCCTTCAGGCGGGGGACCGCATCCTCTCGAAAGGTAACACGGGCTTCTTCGCCGCGCACCAGTATGCCTTCTATCCCCAGATGGCCGCCGATGATCCTGAGCGTGGCCGCGGTCAGGAAGGCCTCCGCCGCAGCCGGGAGCGGCCCGAAACGGTCGCGCAGCTCATCGCGCAGCGCGCCAATCTCCGATGGCTCGGCAACACGAGTGAGCCGGCGGTAGATCTCCAGTTTGGCGTCCTGGATGGGGACGTAGTCGTCAGGCAGGTAGTTGGGCGTGTCGAGCGAGACATCGGCCGGGATGAGCCTGGGGGCGCCGTCACCCTTCATGAGACGCCGCACCGTGTCGTCCAGCATGCGCAAGTAGAGATCGAAGCCCACCGCCTGGACGAAGCCGGACTGCTCGGGTCCGAGGAGATTTCCCGCGCCGCGCAGTTCCAGATCCTTGAGCGCGACACGGTATCCGGCACCGAGCTCGGTGTGGTGCTCGAGCACGCGGAGCCGCCGGTCGGCGTCGGCGTCCACCTCGTCGGGCACGAGGAGATAGCAGTAGGCGCGGCGATGCGAGCGACCCACGCGGCCACGCAGCTGATAGAGCTGCGCGAGCCCGAAGCGGTCTGCACGACTAACGAAGATGGTGTTGGCGTTGGGCACATCGAGACCGCTCTCGACGATCATCGTGGACACGAGCACCTGCACCTCCCCGGCCACGAACCGGCTCATCACCGACTCCAGGTCGCGCTCGCGCATCTGTCCGTGCGCCATCCCCACCACGGCACGCGGCGCGAAGCGGCGCACCCGCTCGGCAATCGACTCGATCGTCTCGATTCGGTTGTGGACGAAGAACACCTGCCCGCCACGATCCAGCTCGCGCGCGATCCCTTCCTCGATCAAGCCCTCATCCCACGGCTCGATGAAGGTGAGCACGGGAGACCGGTCCCGCGGCGGCGTCTGCATGAGCGTCATGTCGCGCAAACCGGCCAGAGAAAGATGCAGTGTGCGCGGGATGGGTGTGGCGGTCAGCGTGAGCACATCCGTCTCGAGCTTCAGCTGCTTGAGTCGCTCCTTGTGCTTCACCCCAAAGCGGTGCTCCTCGTCCACGACGATCAACCCGAGTCGGGAGAAGCGAACGTCGGAGCTCAGCAGTCGGTGCGTGCCTATCACGATGTCGATCTTCCCCTCGGCCATCTCGGCGAGGGCGGCGGCCTGCTCTTTGGGTGTCCGGAAGCGACTGAGCGTGACGATGCGCATGGGGAAGTCGGCAAGTCGCTCGCCAAAGGTGCGAGCATGCTGCTCGGCAAGAATGGTGGTGGGTACGAGCACGGCGACCTGGCGTCCCGACTGCACCGCCTTGAACGCTGCGCGGATGGCCACCTCCGTCTTGCCATAGCCGACGTCGCCGACGAGGATGCGATCCATGGGACGCGGTTCCTCCATGGCGCGCTTCACCTCTATGGTAGCGCGACGCTGGTCCGGCGTGTCCTCGAACAGGAATGACGACTCCAGCTGTCGCTGCCAGTCGGTGTCGGGAAGACTTGGCTCGCGCCGGGCCATCTGTCGTCGAGCATACAGATCGAGCAGCTCGACCGTCATCTCCTGGAGCGCGGCACGCGTGCGCTCCCGCTGCTGCACCCACCGCTTACCGCCCAACTTGTGGAGGCGTGGCGGCGGCGCGTCATCTCCCACGTCGCCGGCCGCACGATAGCGCTCGATCTGATCGATGCGGTAGAGGGGAACATTGAGTCGGTCTCCACCCTCGTACTCGATCACCGCCGCCTCGATGGTGCTCTCGCGAACGAAGACGCGCTCGATGCCGCGGTAGATTCCGATGCCGTGCTCGAGGTGTACCACATGATCGCCCGGCCGGAGAGTTGCGACTATGTCGAACTGCGCTCCCGATGCGTAGCGGCGGCTGCGGCGAATTCGCCGGTCGCGCCGGAAGATCTCGTGGTCGGTGAGAAGTCGGAGGCCGGGATCCATGCCCCGCGGCGGGATGATGAAGCCGCCATGCAGCACGCCCACGGTGAGCGATGCGGGTGTGGGGCGTCGCTCCTCCTCGCCGAGAAGCTCCTCGAGGCGCTCACACTGACCGATGTTGTCGCACAGAATGACCGTGGGTGTACCGTCGACGACGATCCGGCGAAGGCGGCGCATGTCACGCTCCACCGGCTCGGGAGGACGAAGCCCGAACACGACGTCCGCCTCACCACGCTCCTCGAGCACCAGACGCGGGAACGCGGCTACGGTGCGAAGGGTGGAGTCGGGATCGCGGTACAGCTCTTCGCGCGGAGGTGCATCCTCACCGCGGCGGCGCGCCAGGTCCACATGGTGCGCCGCTTCGTCCCAGGTCCGGCGCATCTCCGGCTCCAGGCCACCCTCGCCGGCCAGCACCACCAGCGTGTCGTCGGGGAAGAGATCGGTGAGCGCTCCCGGTGCGGCGTCATCCGACCTGCTCCCGGCGTGACCATCCACGGGCAGGATCACCACACGGTCGATTCCTCGCGTCGATCGCTGAGTGACGAGGTCGAAGTGGCGCATGGAGTCGATCTCATCCCCCCAGAGCTCGAGTCGAACCGGATCGGCCATTCCAAAGCCATAGACGTCTACGATCCCGCCCCGCACGCTGAACTGCGCCACATCCTCCACTTCAGGGACGCGCTCGAACCCCACCTCCTCCAGATGTGCAACGAGGTCCTCGAGCCTTCGCGACTCCCCAAGACGCAGCTCGAGGCGCGCGGCGCGAACCGCGTCGGGAAGGTACGTGCGCTCGAGCACTGCCCGTGCGGTCGTGACGAGCACCTGCACGCTTCCACGGGCTACTCGCTCCAGCGCTTCCACGCGCTCACCGGCGATCTCGAGATGCGGCTCCACTTCGCCAAATCCTTCGCGCGGCGGATAGAGCGCCGCGTCGGTCGGATCGAGGAGCGACTCGATGTCGGCCAGCCATCGTTCCGCATCCGGGAGCGTGGCGGCGACGACGACCATCAGACGGTGGCGGCCGAGCGCCCGGACGAGTGCCGCCATTACCGCCGCATCGCCGGAACCGGGGAGTCCCGAAACGACGAGGCGCTGTGATGGATTGGGTAGCGACCGGAGCAGCAGCGAGAATGCTGGCTGCGCCGCAACTGCATCGAGCACGCCTGGCAGCGCCATCAGGCCGCGCCTCGTCGCGGCCGCGTGCCGGCGGCGACGAGCGATTCGGCAACGAGCGCGATCAACGCACCCACCAGCAGCATTGCCACCAGAGAGCGCCGCGGACTGGCCGCGAACACGCGCTCACGTAGCTGCGCTTCTTCAGCGGTCACGTGCGCCTCGCGCGCGTCGAGCCGTTCCGCCAGCTCCGAGAGCGGGAGACGGTCCAGCGCTGACTCAGCTGGCGCGGGGTCCACCACCAGCGCACCGACGCGCGCCTCCCCTCGTAACAGGAAGTAGACTCCGGCTCTCGCGGGGGCGGTGGCGCTGGCAGCCGGCACTGGCAGGCGGTCGCCGGTGAGGGTCTCGATGGCCGTGACATCGCTCGGGAGGATTACCGGCTCCCCGGGCGCGGCCTGAATCACCACGCCCGCACCGCCTGACAGGCGCTGCGAGATCATCTCGGCAAGCCAGGGCACGAAAGCGGCGCGCACGGGAAGGTCGGTGGCATCGGGCACCAGCGGCGAGGCGATGAGCACGTATCCCGGACCGGCAACCACCCAGGGCTCGCCTCCGGCGGTGGCGACGGTGTCGGCGACGGCGCCGCGTCGCAGCGTGAGTGGGTGCCGTCTGGTAACGGCTACGCCATCCAGCCGTCCACCCGATGCGACGCCGCCACCGCGACTCGCTCCAAGTCGCCAGGGCACGTCAAGTCGTTCGAGGGCCCGGTTGGCCGCACCGATCCGCACCGGGTCAGCTGGTGCGACGATGAGCGCGGGGAGTGCGGAGAGCTCGTCGGCAGGAACGAAATGCACATCACGACCCGGCGCTGCTCGCTCGCTCTCGACGAGCGTTTCGGCGGCGGTGCGGGCGAACGAGCCGAGCGCAGGGTGCACGGCGACACCTGGCGGCGGACCGATCCAGACCGCGAAGTGACGCACGTCGTCGCCACGCAGCTCATCGGGCTCGAGCTCGACGCTCCCCGCCGACCACCCGCGTTCGGCGGGTGAGGCGTGCACAACGATCTCATCGCCGGCTGTCGACGTGCCGCGCGCAACGGTCCGCCCCTCCAGCGTGATGCGGTACGCCACGGAATCCTGGGACAACACGCGCGCGTGCACGGCGCCACGCGGCGTCCAGCGAGACGGCACAGCGGCTGCCTCGATTACGGCGCGGTTGCGCGGCGGATCACCCGCGGGACGGAAGGCAACGACGCGCACTCCCCGGAGGTTCACACGCTCCGGCCACGCCGTGGCCCGGGCGTCGGTCAGCACCACCACCTCTCGTTCCTGAAGAGGCGCGCCGCGCACCAGCCCTGCTGCTCGCAGCACGGCCAGCGAGATGTCTCCTCCGCCGGCCAGAGGCTCCACGCGATCGAGGGCGGCGAGCACGGCGTCGCGTCCGCCGCCATGCACCGTTCCATCGGCGGTGACCAGCCAGACGCGGTCCGTGCTGCTCGCTCTCCCCAGCAGATCTCTTCCCCGCTCACGCAGCTCATCGAGCACCATGCGCCCCTCCACCACTGCAGAGCTACTGAGCGAGTTGTCGAGCGCGATGGCGAGCGCGGTGGGAGCATGCCCGCCGCCGCCGACGCGCGCGAATGGCCGCGCCGCAGCCATGACGATAAGCGCGATGACCGCAATGCGGAGAAGCATCAGCAGCAGGTTGCGCAGTCGCAGATTGCGACTGTGCTCCCGCTCGGCGCGCGCAAGATACCGTACCGCTGGAAAGTCGATACGCGTACCAATGCGGCGGCGCAGCAGATGAATGAGCAGCGGCACGGCCGCCGCGGCGCCGGCGAGGAGGTACAGCGGCGACAGGAATTCGATCACGGCAAATGCTGTCTGGCCTGGAAGGCGTGCCTCAGCGGCACGCCGAATGGGCTGTCGGTGGACACGATCTCGTACACCGCCCCCGCCGCGGCGAGCTCGCTCCGCCACTCGGCGAGCGTCGCGGTTACCGTCTCACGGTACGCCGCGCGGACGTCGGCCACCGTCGCCGGCACAGCCATCTCCGATTCGGGATCCACGAAAATTGCATCTGCTGCACCGGGCAGCTCGCGTTCCGCCGGATCCATGATGTGGAGCACGGCCACGTGGTGGCCGGCGGCGCGCAAGGCGCGCGCGGTACGGAGCACATCCTCCTGATCCATCAACAGGTCGGAGATGAGCACGACCAGTCCACGTCGCCGGATGAGGCGCCCCGCCTGCTCCAGCGCCGCTGGCGCGCGCGACTCGTGACCGCCGCCTGGATCGTCCAGGGCGCCGACGATTCGGCGCCAGTGGCCGGTGCGGACACGGGGCGGAATGCTGCTGCGCACGCGGTCGTCGAATCGTATGAGACCGACGGCGTCGCGCTGGCGAAGCAGCAGCAACGAGAGGGCGGCGGCGAGTCGCTCTGCGTAGGCCAGCTTGGTGATTCGCTCCGGAGCACCCGACCAAGCCATCGACCGGCTGACGTCGAGCACGAGAGTGGCGCGGAGGTTCGTCTCCTCCTCGTACTGCTTCACCACCAGACGGTCCACCCGGGCGGCGATTCGCCAATCGATGTGCCGTGGCTCGTCGCCCACCTGATAGGCGCGATGCTCCGCGAACTCAACCGAGAACCCCTTGCGAGGCGAACGGTGAAGACCGGTCAGAAAACCTTCGACGATCCAGCGCGCCACTACCTCCAGTCTGCCGAGCGCCGCCAGCGCGGCGGGATCGAGCAGGTCGGCGCGCGCGGTACTTCTCGCGTCCATGAGTGTGAGAAAGCTAGACGGCGCGCACGGCAGAGGCAATTTGTCCACAGGCGGCGCACTATATCGTCCCCGCACGGTGACAAAGGGCAAGCGACGAAATTTGCAGTTCTACCGCAAGCCCTTGTCGCGCGAGCGGTTGCCTGCGGCGTGGCATGGGGCATGGCACCTGCCTTTCGATGGCGGTGACATCTCACAGGTGCGTACTCATGAACAGGCTAGCAATGACGCTCGGCCTTCTCGCGTTCACCTCCGCGGCCTGCGTTTCCGCAGGCGGCGCCGGAGCGCAGCGTCCATTCCCCGACGCGCGCGGCCTGGGACGACCTCCGATGGTCAGCGTCTGGATGGGAGGCGGTTCGGTGTTCCGTCAGGGAGATCGCGCGCCGGTGTACTTTCGTGCGGACCGCAGCGCGTACGTGACGGTAGCGCGCATCGACACCGACGGTCGGCTGTCGGTGCTCTACCCCCAGCACGCGAACCAGCAGCGCCGCGTGCGCGCCGGACAGACGGTGGTAGTGCGCTCCCGGTCAGGTGCATTCCATGTGAATGATCGGACCGGGCTCGGCTACGTCTTCGCGATCGCATCGGACGAGCCGTTCGATTACTCGCGTATCGCGCGCGGCCGGAACTGGGAATACATGCACGTGCGCCACGCGCGCTACGATCCGTTCGAGGCAATGCACGACCTGGCGGAGATGATCGTCTGGGACCGTCGCACGCGCTACTCGCTCGACTTCGCCGAGTATCACGTGGGCCGCCGTGCTCCATATCCTCGCTACATGTGCCTCGACGCACCCCGTGGTCACGATCCCTATCTCTATCCGTGTCGCCGATTCGCGTCCGTTTACCGCGCATCGCCGCACCGATACGGGTACGGACCGTACTATGGATATCCCGACCGCGCGGTGTTCGTCCGTCAGCCGACGCGCTTTCCACGCATCGAGCAGCGGCTGCCGCAGGCTGCACCGCCTCCCGTATCCGCTCCGAGCAACGAGATAGAGCGGCGCCGGCGTGACGAGGATACCGATCTGCGGCGGAGCGCGCCGGCCAACCAGCCGCGACGCGTGGAACCTGATCGGGTTGCCCCTCAGACCGGAACGCCGGCGGCAGCGCCACGCCGGGAGATCGAGCCGCGCGAGGTTGAGCAGACGCGGGAAGCACCCGCGGCA
>CAYXRS010000085.1:0-13892 GCA_964467195.1 uncultured Gemmatimonadaceae bacterium
GCGCTGGGCAGCACGTCGGTTACGACACCATCGATCTGGATGGCTTCCTCTTTCAATGCACTCCTCCGCGTTGGGCCTGGGGCGACACCGATGCTGCTGCCGCGGAGTCGCCACTCATCCGCTCGAGGTGTCTGACGTGGGCGATCGCGCCCGCCGGAAGCGGGCGCGGTCTCTGGACCACGATCAGGCCTGCGCCCGCGTTACGTTCTCGGCCGCCGGACCCTTCTGCCCCTGGACCACATCAAACTCCACCATCTCACCCTCGGCCAGCGACTTGAAGCCGTTGCCCTGAATGGCCGAGTGATGGACGAAACAGTCCTTCTGGCCATCGGCGGGAGTGATGAAGCCGAATCCCTTGCTGTCGTTGAACCACTTTACTGTACCGGTCGTGCGCATGTGTTGCTCCTGAACTGAGTTGTTGACTAGCTGGTCGTAGCTCATGCATACGAACCAGCGATCTGCTCGCGACGTGATCGTGCGGCGGGGATGAAAAATGGGGCCAGCCACAAATCGGCAGGCCCCATCTGGTTGGAACATGTCCACGCGCCGCGCGCGTGTTATCGCTTGTATTCAATATAGCATCAGCGGAGTCCGTTGGCTATCCGCGCTGTTCTTCCCCCTGGTCCAGAGGCCCGGGGCGAGACTGGCGAGGTCGCTGGCGATCTTCCGCGGTGAAAGATCGCCAGAAGCTCCCCGATTTCAGACCAAGTCCTTTACTTCACCCGCCGCCCGGGAACCCCACCGGCGCTTCCTGCTGTTCCGGACGCGGCTGGCGAACTCGAGGTGCCTGCCCGTAGCTGAACTGATAGGTCAGGTGCACCGCCCGCACGTCGAACTTGCGCTCCGTGAACTGCACGATGTTCCCCTCGCTCGCCCTAACGCTGAAGCCCATCGTGTTGAACGGATCGGTCACGCGCAGCGCCAGCGTGGAGCGCTGGTTGAGCCGCTGCCGCACCGTGAAGCTGGCCATCTGCTGCTTGGAGAAGCTCCCGCGCTCCACCTTCTGCGGCGCGCGGTAGAAGTAGAAGCCCTGCACCGTCAACCCGGGATTGATCTGCGTGGTCGCGTTCACCCGTGCCGACCAGGTCACCGCGTCCGAAGACAGCGTCGATTCGGAACCGCCTTCCGTCACCATCTTGAAGATGTTGAAGCCGGCGAAGCCGTTGAGGCGCGGCCCCAGACGCAGCGAGCCGTTGACGTCGGTCCCCCACGAGTTGCCCGTGGCCAGGTTCTGGAACGTCACCGATGTCACCTCGCGTCCATCCACCTCGTCGTCGGTGTTGATGATGAAGCGGATTACGTTGCTCGTGCGGCGGTAGAACGGCGTCACCTGCAACGTCGCCAAACGCGTGGAGCGATTGTAGCCGAGCTCGATGGCGTCGGTGTACTCGGGATTCAGTTCGGGATTGCCGATGAAGACGTTCTGTGCGTCGAAGAAGACGGGGAACGGATTCAGCTCCTGTGTGCCCGGGCGTCGGATGCGGCGCGAGTAGCTCAGCTTGAGCTGACTCGCGTCATCCAGGCTGTAACTGGCTACCGCGCTCGGGAACAGGCTGCCGTAGCGATACGGATAACGCTCGGCCGGCTGCGCAAGCGTGAACTCACGGTTGGCGTGCTCGGCGCGCAGCCCACCCTGGAGCTCGAAGCGGCCGACACCCTGGCTGAGCACGCCGTACACGGCATGCACTTGCTCGTCCAGCTCGAACGCGTTGCTCAGGTCGCCGCGCACGAACTCGCCGTTGCCCGTCACATCCTTCATCACCGTGAAGTCACGCTCCAGCCAGCGGCCGTTGCCGCGATAGCCCGTCTCGAGCTTCGCGCGCTCGCCAAGCGGGCGCGTGTAGTCGAACTGCGCCGTAAGCTGCCGAGTGAGCGCGTCGGTCACGTTGCGCTCGATCTCGAACGGCGATGACGAACCGAGCTCCGGAGGCTGCTGCCGCCACAGATTGGTCTGGTCGTCATCCTTGTTGCGGTTGAAGCGCAGCTCGGCACCGAGTTCGTGACGGCGCGCCTCGATGGTCCGCTTGAAGGCGAACGTGTAGTCCACCATGAAGCCGTCCACGTCGCTGTCGCGGATGCGGTCGTAGCGGTCCACTGGCGTCTGGCTGGCGTCCAGCTCGGTGTACTTGCTGAGCGATCCATCCGTGGAGCGGCGGACGTTCATCGCCAGGGCATTGGATAGCACGTCGCGCTCGTTCAGACGGTAGTCGACCGTGACGTTCGCGTTGTGCCCCGCGAACGTGGTCTCGCCATCCACGTCCTGCTCGGTGGTTGCGAGTGCATTGCCGACGGCGTCGAGCCGCTCGCGTTCGTTGACGCCGAACACGTTGCGCTCGTCGGCGTTGAAGCCGTAGGTGCCGAAGAGCGTGAGCGGACCGGCCTGGTAGCCGACGTTGCCGCCGACGTTGTAGCGATTGGACGGCGACGCGCTGAGCGTGAACCCGCCGCTCACGCCCAGATCCGTGTTCTGCTTCAGGACGAGATTGATGATTCCTGCCATCCCCTCTGGATCGTGGCGCGCCGACGGCGTCGGCACCACCTCGACGCGCTCGAGCACGTTGGCCGGCAGCTGGCGGAGGTAGGCACCAAGCTGTGCTCCTCGAATGGGAGCGGGACGGCCGTTGATCTGGATCGCCACGTTCTCATTACCGCGCAGGCTCACCTTACCATCCGCATCCACTTCCACTGACGGCGTCGCCGCCAGCACGTCGCTGGCCGAGCTCGCCGCGGGTGCGACATCCTGCGCACGGTAGCTGTTGCGGTCCGGCTCGATCACAACCGTGGGCCGCTCCGCCGTTACCTCCACATTCTCGAGTACGATGGCGGCGCGCTCCAGCCGCACGTTGCCCACGTCGGCGGTGAGCGCTCCCGGAGCGATGTTGAAGTCATCGCTGCTTTGCGCCGAGAAGCCGATCGCGGCGACCCGCAGGTAGTAGGTGCCGGGCGGCAGCCCCGAAATGCGGAACGAGCCATCGTCGCGCACGTTGGCGCCGGTCACCAGCGACGCGTCGCGACGGCTCCGCACCGCCACCGTTGCACCGGCGATGGGTGTACCGCCCTCCGATTCCACAACGGTCCCGCGCACCTCGCCGGCTGGCGCTGGCGGTTGGCCGGGCCTGGGGCCGCCAGGCGTTTGCGCAGGAACTGGCGCGCTGGCGCCGGCGGCGAGGAGTGCGAGGAGAACCACGAAGTTGCGTGCCATTTCACATGCTCACGAAGGCGGGTGAACCCGGCAGATCAATGATGGTCGGGGTGCAGCCACCTTCGATACGCACGAGGGACCCGAAGTGTTTCAGGCCGCGGGGGAAAATGATCCGCTTCGTTACCGCTTCTTTGCCGCGGCCTGGCCTGGCTAGCCCCGCGGATGCGCGAGGTCAGGCTGGCGTCAGGGGGCCTGATCCGCCCACAACCTGTTGGCCCGCCCCCGGTCAGGAGTCGGGGCGCGAGCCGCAGGCTGGTCAGTCCACGATCACCACGCCCCGCATGTGGGGGTGTGAGTCGCAGCGGTAGGTGTAGCGGCCCGGCCGCTCGAAGGTGGCGCGCCAGCCGCCGCCCGCCCTTATGTGCCCCGAGCCCCATGTGCCGCCATCGGAACGCACGGTGTGTTCGACCTGGTCGTGGTTGATCCACTCTACCGTCGTGCCTTCGGCCACGTGCATGGTGCGCTGCGAGAAGAGAAAGTTGCGGATGTCCACGAACACACCCGGCACCCCCTCGGTGGCGCGAACGGCAGACGAGGGGATTCCGCGGAGGGTCTGCGCTTCGAGAGTTCGTCCAACCGGCACCCTGAAGGTGAACTCGAACCCCAGCCGGTTGCTTCTCGCGCCCCAGGTGCTCCCCTGAAGGGTGCCGCTGGAGCCGTTGGTGACGAACACCGACACCGAATGCTGCGTGCGAGGGATTGCCCCCTGCGCCGCCACGCTCCAGGCGCTGCGTCCACCACCCGAACGGCGAGATGGCCAGACCAGATCGCCGGCCAGCGCTACCGGGAAGCGTCCCGATAGTGGGTGGATGACGACTCCGCCACCGGCGGCAAGGCGTCCCTCGCCGGAATCGAAAGCGTCTGTGAACGCGCGGACGACGGCGAGCGCTCGCGCCGGACCAAGCCATCGCGCGAAAGACATCTCGGCGTCTATGCTCCCGGCAGCTGTGTTGTATCCGGCGGCGAAGGACATCTCGAGCGGATCGTCCACCTCATCCAGGATCAGGTACCTGCCAAGGAGCTCCAGCTCCGTCTCTTCACGTCCGAGAGTGAGAGACTGCACGGCGATGTCGGCGCTGACCATGAGACGCGCCAGGAGTCCATAACCGAAAGCCGCCGCGGGCGTAACGTGGACGTCACCTTCGCGACGCGCGAAGACGGGGCGGATCTGCACCTCCAGCACGCCCGGATCCGCCACCCAGCCGCCGGACATCTGAGTCGAACGCTCTATCGTGGTCTGTGCGGCAGCCGAGAGTGGCATGGCAAGCAGGACGAGGAGAGCGCTGAAAGCGCGCACAGTTGACATATAGAAGTGACTGGGTCGGCCGGACGTTCGGATGCGCTACAGTGTATCACGCCCCGCCCCAATCTCAAAAGGGGGTCAGTGCAAGGAGTTCAAGAGGTCAGGTTCAAGGGGTCAGAGTCCTTGAAAGTCAGGGGGTCAGAGTCCTTGAAATTGTCGCTCCGACGTTGGAATCCGCGGCCACTAGGCATGCGTCACGTGAACGGCACCTACTGCAGACAGAGATGGAGGTGGTTGCCAAGGAAACGGCCGCACCCACAAAGCGCGAAAGAATCCCGATTCGTCTGCCGCCTGCCAACTTCGCTCTCCTCTGCGCTCTCAGCGTTCTCCGCGGTTTGTGCTGTTCAGAAGGCATGACTCGAGCGGCTAGTGCGGTTCACATGGCACGCTCGAACGGATGGATCGTTCCTGGCATGGCGAGGGCCCGCCGCCTGGTAGGCTGCCTCACAAGCGGAAGAAGGCTTTTCAAGGACTCTGACCCCTTGAACCTTTGAGCCTCTGAACCTTGAAGGCTAGGCCGGCTCGAAGTCGCCGATGTAGCGCTCCGCCTCCTTGTACTCGGCGAATGCCGCGTCCAGGCCGTCGTACTCATCACGATGCCGATCCCGGAACGACATGCACGCCGCCTGCGAGGTCCAGTGATCGACGGTGATGAATCGCCTCGGGTTCGCCGTGTCACGGTGCAGCTCGGTGCGTACGTAGGCGGGGTCGCGCCGGAAGAGCTGCGCCCACGGCCCGTCCTGCCCGTACGCCTCGCGGAACGCGTCGACGCGATCGGGCACGACCAGGTACTCGCAGAGGTAGCAGAACATGATCAGTCAGGTCTCCTGGTGTCGCCTTGGCGCAGGACTCGCGTCGACAGCACTTTGCTCACGCTCAGTCGCGCAGCCCGAAGAAGTGCACCGCTTCCGACACGGCGCTCACCCTCCTCTCCACATTCCCGAGAAACTCGGGATACACGGCCCGCGGCGAAGGTACATTGTGCCCGCCTCCATGAACGGTGTAGAGCGCCACCTTCGCTCTCGCCGGAGTTGACCATTCCATACGCTCCACCGCGGTACCACTCTGGCCGCCATCGGCAGCGGCGATTGTATCACGGAGCGGAGGATCGCCATACCCCGCCAGGCTGACGAAATAGCCGACCGTCTCCTCGGTGGACCGCACTGTACCGAGGCGGGTCCCATCGGGCAGTACTACCTCACCTCCATCAAACGGATTGATCTGATCCGAGGTGCCGTTGATCACGAGCACCGATAGGGCCAGTCCGGCCTCGGTGTACTCATGCGCATCGGCGGCGGGAAGGTTGGCGGCGAATGCGGCAATCCCGGCGATTGCACCGGGCATCTCCAGAGCCATTCGATAAGCCAGGTGCCCGCCGTTCGAGTACCCCATGGCGAACACGCGCTGCCGATCCACGCCGAAGGCCTGCACAAGGTGATCAATCAGGGCGCCCATGAAGCCAGTATCGTCCACCCTGTTGAGTTTGGCAGGATACGACGCGCCAATTCTGCAGTCGTTCCAGCTGCCGCCGATGCCGTCGGGATAGACCACCAGAAAGCCGTTGGAGTCGGCAAGTTGCTCCAGTTCGTCGCCAATGAACCGCCGTATGCGCTCGCCGCTACCCCCTGAACCGCCATGGAGGAGCAGCACGGCACCTGGCGTCGCGTTCACGCCAGGCGGCACGTACACGGCAAAGGTGCGCTCGAGAGTATCCACCGTCAGAACGCTCTCTCGGAACCCGGCTTGCGGCACCGATACTTCGCTTACGGACGGGCTCGCACACCCTGCAGCTGGTGCGGTGGCGATCAACGTGATCAACAGAAGCCGAGAGCGCCAAGGGATGCAACCGGACGTCTGTCTCATGGCCGTGGAGCGTTGATGGCGCAGGTGGGAATGCGGTTTTCGCGCGGAGAATAGTTGGGTGGCATTGCAGCCGCCACGTACGAAACCGTTCGTCCGCCGCGCTCAGACGCGGCGCAGCGCCAGCCGGAAGATGCTCCCCACTCCGAGCTCGCTCTCCACCGTGAGGTCGCCACCCATGCCACGCGCCAGGTCGCGGCTGATTGCCAACCCGAGCCCGGCTCCCTCTCCGGGATTGCTGTGCGAACGTCCCACCTGAACAAACGGCTCGAAGATCACGCCAAGCTTGTCGGCGGCGATGCCAATGCCGGTGTCGGACACTGCTACCTCGGCCATCGCGCCACGCTCGGGGTGCTCCAGCGCGGCTAGCCTGACGGCGATGCGGCCGCCATGTCCCGTGAACTTGACCGCATTGGACAGCAGGTTCACCAGGATCTGGCGGAGCTTCTCCGGATCGGCGCGGGCCATGAGGGCCGGATCGCAGCCAGCGGTGTCGAACACGAGAGCTTTCTCGCGCACCTGGGGGAGGATGAGCGACTCTACCTCGCCCACTGCGCCGGCCAGCCCCACATCAACCACATGATAGCGAACACCGCCCGTCTCGATCTTGGCGTAGTTGAGTACTTCGTTGATGAGACCGAGCAGATGTCGTTGGCTGCGCTGGATCCGTTCCAGATCCTCGAGCTGTGTTTCGTTCACGGGACCACGCACTCCCATCGCCAGCAGCTCGGCGTAGCCGCCAATCGCGTTGAGTGGAGTGCGCAGCTCGTGACTCATCACCGCCAGAAACTCCGCCTTCGCGCGGTTCGCGCGTTCTGCTTCGGCGCGCGCCGCCCGTTCGGCGGCAACGAGACGCGCGTGTTCGGTAATGTCCACGAACGCGCCCACCGCGCCGCGCACGGCGCCGGCGTCGTCGAAAAGCGGTACGGCATACTCCAGAAGACGCACCGTGCGTCCGTCCTCATGGACTACATCCAGCTCGACGTGCGACAGTTCACGCCGTTCACGCGCCGCGCGCTGCATGGGCAGATCGTCGTTCATCACCTCGCGCCCGTCCTCGTAAACGCGGAATGGAAGTGCCGCACCGGTGGGGCCCGACTTCGATGCGTTGATGGAAGCATCGATGCCGAGCTGCCGCGCGAATGCCGGATTCACCTTGATGTCGTTGCACTCGGGATCCCCGGCGATGCCGATACCGATCGGCACCACGTTCAGCACCGCCTGGAGATCAGTGACGGCGCGATGAAGTTCAACATTGAGCTGCTCCACCTCGGCCCGGGCCGCGCGTTCCGCCTCGAGCAATCGCTCGCGCTCTTCCTCCGCCTGTCGCCGGGCGGAGATGTCACGCAGGATGACGGTGTAAAAGCGACCGCCCTCCGTGACCGCCTGCGAGATGGACGCCTCGATCGGGAACTCCGAACCGTCGGCACGGAGCGCCAGCACGCTGCCGGGATGGCCCATCGAGCGCGTGGTCACCCCGGTAGTACCAAACGCCTCCACATCGGCGCGATGCCGGCCGCGAAAGCGTTCCGGGATGAAACGGTCCAGCGGCGAGCCGATCGCTTCTCCCGCGGAGACGCCGAAGAGCCGCTCGGCCGCGGCGTTGAAGAGTACGACTCTCTGCTCGTCATCGGCGGTAATAATCGCGTCCATCGCCGAGCCGATGATGCCCGAGAGGCGCGCGTCGCTTTCGCGCATTGCGCGCTCGAGCCGGGCACGCTCGAACTCGTACTCGCGCATCAGCACGATCTGAGTGGTCTCGACAAGCGTGCTCAGCGAGCCGCCCACGGCGCCGTCGTCGTCCGGCACCGGAACGAAGGTGGCGGTGAAATAAGCCTCGTCCGACTCGGTCCCACGCCGCAATCGGTACGGTGCGTCGACCACCTGTACCGTCTCACCGCCATATACCCGCTGGAATATGCGCTCCTGCGAGTCGCGGATCTCTGGCCAGATCTCGTGGGTCGCCCGGCCGAGCGAGCCGGGATGCCTGACGCCGATCAGATGAGCGTACTGATCGTTGTAGAGCTGAACGCGATCGGGACCCCACACCAGGATCGACGGGAAACCGGAGCCGAGCACGATCGCCGTCGCGGTTCTAAGACTCTGCGACCAGCGGTCAACCGGCCCGAGCGGCGTCCCGGACCAATCCAGGTCGCGACAGCGGGCGCGCATCTCCCCCGCTCCCGCGAACAGCTGACGCGCGGCCTCGCTCATGACAGCACGCGCTCCGCTTCGGAGCAGGCTACGGAGTGGTTGCTGACGATCGGCATCACATGCTCACAGCCCCGGACGGTTCAAACAAGGCGCGCCAGGACGCGCCGAACGTTCGCTAACCTACGACGCCGCTCGGCGTTGAGCGAGCATGTACCAGCTGACGGGCGTGCCCGTACGGCCGTCGTCATCGAGCATGACCGGATCAGGTCCTGACGAGCTTCCGGTAGGCCACGCGGTGAGGTTGGTCCGCATCCGGACCTTTCCGGCGCTTGAGGTCCTCAATGTACGACTGGTAGTTGCCTTCGTGCCACACCACCTCGCTGTTCCCCTCGAAGGCGAGGATATGCGTGGCGATGCGATCCAGGAACCACCGGTCGTGCGTGATCACCACCGCGCAGCCGGCGAAATCGAGAAGCGCCTCCTCCAGCGCACGCAGCGTGTCGACGTCGAGATCGTTGGTCGGCTCGTCGAGCAGCAGCACGTTGCCACCGCTCTTGAGGAGCTTGGCGAGATGAAGTCTGTTGCGCTCCCCACCCGACAGGTTTGCGACGAGCTTCTGCTGATCGGCGCCGCGAAAGCCGAAGCTGGCGAGATACGCTCGGGCATTCATCTCGCGCTTACCCACGTCTATGGTGTCGCGGCCTCCGCTCGCCTCGTCGTACACCGTCCGCGCGCCCTCCAGCGTTCGCGACTGGTCGACGTACGACAGCTGCACCGTCTCGCCGATCTTCAGCGTTCCCGCGTCTGGCTGCTCGACGCCCACGATCATCCGGAACAACGTCGTCTTCCCCGCACCGTTGGGGCCGATGATTCCGACGATACCGCCCCGCGGAAGTGCGAACGTCAGCTCATCGAACAGCAGGTTGTCGCCGTAGGACTTCCGCAGATCCTTCGCGATCACCACGTCGTTGCCAAGCCGCGGCGGCGGCGGGATGACGATCTCGTTCTGTGCTATGCGCTCCTGCTGCTTCTCGCTGGCCAGCTCCTCGTACTTCTGGATGCGGGCCTTGCTCTTCGCCTGACGGGCACGCGGCGCCATTCGGATCCACTCCAGCTCGCGCTCCAGCGTGCGCTGGCGCGCCGATACTTGCTTCTCCTCCTGGGCGAGCCTCGTCTTCTTCTGCTCCAGCCAGGAGGAGTAGTTCCCCTCCCAGGGGATGCCATATCCGCGGTCGAGCTCGAGGATCCAGCCGGCCACGTTGTCGAGGAAGTAGCGATCGTGAGTTACGGCGACGACCGTACCTGGGAACTCCGCCAGATGCCGCTCCAGCCAGGCCACCGACTCGGCGTCCAGATGGTTCGTAGGCTCGTCCAGCAGGAGCATGTCGGGCTGCTCGAGCAGCACGCGACATAGCGCCACGCGGCGTCGCTCACCGCCGGAGAGAGTGGAGACGCTGGCGTCGGCGGGCGGCAGCCGGAGCGCATCCATGGCGATCTCGATCTTGTTGTCGAGATTCCACAGATCCCAGGCATCGATCCTCTCCTGCACCTTCGCCTGCTCGGCGAGCAGCGCGTTCATGTCGTCGTCCGACATCGGCTCGGCGAATTCCGTGGCGATCGCATTGAAGCGCTCGAGCAGCGCGCGCTGGTCGGCGACAGCCATCTCCACATTGCCGCGCACGTCCTTGCTCTCATCGAGCTGCGGCTCCTGTGGGAGGAACCCGATCTTGGTACCAGCGGCCGGCCACGCCTCGCCCTGAAAGTCCTGATCCACCCCCGCCATGATGCGGAGGACGGAGGACTTGCCGGCGCCATTCGCGCCGAGAACGCCGATCTTGGCGCCGGGATAGAAGGAGAGCCAGATGCCGCGCAGGATCTCCCGGCTGGGCGGGACGACCTTGCGGAGGTCCTTCATTACGAAGATGAATTGGGGTGCCATGCAATGAATCTATCGAGGTAGGGGGTCAGAGTCGTTGAAAAACTCCGGGCGCTCAAGGGATCAAGGGATCAAGGGGTCAGAGTAGTTGAAAACTCCGTTTTCAACTACTCTGACCCCTTGATGCGGAGTTTCAACGAGTCTGACCCCGTGCCCCGTGCCCCGATGCCCCTCAGCACCTCGTCGTAGAGCCGCCGGTAGCGCTCCGCATGGACAACCGGTGAGAACCTCTCCCTCACTGTCGAGTGACAGCGGAGCTGATACTCGCCATACCGCTCCTGAAGCTCCAGGATGCCCTGCCTGAGGCCATCCACGGTGGGCTCGAAGATGACGCCGGAGCCGCCCCGCGCTATCAGATCCGCCGCCGACAGCGGGCGGCTCACGAGCACCGGTTTCCCGTGGCCAAGCGAGTCGAGCATGCTCTGCGGACAGGGCTTCAAGCTGTGGCTATGGAGCCCGGGGAGGACGGTGGCGTGAGCGGACGCGTAGAGCTCGTCCATGTCGAGTACACCGTTGCGCACATCGATGTTCGGAGCCGCACCATCCGAGAGCAGTTCCCGCAGCGCAGCCAGGTTGCGCTTCCGCCAGGCGAATACGAACCGGACGCTCGGTAGCGACTTCGCCACCTGGACCAACAGATACACCCCCCTCGACAACATGTGCCGCCGGTTCAGCGGGCTCGTGGCGAACAGAATCGTGAACGGTCCGCTTGCCGGCCTGAATTCCTTCACGATGGCTGGCGGATGGATCAGTTTCACCGCATCCGCAGGGAGTCCGATCTGGCAGAGCACATCGCGGTCGTGCTCGGTCTCCGTTACCACGTACCGAAGCCTTCGCAGGAAGGGTATGTTCGACTCTATGCGATTCAGCGTGGTGGTCTTCGCTACGGTGAGTATCGTCCGCTTCCCGTCCAGGCTTCTAATGAGGAAGCGGTCCCCCGCAGAGGCAAAGACATGATTGATGTCCGAGCCGCCCACCAGCGCTCGCACCAATGGAGCCGGTGCCAGAAGAAGTGCTGCCGGCAGCTCCCGGCACTCGTCTTTCAACTTGAGCAGCCGCCCGCGCGTGTTGAACGCCACCACACGTGTCCCCAGGTCCGCGTCGAATGTCCGTCGCAGGGTCGCTACCTGCTTGGACACCGCTTCCCACTGAGGCGCATAGTTGGCCATGAGATAGGCTATTCCCACTGAGTCACCTGGTGTCGTACGCGCGTTCCCTCCCACGACGTGCGCCAGGCGGCCGACCAGGAGGGTTCAGCACGGCGAATGCCGGAACATGCACATGCGGGGCCGAGGGTGCACACTCTGTCGCAGCGAGCGCTCGCCGGAAGGAGAGGGGCGCGAGACGACTAGCCGCCCGCGACGGCGAGCGTTACGATCACTCCGCCCCGCCACCTCCGGACGGGACGTGATCAGGAGTCACCAAGCAAGGAGAACTGCAATGGCCGAGAGCGTCTACAAGGTGATCGAGCTCGTGGGCACCAGCACCGAATCATGGGAAAAGGCCGCCAGGGCGGCGGTGGAGCGTGCCGCCAGTACGCTTCGCGATCTGCGCATCGCCGAGGTCGCGCAGCTCGATATGCAGATCGAGAACGGCAAGATTGCCCGCTATCGTGCCAAAGTGAAGGTCTCGTTCCGGTACGAGGATGGGAAGTGATCGATCCGGCACACCACGTCGCTGATATGACCGGGCTGGTGTCAAGGGACTGAAGCGGAGGCAGTGGTCGTGGGACGAGGGTGCGAGGCAGCATCGACGGCTGATCGTCACTCACGCCGGAGACGCAACCGTGAAGCGCTGGCGATCCGGGTCGAGCACCCCGGACAGCCAGCGCATGACGTGTCGCAGCCAGCTCTCGTGCTTTGCCATGGAACCACCACGAGGTTTGCGGCTGCTCTCCCACAGACTGGGGACCGAGTCACCGTTTCCTGCGCCGGCCGCTGAATACAGGCCGCCGTTTGCTGCATCGTGACGACCGGCTCCGACAGCGCTCTCGTTTCAGTGGGGGCAATGGTGTTTCGTCCGGCCGGAGCCATAGACACAGGGACTCTGGACACATCGGAAGCGTCCTATCCGCGAAGGTGCCCCACATGCAGAAGGCGGCTGCCCGCACCGGGTCCCACGCGCCCTCATGACGAAGGTGTGTAAACGCAGCATCAGGCGGCGACCGTCTTCGAGTGCTTGCGTGACGACTTCACTTTCGCGGTGTCGATCTGTACACCGTCCTGGTATTGGACGCCAGCCAGGACCTCGGCGCACAGGTGCGGCGCGTTCAGCTTTCTGAAGTTCTGCTGGACCACGAGAAGCAAGCGCCAGATGAGCGCGGTCGCGTTCTCCACTCGCTTGAAGCCCTTGGCCGCCGAAGTGCGGAGCCGCACCGCCGCGAAGGGCGACTCGATCACGTTCGTCGTCCGGAGATGCTTCCAGTGCTCTTGAGGGAAAGCGTAGTAGGCCACCATCCGGTCCCAGGCCCGCTCCAGACGCTCGACCGCCTTGGGGAAGCGCTGCTGGTAAGCCAGCCGGAAGCGCCGCCGCTCTCGCTCCGCCGCTGCGTGGCTTTCGGCGCCGGCGATCTTCTGCAGGTGCGCCTTCACCTCCGCCTCCGCTTGCGCCGGCACCGCATCGAGCACGTTGACCAGCTTGTGATTCCAGCACCGCTGCTCGGCCGACTCCGGCCACACTTGCGCCAAGGCGTTCCAGATACCGAGGTGTCCATCGGCGACCGTCAGCCGCGGGCTTGAGCCCCCGAGCGGCGAGATCCCGGAGCATCGCCGCCCAGCTCTCGCTGCTCTCGCGCTGTCCGCTCTCGACGGCGAGCACGACCTTCCGCCCGTCGGCGAGCGCTCCGATCACCACCAGGAGTGCCGCCTTCGTCCGCTCCAGCCCAGCCTTCACGTAGATTCCGTCGGCCCAGAGATAGACGAGTCGGAGATCCGAGAGATCGCGCCGGCGCCAGGCGTCGTAACCAGCCTGCCACTCGGTCTTGAGCCGCTGGATCGAGCTGGCCGAGAGCGGGGCGGCATCACCCAGGAGCCCGCGCAAGGCGAGCTCGAAGTCGCCGCTCGAGAGCCCGTGCAGGTAGAGCTCCGGCAAGAGCCCGCCGATCTCGCGGGTGCGTCTCCGGAAGAGCGGCAGAACACGGCTCACAAGCGTTCATCCAGATCGCGCACACGCGGTCGCCGGACGGTGATCGTCCCGCTCGTGAGTGCAAGCTGCCGCGGTTTCCCATAGCCGTTGCGATAGCCCGCCGCTGTCTCCTCCCTGCGACGCTCGCTCTTCCGGCGCCCGAGCAGGACCTCGACCTCCTCCTCCAGCAGCTGCTGAACGAACCGCTGAATGTGTTCACGGGCGTAGCTCCAAACTCCAGATCGGAAGCCGGCAGGTTAACCCAACCCGAAGATCTGAGATGACGAGAAACCTCGTAACGGTCGTGGCCCTCC
>CAYXRS010000086.1:0-13753 GCA_964467195.1 uncultured Gemmatimonadaceae bacterium
ATTGCTCCTGCCTCGGCGCCTCCCCACGCCTCGCGTCCAACGCGCCGGCCAGCGCAGTGAGGTGCGCGCCGCTGAGTGACGACCAGCGAGCGAGCGTCGGGAGCACCGGTCCCAGCTGGGTACGCGTGCGCTCCGCGGCGATTTCCCCACTGGGGGCAGCCGCGGCTGCTTGCTCGGTGCCGAACACGCCTGCCGTCATCCAGCCGGTGGCGACACCTCGCGAAACGATCTGATCGAGCTCGCGCGCCGAGACGACGCCGCTGGCCACGAGCTCGACGGCCTCCCTGAGCAGCGCCACAGTCAAGCGGTTCGAGACGAGTCCACGAGGATCGCCTCTCACCGTCACAGGCTCCCGGCCGAGCGCTCGCAAGACGACAGCCGCCCGGTGCAGAGCGCCACGGTCGGTTCGCGGTCCACCTCCGAGCTCGACCACGGGCACGGCGTACACCGGATGCAGCGGGTGCGCGATCACGAACCGGTCGGCGAACGGCAGGTTCGCACTCAGCTCGCCGGCAGTGCATGCCGACGTACTCGAGGCCACGATGGCTCTCGCGCCAAGGGATGGTGCAAGCGCGCTCAAGACGTCCACCTTCAGCGCGAGCTGTTCGGATACCGACTCCTGGATCCACTCCGCCCCACGCACCGCCTCGTCCGGCTCGCCGACGAACTGGATGACCGCGCCGTCCGCCTGAACGCCGATCGCTCGTGCCACAGCTATCGCAGTATCAACTCGCTTCCGGGCGTCCGGATCCGGGTCATAGATCCGAACCTCCCTGGCATGTGTCGCGAACAGAGCCGCCCACCCGCTGCCCAACTCTCCCGCGCCAAGCAGCGCCACGCTTTCAATGATGCTCACCTGATGCTCCACTGGACGGGGTGATCCGACAACCACCGCTCCGCGTCGGCAGCACCGCCGACCATCGCTCCCTTCTCCAGCCAGCGGCGAAATACCGTCTCTTCCACCAGTGCCAGCACATCGCGCGCCCGAACACCTATCGCGATTCGCACCGGTACGCCCCCAGGATTGCGCGACACGGCGCCACGCAGCTCATCATCACTGGTGGAAACATGAATCCGTTCGGTCGTCCAGTCGGCATATCCGTCATCGTGGGCGAGCACGACGGCAAGGGCGTCGTTGATCACGCAACCATCGAACGCCTCGTGACTACGGTGAAAGTCGGCGTAGAAGCGAAGAAGCTCCGCCCAGAAGTGCGCCTCGGGATCTTCGCGGCCACGCTCGGCGAGAGCTCGAATGGCCGAACCCGGCACGGCGATGCGCCGCGTGACGTCGAGCGGCACGAGACGTAGATCGAGCCCGGAGGAGAGCACGAGCGATGCCGCTTCCGGATCGGACCACCAGTTGAACTCGCTCCGCTCCGTCTGCGTTCCGCGTACGTCGAGCGTGCCACCCATCATGAACACGGGCCCCAGGTATTCGCCCAGCGCCGGTTCGAGCTCCAGGGCACGCGCCAGGTTGGTGAGCGGCCCCAGACAACAAAGGGTGAGCGAGGGCGTGGAACGTGCCAGACGCACCATCTCCTCGGCGGCGCGGTCTGGCTCTGAAACCACAGTGCCCGACGGACGAACGTGTCCCAGCCCCTCCTGGCCGTGAGTCTCGCGAGCCGGACGAGCGGGCCGCGTGAGTGGTCGCGCTGCCCCGGCGATGATCGGAACGTCGAGCGCGCCCCGCCGAGCGATCTCGCGGGCGTTGCGCGTGGCACGCTCCACCTCGATGTTCCCGTGTACGGTGGTGAGCGCCACGATTCGCATGCGTGGCAGGCCACCGGCGAGGACGATCGCCACCGCATCGTCGATACCGGGGTCCGTATCGATCAAAACGGGGAGCGGGGCGACGGAATCGACAGATTCGAGCATCGTGGGAAGTTCCGCTCCGAGCCGTGCTTGCGCAACGTACTTGAGCAGCGGCGCGCGACGTGCTGTCCTGCTACTCTTAAGAGATGAGCTTACTTGCCGCACTGCTTCTGGTTGCGATGGTGCAGGATGCCCCTCCCCCGCGCACCATTGCCATAGACGAGCGCCTTGCCGCCGACGCCCGCCTTCGAGTTGGGGATCGTGTGGTGATCGCCGGAGAGCCCGGCGCCGCTGGCGATACCGTCGTAATCGGTGCGCTGCTGGCTCGCCGCGCGGACCCCAGCGAGATCGCGCGGGGTGAGTATCGCGCGCTCCTTCACCTGGATCACCTCCAGGCGCTGGGCGGCTACGGCGACCGCGTCGATCGCTTTGCGGTGGCGAGCGGGATCGGCGCCAACCCGGACCAGGTCGTCGCGCTGATCAACGAGCGTGCCTTCGGCTTTCGAGCGCACAAGTCCGCGGACGTGGCGGTGGAGACTTCCGCGACTTTTCGCGTGATCAGTCGCTTTCACCGGGCCATCGGCATCATCACGATCATCGCCAGCACCGTGTTCCTGCTATGCATTCTGCTGCTGAAGGTTGACGAGCGACGCCGAGACGTTGCCGCCCTCAGGCTCATGGGGATATCGCGCCGGTCGGTGACCGTCACCGTGGTGCTGGAAGCGGCGTTCGTGGCAGTCGTCGGCAGCCTGCTCGGTGCCGGCGTTGGTGTGGCGACTTCGGCGATGGTCAACGCGTACTATGGCGCCCTCTATCGCACGCCGTTGCGCTTCGCTCTGATCACGCCGGAGATCATTATCATGGCGTCGATCCTCTCGCTGGCACTCGGAGTACTGGCGGGTTGGGTTGCCGCACGGCGACTGGTGGCGCGTCCACCTCTCGAGCTGCTCGGCCGCTGAATGCCGATAATCCTCGCGCTGGCCTCGCTGCGCCGGCACGGCGCGCGCACCGTTCTGGCCATTGCCGGCGTGGCAGTGGCAGCTGCGCTGCTGCTGGATATGGTGATGCTATCGACCGGGATGCGTCAGTCCTTCAGCACCATGCTCGAGGCCCGCGGTTTTCAGATGCGGTTGTCTCCAAGGGGAACTCTCCCCTTCGACACCGAGGCGACGATCTCGGAAGCCGACCAGATCGTGGCTGCGCTGCGTGCAAACACGGCTATCGAACGTGTCAGTCCGGTGCTTGGTAGTACCATCCACCTGAGCGGCCCTGGCGGGGTGGCAACCGCGTTCGCAGTAGGTATCGAACCGGCAGTGCAGGGTGACTACGATCTGCTGGAGGGTGAGCATCCGACGGCTGGCGGTTTCGTGGCGAGCGAAGAGCTTGTGCGCCGCGCCGGAGTGAGTATCGGGGATACTGTTGCGGTTGCTACGGGCTACGACCCGCAGCTTCGCTCGTTCTCCGGCGAACGACGCCTCCACGTGTCCGGACGCGCCCGCTTTCTCTACCTCGCCGCCGGGCAGGCCGCAGCTGCTCTGCACCTTACCACCCTGCGTGAGATGGCATTTCGGGGTGAGGACCGCGTGTCGCTCCTCATGATAGGCGTTGCGGAGGGGGTGGACCCCGAGGAGCTTGCTAGCCGGATCGCCGCCGATCTTCCTCGCGTCGAAGCGACCTCCACGGCCCGAGCGCTCGAGACCGTTGATCAGCGGCTCAGCTACTTTCGTCAGCTCTCCTACATCCTCGGCGCGGTGAGTCTCACCGTGGGCTTTCTGCTCGTTACCACACTGGTCACGGTTTCGGTGAACGAACGCATCGGAGAGATCGCCGTCATGCGCGCAATTGGCGTCTCCCGCCGCAGCATCGTACGTCAGATCGTTGTCGAGAGCGCGGTGCTGATGCTCACTGGTACGGTCATCGGATCTATGCTTGGTCTCCTCACCGCACGCTGGCTGAATGACATTCTCGGCCGTTTCCCCGGGCTTCCCGAGGCCATCGACTTCTTCGTCGTCACGCCCCGGGCCTTGCTCATGACGCTGTTCTTCCTGCTGCTGGCCGGAGTGGCGGCAGCGCTGTATCCGGCCTGGCGTGCCGCCTCGCTTCCGATAGCCGCCACACTGCGTGAAGAGGCAGTAGCATGAGCCTTCCTGACGGCAGGGAGTTCGAGCCTTTCGCAAGGAGTGGAGAGGTCATCGTCGAGACGCGCGATCTCACCCGCGACTATCCGTTCGCCGGCGATGCCGTGCACGCCCTGCGTGGCGTCTCGCTAACGGTGAGTGCTGGAGAGTTCGTGGCGGTGGTGGGCCCCTCGGGATGCGGTAAGTCCACTCTGCTCAACCTGCTGGGCGCCATTGACCAACCCACCAGTGGTACGGTGCGGGTAGCCGGAACAGAAGTACGTCGCATGCGCGATCGGGACCTGACCGCGTTCCGCCTCCGGAACGTGGGGTTCGTATTCCAGCGCTTCTATCTGCTACCGGTGCTCACCGCAGGCGAGAACGTGGAGCTGCCCATGGCCGAAGCCGGCGTGGAGGGCCGCGCCCGCAGACGGCGGGCCCTGGAGTTGCTGTCGTACGTCGGGCTGTCCGATCGGACGGGGCACCGGCCGTTCCAGCTTTCCGGAGGTGAGCAGCAGCGCGTGGCGGTGGCACGCGCTTTGGCCAACGAGCCCCGCCTGGTGCTGGCGGACGAACCCACCGGGGAACTGGATGCCCGAACTGGCGGCGAGATCATTCGACTGTTCGAGCGGCTGCACCGTGACGGCACGACGGTGGTGGTGGTTACGCATGACGAGGAGCTGGCGCGCTCGGTGCAGCGCGTGCTTCATATGCGGGACGGCGTGATCGTGGGAGACGAGGTACTCCATGGAGGACCGTGAGATGCAGGTAAAGGTGCATGAGCTGAAGCCGGGTGCCGAGCCGACCGAGCGCCGGTGGCCCCTCTCGACGTTGATGGCGTATCTGTTCGAGGGACGGGAGTGTGACGAGGTGCGTGAGCTGCTAGCGCACGGCGAGGGCACGGCGCACGGCACGCGTCTCGAATGGGCACCGCTTCGCATCTCCGAGGACGAGTTCGTTGAGATCGAGCGCAGCTTTCCGCAGGACCCGCCACATGGACCACTCACCATCGATGCCGTGCGCGGGGTGGAGCTGAGCGTGCCCGCCATGCGCCCGGACCTGCGGATCCCACTGCGTACGGCACACCCGCTGCTGCGCGGGATTGCTCAGCGCGCGGCATACCTGCGCTTCGACTACGGGCACTGGGCGGACGTCTACATGGCCACCCTCACTCCAGCAGAGGCCGCGGAGCTTCTCGCTGACCCGGCTCGACGCGCCTCGGAGGATGGGACCGAAGCGGAGCTGGCCACCCGTATCGGTAGCGAGGACGATGCCGGGCTGCGTTTCATTGTGCCGCGGAGGGATATGCCACCTCCCTGGCGGCCCTCGGCGTGATCACCAGGCTTGCCGTTCGCAATCTGGTGCACCGCCCGTGGCGCGCACTGTTCCTGCTTGGCGGGTATGCGCTGGGCGTCGGAGTCATGATCACGCTGCTCGCCATAGGCGAGGCAATGCTCACGCAGGCGCGGGACGAGCGGCTGATCGGTGGCGGTGATGTCAGCGTCCTTCCGGAGGGCCTCGACATCGAGGTAATGAAAACTGGTGGCGTCGGCGGGATGTTCTTCGCCATCGAACGGTCCCGCTTCATCTACCGCCAACTACTGGCTTCGCCGCGCCACGCGGCGAGCATCGGTGCCGCCGCGCCCCAGATAGCCACAGCGCTGCTCTATCTCCGTGTCGACGACCGCGACATCCCGGTACGCGCGACCGGCGGCATTCCGTCACTCGACGAGGCCGTCGGTGCCGATCCAGCGCTCGCCGCCGGGCGCTGGTTGGACGATGACGGCGATCGGCGCTGGGTGACGCCCACGCCGTACGAGCTGTACGCGGAGATGGATCGCTTCCACCTGCCGCCGCCCTATGTTGAGCAGCGCGAAAGTTGGGGGGAGTGGCACTATTTCAACGTGCTCTACGACGGCGGGCGGCGCTGGGCGTTCGTTTCCCTGATCATTGGCGGCGACGTCCCCGACGGCGATTGGGGCGGACAGGTGCAGATCACGCTGCATGGTGATGGCGTGGCGGACCGCCGGTTCGTCTCGTCGTGGAAGCCAGAGCGAATAAGGTTCTCCACTGAAACGCCCGATCTGACCCTGGGTGCCTCCCGAGTGGAACTGCTTCCGGATGGTCGCTACCACGTAGATGCGCACGCTGAGGCGGAGTCGGGAGGAGGCTCGGCCCGCGTCGAGATGGTCGTGCAGCCAGCGCCGCGCGCCTACTTCCCGGCCTCGGAGCTCGCAAGCGGAGCGTTCACCTCGGGATACACCGTTCCCGCATTGCGCGCGGACGCCGAAGGCCGCGTGTGCGTGAATGGCACTTGCAACGTCTTCTCGGGCGCTCAGTCCTACCATGATCACAACTGGGGGGTGTGGCGGGGTGTGACCTGGGAGTGGGGACAGGCGCGTGCTGGGGAGTTCACGATCCTCTATGGACGCGTGCATCCGCCGGCTGGGCAAGGCGAACCACAGCCATTGTTCCTCTACGTGGTGGATTCGCTTGGATTTCGCGCACTGCTTCGTCCGACCGTCATCCGTTACGATGACGCTCGCACGGTGACCGTGGACGGCGAGACCGTGGCCGTGCCGGCGCGGGCCGTGCTGGCCGATGCGCGCGGCGCCGACACACTGGTGGTGGAGCTCGAGATCGAGCATGCCACCGCCTCAGACATCTGGCGCCAGGCGCGCGAGCGAGGCGAACAGGCGAACCTCGAGGTCACAGCCAGGTGGTTCGTGCAGATGAAAGGCGTTGCTCGCCTCAGCGGCCGGCTCGGTGGTGAAGTCGTTTCGGGAACGGGGACGGGATTTTTCGAGACGTTTCGATAGCAGCGCGGCCTCGTGGACAGTTGCGGAGGTCGAGGGCATTTAACCGCTCGACTGCACAGGCGCAGGCCGCTCGGCCACCTTCGCGAGTACGGGCAGGGCGCGGCGGAGCCTTTCGCGCTCGCGCTCGCTGAGGGAGTCGAGCTCCTGCGCCAGCGCCGTGACCCGCCGTAGCCGCCCCTGATGCAGGACGCTGCGCCCGCGGCGCGTTGCCTCGATCAGAACTCCCCGCCCGTCCGCCGGATCGGGGCGTCGGCGTACCAGACCCTCACGCACAAGCGCCTGCACCAGACGCGTCATTGTCGGAGGCCGCACCTGCTCCGCGGCGGCGAGTGCGCGAAGGCTCAGTGGTCCGCCGAACACCACCACCGAAAGCGCGGACAACCGCGGTGCGCTCACGCCGGTGATCTCATCGCTCCGGCGAAGCCTGCGGAGCAGGCGGACGGCGGACGAATGCAGCCGGTCGGCCAGCTCCACTGAATCCACCCCTCCCTTGCGGGCCCGGAATGTATCCGTCATATTAGTTAGGCAAGCTAACTAATTCAATGGGTCACGTCCACCCCGGGAGAGATCATGTCAGCCGCCGTTCGATCCGTTCAGCTTGGGCCGCTGGGCCAGATCGCTTTGACGATCGCGGATCTTCAGCGCGCCACCGCCTTCTACCGCGACACGCTCGGTTTGCCGTTGCTCTTCGAGGTTCCACGCATGTCATTCTTCGACATGGGCGGCATCCGCCTTCTCCTCGGCGTCCCGGAAGCTGATGCGCCACCCGCAAACGGCAGCAGCGTTCTCTACTACCGGGTGGACGACATCCAGGCTGCCTACCACGAGCTTTCCGACCGAGGAGTGCGCTTCCTTGGCGAGCCGCATCTGGTGGCGCGGATGTCCGATCACGATCTGTGGCTGGCGCCCTTCCATGACGGTGAGGGCAACGTGCTGGCGCTGATGAGTGAGGTACGGCACTAGTCCGGCGCGGGCGCGGGCGCGGGCCCTGGTGCGCTACCCATCCAGTGCCAGGGTGACCTGACGACAGTTGGCGCGGCGCAATACCCCTGCACCCGAACCCGCCCTCAGATCCGGCGGCGCGCTTCCTCTCCCTCGTCCGTAACGCCGAGGCCGCGCGACCGCTTCACTTCCTCCCGCTCGCGCCGCGCCCTTTCATATGCCTCCGCCGCACTGGCGCGTGCGGATGTCCACTCCCCACCGCGGCGCGCGAGTTCCGAGTTCCAGCCCCGCTGAAGATCGGGTTCCACCGAGTCGAAGCTGCGCCCCTCGTACTCGGGGTTGTGCGCAGCCATGTGGCCCAACTGGTAGGCCGGTCGCACGTCCTCATAGGTGCGATCCGCTGGGCGGTCGCTGCGAGCCGCGAAGTGCTCTTGGTAGTGGCGATCCTGGTCAGTGGTCCACCGCGCTGACGCTTCAGACACCTCGTGACCAGCCCACCAACCACCAAGTGCTCCGGCAATCGCACCGACGGCCGTGCCTATCGGCCCAGCGATCACGGTCCCCGCGGCAGCGCCAGCGAGCGCGCCGCCGGTACCGCCGACGACTTCTCCCGCCGTCGTCCTGATGTTGGGATCGGGGGTCTTCCGCGATTCCTCGCGCGCCGCCTCACGATCCGCGCCGGCGGTGTCGGCGGTGACATTCAGATCAAGGTCGTCATCGTGCCTGTTCCGGCGATCCATCATTACCTCCGGCTGCTGTCGCACTTGCCTTCCCACAGCGATGCGAGCAAGATCGGGACCGCCTCCGGGCGCTCTACGATCGACGCTTGACAGGTCGCCTCCCCGCGACACGATTCAGAGATGCGATTCGAGCGAAGCAGCCACCGGCGGCCCGCACCGTGACCGCCGAGATCCTCATAGGCACCCAGGGTTGGAACTACGACGCCTGGCTTGGATCGTTCTACCCGACGCGTACGCGGGCGAGTGAATTCCTTTCGCTATACGCCCGCGCATTCCGCACTGTGGAGGTGGACTCGACCTTCTATGCGATTCCGCCGGCACGCACCGTGGAGGGCTGGGCGGCGCGTACTCCCCTAGACTTCATCTTTGCGCTCAAACTGCCACAGGAAATCACGCACGCACGCCGCCTGCGCGATTGCGACGATCCACTCGACCAGTTCCTGGAGCGGGCTCGCTTGCTCGGAAGCCGGCTCGGGCCGCTGTTGATTCAGCTCGGTCCGGACTTCGGCCCGAGTGAGCTGCCGGCGCTCGCCGGCTTCCTTCCGCGACTGCCTGCCGACCTGCGTTTTGCGGTGGAGTTCCGTCATCGCGGGTGGATTCACGACGGAGTGATCGCACTCCTTGCCGAGCACAACATCGCGCTCACTCTTACCGACGGCCGTTGGATCCGCCGACGGACGATGATCGAGCTGGCAGAGCGGCCCACGGCCGACATCTCCTATGTGCGATGGATGGGTCCGGACCGCGAGATCGTGGATTACTCGCGCATCCAGCACGATCGTACGCGCGAGTTGGAACAGTGGAGCACGGCATTGAAGGGAATGGCGCGGCGTGTGCGCACGATCTACGGATATGTCAACAATCATTTTGCCGGCCACAGTCCGGCGTCGGCGCGCCAGCTTCAGGAGTTGCTCGGCCAGCGCGCGGTGGATCCGAGTGAGATGGGGGAGCAGATGACATTGTTCTGACGGCCTGCTTCACCGGACTCGCGCACGCTGCTATCATTCCGAATGACTCGCCGCAATATCGTCGCTGCCACGCTTGCCGTTGTGGTCGCGCTGGTGTGTTTGCGACTCGGCCTCTGGCAGCTCGAGCGTCACGAGCAGCGTCGTACCCACAACGAGCGGGTCGCCGCGCGCATGGCGGCGGCGCCAACGCCCCTGGAACGTGTGCAAGATGACTCGACGGCGCGGTATCGGCGCGTCGAGGCAAGAGGCGTCTTCGACTACGACCGCGAGATTGTCCTGGCCAACCGAACGCAGGGCGGATCGCCGGGCGTGCACGTCATCACTCCTCTCCTGCTCACCGGCGGTGGCGGGGAGCGCGCAATCCTGGTGAATCGTGGGTGGGTGTACTCTGCTGACGCCGCCCGTGTGGAGCTTGACCGTTGGCGAGAAGCGGACACGGTGGAGGTGAGCGGCTATCTCGAACAGCTCGGGTCACCGGCCGGGGCTCCGGTGCCGGCCGAAGTTGCCCCTCGAATCTGGTATCGTCTCGACCCCACGGCGTTGGCTGCGGTCTTCCCCTACGGCCTCGAGACCACGCAGCTCGTCGCGCGGGAGGTGCAGCCTAATGCCGGCGCTGCCCCAGTCCGGGTCGGTATGCCGGGGTTGGAGCAGGGTCCGCATCTGTCCTACGCCTTTCAATGGTTCGCCTTCGGGGCCATCGCCCTCATTGGCGTCACGGCTCTGATCCGCCAGGATGTCCGTCGGCGATCCTGAACCGGACGTCGCTGACTGATCGCGCCGCACATCGGCGGGCGGCACCGTGGACGCGCGTTACGGCATCTGCGCCCCGTGAGTATTATTCCGGGAGCGAGCGGCTGGCGCTCGGGTACTAGGAGCGCGTCCCATTGCCACGAGATGATGCGAGGCTCACATGGCTGAGAAGCCTGAAGCGCTGGCCACCGAAAGGGAAGCACGCGATGTAGCGGAAGCGGCGCGCGAGAGCGAATGGGCAGCTCCCAGCTTTCTGCGGGAGCTGTTTCTCGGCCGTTTCCGGCTCGATCTGATCCACCCGTTTCCCGATGTGGATCCCGCCGAGGAGGCGCGCGCCCGCCCGTTCATGGACAAGCTCCGCTCGCTGTTGGAGCGTGTGGACTCCGACGAAATCGACCGCACGGGACACATCCCGGAAGACGTGGTGCAGGAGCTCCGCGACATGGGAGCGTTCGGCATCAAGATTCCCACCGAGTACGGCGGACTCGGCCTTTCGCAGACCAGCTACATCCGCGCCATGGAGATGGTGACCTCCAAGGACGGATCGCTCACCGCCCTTCTCTCGGCCAGCCAGTCCATCGGCGTCCCGCAGCCACTCAAGCTCTTCGGGACCGCCGAGCAGAAGAAGCGATTCTTTCCGCGGCTGGCGAAAGGAGCGATCAGCGCATTCGCGCTTACCGAGGTGGATGCCGGATCCGATCCGGCCAACATGCGCACCACGGCGACACCGACCGAGGATGGGGAGCACTTCGTCATCAGTGGTACCAAGCTGTGGTGCACCAATGGCACTCGCTGCGAGCTGATGGTGGTGATGGCGCGGACTCCGGACAAGATCGTGAGCGGAAAGCCGCGCAAGCAGATCACCGCGTTCGTCGTGGAGTCGAACGCGCCCGGAGTGGAAGTTCTGCATCGCTGCTCGTTCATGGGGCTCAAAGCCATCGAGAACGGAGTGATTCGCTTCAATCAGGTGAAGGTGCCGCGTGAAAACATCCTTTGGGGGGAAGGGAAGGGACTGAAACTCGCCCTCGTCACGCTCAACACCGGCCGGCTCACACTGCCAGCCAGCGCCGCCGGCGCCGCCAAGGCGATGCTGAGGGTGTCGCGAGAGTGGTCGCGTGAACGCGTGCAGTGGGGCCAGCCGATCGGAAAGCACGAAGCGGTGGCGCAGATGTTGGCCAGCATGGCTGCCAATACCTTCGCGATGGAGGCGATTGCCGAGTTGTCGAGCGGGCTGGCTGACCGCGGCAACGTCGACATCCGGCTGGAGGCGGCGATAGCCAAGATGTGGAACACCGAGGCAGGGTGGCGGATCGTGGACGACGCGCTCCAGATCCGCGGTGGCCGCGGCTACGAAACCGCGGATTCGCTGCGCGCCCGCGGTGAGGCGCCGATTCCGGTCGAGCGCGCCATGCGTGACTTCCGGATCAATCTGATCTTCGAGGGGTCGTCGGAGATCATGCGCCTGTTCATCGCCCGTGAGGCCGTTGACCACCACTTCCGAACGGCATTCGACGTCGTGAACCCGGAGGCCAGTCGCCAGGAACGCCTGGCTGCGCTGGGACGTTCGGCAAGGTTCTATCCCCTCTGGTATGCGTCACGCTGGCTTGGCGTGTCGAGGCTCAAGTACGGTGGCTTCGGCCGGCTGGCCAAGCACCTTCGCTACGTGGAGCGTGCCGCTGACAAACTCGGCCGGTCGATCTTCCACGCGATGGTGAGGTTGGGACCCAAGCTCGAACGCCGGCAAATGGTGCTCTTTCGCGCGGTAGATATCGGGGCAGAGCTGTTCGCTATGGCCGCCGTGTGTTCGCGAGCCCACCTTCTCGCGGAGCGCGGAGACCGTGGCGCCATCGACCTTGCAGACCTGTTCTGCAAACAGTCGCGCCGGCGGATAGCGGACAGCTTCCGCACTCTCTACGGTCCGCTTGATGGCGTCACCTATCGCGTCGCGCGACAGGTGCTGGATGGTAAGCACGAGTGGCTGGAGCGAGGGATCGTCGGCTTCCCCATGCCAGCGCCCAGCGGCGACCAGCAGGAGCGATCTCCGGAGCGGCCGCAGCCCGAGCTCGTGGGCAACTGATGCTGCATCTCGTTCGTCAGCGGGATGAACCGAGGGGACTGGTAATCGGCCTCTAGCGCGCGTGCCGGTACATGAGCTCGATCAGCTCATCATACATCTCCTCGCGCCGTGCCTCGTTGCCGGAGCCGATTGCTTCGGCCGCACAATGACGCAGGTGGTTGCGCATCAGCTCACGCCCCACCGACCGGAGCGCCTCGTGGACAGAGGCGACTTGCGTCATGATGTCGGCGCAGTACCGGTCCTCCTCGATCATCTTCTGGAGGCCGCGCACCTGGCCTTCGATGCGCCGCAGCCGCCGGAGGTTGGATGACTTGATCTCGGGGTCCACTCCGATGGCGTGACGGTCCTCCCCGGACTCGACGCCGCAGCCGCACCCGACGGTACTCACGCACCCTCCGCTCGATAGGCGATATACCCCTCCTCCTCGATAGCCTCGAGGAGATGATCGACCGTCGTTGCGTCGGGTTCGTAGCCGACCTCAACGTCTCCAATTTTTACGTTTACTTGTCGAACGCCCGCAACACCACGTAGCGCGCCGTCAACGGAACGCACGCAGTGCTCGCAGCTCATGCCCTCGACTGTCAGCCGGACCGTCTCCATCTCGCCTCCATGGGCTCACCATTTAGCTCCTCCAGCTTATATACCCCCTACCCCTATGTCAACCCGTTTGGTTTGCCTCGCCTGGGAGTTATGGAGGCTTGGGGATGTCGGAAGAGCTCCTCCTGCCGGGTCCCTCGAAGCGGATTCATCATTGGCGGAGGCGCGATGAACTGGAGGAGCGGCACCCCTGGGCGAACCGGAGCCGGGCGGCCCTCGAAGGCATGCTACCTGCCAAGTTGCTGACCGGACACCGCAGCAAATCGTTACGTCGCCTCCCCTCCCACGCGACGCGGCGCTGCTTCCAGGATCGAGGAGAGAATGACCGCCGTCCGCCGACTGTTGGTTACCGCGCTGTTCTCGAGTCTGGTACTGCCGCTGGCGCCCCTGGCGTCACAGACCAGCGAGGACGATCCGTGCGTGTGCCCGTTGCCCCGCGCTAGCCGTGGCGGGGGCCTTGGCGGGCTCTTCGGCCTGGCTGCGCTCGGGTTGGCCCGCGTCGGTTCGGGCGTTCGCAGTGTGCTTGCGGAGGCGGTCCAGGAGCCGGTCGTGGTCGCTGCCGAAGACAGCATCCTCCCGCCCGGCGTCGCCGGGCTGCCGCTTGCTGCCGACACCACGCGCGACACAACCGAGGTGGCGCTCACGGTGGCGCCGACGGCAGCCCCCACGCTCGCGATGGCTGCGCCCAGGGATGCCGCACCAGTGGGCCTGGTTGCGCCGCGCACGGCCACCCGACTGCCGCTGCTTGCGCTGCTTGGGTTGAGCGCCGTACTGGCCGGTGTCGCCCTGCGCGTGCGAACGCGATCACTGGCCACGCATGGCATGTCGGCCGGGGATCGCCGCCGACTCGGCTCGGCGCGCACGGTGCTGTTCGTCCCCAGGCGGACACATCGATCGAGATTCCGGCTGCGCTAGTCGGTGTAAGAGCGAC
>CAYXRS010000087.1:0-13561 GCA_964467195.1 uncultured Gemmatimonadaceae bacterium
CCCAGGCGGACACATCGATCGAGATTCCGGCTGCGCTAGTCGGTGTAAGAGCGACTGGTGGCACATGCTTCATGTTACTGGAGGGTGTGGGTGCCGTTACGCTCGGCTCGGTGGCATTGTTCCCCCTTAGAACCATTTGACGAAACCTTCCGTAGGGCTGTGTTGTCGAAAGGTCCACAGTCGTTCGGCCCGGCTTCCGTGGACCGAACACGCTCTGGCCAGCCACGGAGGGAGTCATGCGAGCGGGTTTCATCGTCGCACTCGCACTGTTTGCGTCCACGTCAGCCTTTGCGCAGGACCGCGCGTCATCCTCGGGCGAGCTGTCCGGGTACGACTCCGGCACGACGGCTTTCGCTGCCCGCGTCGCGCAGCCACCGGAGATCGACGGCCGCGACGATGATCCTGTCTGGCAGACCGTCCCAGTGATCGACCGCTTCCTGGAGTACGAGCCGGAGGAGGGAGCCGACCCACGCTTCCGCACCGAGGTCCGCGTGGCGTATGACGACCGATACCTGTACGTGCTGGCGCGCATGTACGACCCGGCACCGGACAGCATAATATCACTGCTGTCGCGCCGTGACGTGCGCACTCAGTCGGAGCAGCTCAAGCTGGTGATCGACTCGTATCACGATCGGCGGACAGCGTACCAGTTCATCACCAACCCGGCAGGAGTGAAGCGCGACTTCTACGTTTACAACGACGTGGTCGAGGATGGCTCGTGGGATGCGGTCTGGGACGTCGGGACTTCGATCGACTCCCTTGGCTGGGTGGCGGAGTTCCGCATTCCGTTCTCGCAGATTCGCTTTGCCAACCGGCGCGATCATACCTTTGGTTTGCTGGTCGTACGTGACGTGGCGCGCACCAACCAGCGGATCAGCTGGCCGTTGTATCGGCGCGGGCAGCAGGGGTACGTGTCGCAGGCGGGCGAGCTTCGTGGCATTAGTGATCTGCCATCGCCACGGCGGATCGAGCTCGTGCCGTACGTGGTGACCAAACGTGAAAGCGTGCGCCAGGCCGACGGCTTCACCAATCCGCACCGGCTCACGGCGGGGGCCGATCTCAAGGTCGGGCTCAGCTCCAATCTCACGCTCGACGCCACGGTGAATCCGGACTTCGGGCAAGTGGAAGCGGATCCTGCTGTTCTGAATCTCAGCGCCTTCGAGACTTTCCTTCAGGAACGAAGGCCGTTCTTCCTGGAAGGTACCGGCATCTTCAGCTTCAACGTGAGTTGCGGTGACATTGATACTCAATGTCGTGGCCTCTTCTACTCACGCCGGATTGGCCGCGCACCACAGCTCCGTTCCGGGAGCGACTATGGAGTGTCGCCCTCCACCCGCATCCTTGGCGCAGCAAAGGTGACCGGACGACTCTCCAGCGGCCTGTCGATCGGCGTGCTCGATGCCGTGACGCAGGAGGAGACTGCGCCGGATGGCAGGGCGATCGAGCCGCGCACGAATTACTTCGTCGGGCGGCTACAGCAGGACTTCGGCGACGGACGCAGCGGTATCGGTGCGATGTTCACCGCGGTCAACCGGGGACTGGATGACGGATCGGCCACGATGCTTCGTCGCGAGGCGTACACTGGCGGCGTCGATCTGCGCCATCGTTTCGGGGCCCGTAACTTCGAGCTCGCAGCGTACGTAGCCGGCAGCTATGTAGGTGGAAGCGAGGAGGCGATTGCCGCAACCCAGAGAGATGGTGTGCATCGGTACCAGCGGCCCGACAGTCCCCTGAGGTTCGATCCCAGTCGTACGTCGCTCACTGGTGACGCACAGCGGATCTCGGTCAGCAAGTTCGGCGGTGGTGTAACCCGTTTCCAGACTGTCTACCAGCGCTTTTCTCCGGGCTTTGAGATCAACGACCTCGGATTCCTCCAGCGCGCCGACGAGCAGATGCTCCGCAACTGGTTCGCGTTCCAGTTCAACCGGCCCACTTCGATCTACCGTCGCGCTTTCTGGAACTTCAATCATTGGTCGCATTGGACATCGGCGGGAATGCCAACGCAGCTCGGCTTCAACACGAATGCTCATGTCGAGTTCCCGAACACCTGGTGGGGGCATTTCTGGACGAGCACGGGTGGATTCGGCGGCACTTTCGATGATCGCGTGGCGCGCGGCGGACCGGCGGTGCGGCGCAGCTCGTGGTACGAGGTCGGTGGGGGTGTGGAAGGCGACCGCCGCGGGCGGCTCACGCCGACGCTCTTCGGCGGTATGTGGCGCTCCAGCGGGTCGAACTCCAACAGCTGGTGGATCGAGCCCGGTGTGCAGTTCCGCGCTTCCACTCGCCTGAACGGCTCTCTCGCTCTTGCCTACAGCGACAACACCAGCGACGCGCAGTGGCTGCAGAACATCGCCGGGGAGGACGGGATTGCATATACCTTCGCCCGACTCGAGCAAACCACGGTGAGCCTCACTACGCGCGTCAATTACACGATGACTCCGAGTCTCTCCTTCCAGTTCTATGCACAGCCGTTCGTATCGGCGGGCGACTACTCCGACTGGAAGCAGCTCGATGATCCCCGTGCAGCGCGCTACGAGGACCGGTTCCGGCCGTACGACGGGAGCGATCCGGGTGGCTTCAACTTCAAGCAGATGCGTACGAACGCGGTGCTGCGGTGGGAGTACCGTCCCGGATCTACGCTGTTCGCCGTTTGGCAGCACGGCCGCGAGGATTTTGATCCTACCGGCACCAACTTCAGTTTCCGGCGCGACTACGGCGATTTTCTGCGGCTGCACCCGGAAAACACGTTCCTCGTGAAGGCATCGTGGTGGCTCAATCCATGAAGACGAAGCCGCGTACGCAACCGCTCAACTGAGGATCGGCAGAGCACCGGGTTCGTCAGTGCACCGCTGGACGCGATGGCCGACGGTGGCGATTGCCTGCGTGAGATGCTCGCACGTGGCGCTGCCATCATGTTCAACCACCACTTCGCGAAGCGACGTCTCGAGCCTCGTGATCCCGCGCAACGGCGTGAGAGCAGCCTCGACGGCCCGGACGGCGTGGACCGAGTGCATGCCCTCGATCAACAGTCTCGTCCTCACCGCGCGCGCGGGAGTGCCTGCTCGGCGCGTCCGCGCGCATCGCGATAGCGCACGTAGAGTCCGGCCAGCTGGTCGGCGGCTTCGGGGTCGCCGCGCGACAATAACGTGATCGTCTGGTCGCGCTCGCCGAGTATCGAGGTGAGATCCTGCCGTACGGCTGGAGGCACGCGCGGAGTAACGGATTGGACACCGCTAAAGAAATCGCTGGCCTGTAGCCGCGACATCTCGTAGCTGCCGCGCTGGGCCTCGAACACGGCCACTGCCAGCGTAGCCTCCAGCCGGTGAAGGCTGAGTGCCTGGCTGGTTTCATCGAGCCGACTGTCGAGCCGTGCGGCGCGAATCCCCTGCCAGGCGAATCCGATGATGAACGCCACGACCACCGCGATGGCGATCCACGCCCATCGGCGCCAATCACGCAGTTCGGGTCTCACCGATCCCTTCCACCGGGTCGGCGCGCCCCGACTAGCACGATCTCCACTCTGCGATTCATGGCCCGCCCCTGCGGCGTGTCGTTACCGGCGACGGGCCGTCCCTGCCCTAACCCGAAGCCCTGCACCCGCTGCGGCGAGATCCCTTCGGCAATGATGGCCGCGCGCACGGACTCGGCGCGCAATTCGGACAGCCTCTGGTTGGCCAGCTCCTGCCCGACGGCGTCGGTGTGTCCTTCCACGATGATGCTGTGCTCCGGGAACTGCGCCAACACGGCCGCTACCCGCCCCACCTCGTCGCGTGCCCGCGCCGACAACGCACTCTGCCCACTCGCAAACATCCCCTGACCCAGCACGATCACAAGCCCGCGATCGGTTTCGCGGATCTCGGTGATGTTCGAAATCATGCGGTCGAGGTCGAGCAGCGCGTCGTACATGCGCTGCTCGGTCTCAGCTGCGCGGCGCTCCGCCGCCTCCGCACGAACGCGCGCCTCATCCGCCTCGCGCTCGGCCACGGCAATCCGTTCCTGAGCGAGGCGATCACGTTCCTCGGCCTCGCGCCGGCGCTGTTCGTCCACTTCCAGACGGCGCTGTTCCTCGGCCAGGAGTGCCTCCTGGGCGAGGCGCTCCGCTTCCTGGCGTTGCGCTACCGTATCCGGCTGGTCTGCAAGCATCTGCTCGGCCAGGCGGCGCTCGGCGGCGATTCGGCGCTGCTGCTCCTCCGCCAGCTCGCGCTCGAGATCGGTGGGCTGCCGCAGTGCAGACGGACGGCGAGGCACTCCAACCCACGTGCCCGTGCCGCGTGGCAGGTATCTGAAGCCGAGCTGGATGTTCCAGTGACCGATGTTGTTAGCCAAGACGCGCCGTACCTGGACGACGCCGGCCGTGCGATGGTCGTCGGCGAGTGCATACGCGAGTCCTGCGCCCAGGCCTGCCCCCACCGTGAACCCGCCAAGAAGGTCTTCGACCACGGTGCTCGTCGACGTTGCATCGACGCTGTATGCGTGGATCGAGCCGACCACGAATGGGATGGCGCGACCATCGGTCAGAACATCGAGGCGGACGCCAGCTAGCGCGCCGCGCGCCGAGTAGTTCCCGCCCACTTGGGTGCCTTCGATTTGCCTGTCGATGCCGGCCCGGAAGTAGTCGAAGCCGAGCAGGCCCCGAAAGCGCGGCGAGCCGACATAGCCAACGTCCGCCTCGACCGCTGCCGAAACCCCAGCATTGGCGTCTTCCGCGGCGGAGAACCCAAGCCGCAGCTCGATTCCGCCGAAGCCCGGAGCCCGCTGCGAATCGAGATCCGAGGCTACGAACATCATGCAGGCGAGCACGGCAGCCGTGGTTGCCACCGTCGATCGTGCCTGGGGCATCGTTCCCTCCGATATGCGCGAGAGCGGTAAATCCAGACCGAGAGACTGGATAGAAGATACGAAATTCCGGCGATTCGCAAGCAGAAGCACCCGGACCGCCGCGATGGCGGCCGGTTGAAAGGCGCCCGCGTCCGGTGCACTATGCACGCTTGCAAGCGGCGCGCCGACATACGTTTTCCCCGCCCCCGTCCCAACAGGTTGATGTCCGAATCTCGCCAGCAACGCCCCCGCGCCGCATTTCTTGGCCTTGGCGCCATTGGCTATCCGATGGCGCGGCACCTCTCCGCCATCACCGAGCTCGCTGTCTGGAATCGAACGGCCGCGCGTGCCCAACAGCTCGCGGCAGAGTGTTCGGCCATCGCCGCGACTTCCCCTCGCTCTGCGGCGACTGGTGCCGAGATGGTAATCACTTGCCTTCCAACGTCTCGCGAGGTGGAGGCGCTGCTCGACGGCGAGGACGGGTTGATGCTGGGCATGGCTGCGGGGTGCGTCCTGGTGGACTGCACTTCCGGCGATCCCGCCAGCTCGCGTAGAATCGCCGAAAGGCTCGCGTCGCACGCGATGATGTTCGTTGACGCGCCAGTGAGCGGCGGCGTCATCGGTGCAGAGCAAGGGCGACTTTCGGTGATGTGTGGTGGCGATGCGAATGCGGTCGAGCGCGTGCGTCCCTTTCTCGAAGCCTTCGGCGAGAAGATCGTCCACTGCGGCGAAGTGGGCGCTGGGCATGCGCTGAAGGCGGTGAACAACGCCATGCTGGCCGTGCACATCTGGTCGGCGGCAGAGGGACTGGCCGCGCTGACCCGTGCAGGTGTGGATCCGGCAGTGGCGCTCGACGTCATCAATGCGTCCAGCGGACGGAGCAACGCGTCTCAGAATCTCATCCCGCAGCGTGTGCTCACGCGTGCCTTCCCGCGTACGTTCCGGCTTGCCCTGCTGGAGAAGGATGTGGACATAGCGGCTGCCGTGATGCGGGACACCGGCGTACCGGCACCATTGATTCAGCTGACTGCGGATCTCTTTCGCATTGCCCGGCACAAGTTCGGCGAGGAAGCGGATCACGTTGAAGCGGTGCGACTGGTGGAGGAGTGGGCCGGAGTGGAGATCTCATCTCGCGGGGTGCACGCATGAGCGCAACAGCAACACGTGCCACCGTCGCGACAGAGGAGCGCATCCGGTCGCTGTTCCCGGCATTGACGCGACGGCAGGGTGGGGAAGTGGTGACGTACTTCGATGGACCCGGTGGCACGCAGGTTCCGGAAATGGTGGCCGAAGCAGTGCGCGAGTATCTCCTGCATCACAATGCGAACACGCACTGGGCGTTCGCGACCAGCGTGGAGACGGATTCGGCGCTTGCCGCGGCTCGCCAGGCCTTGGCGGATCTGCTCGGTGCCTCGGCGCATGAGATCGCCTTTGGCGCCAACATGACCAGCATCACCATGCACGTGTCGCGCGCGCTGGGACGCGCGATGGGGGAAGGCGACGAGATCGTGGTAACCGAGCTCGATCACCACGCGAATGTGGATCCCTGGCGTGAGTTGGAGAAGGAGCGTGGTGTTACCGTGCGGACCGCCGCAGTGAGCTCTGATGGGGCTCTCGATTGGACGGATCTCGAGGGGTGCCTTGGCCCGCGCACGCGCGTGCTCGCGATCGGTGCTGCCTCGAATGCTCTGGGGACCATCACGGATGTGCAGCGCGCCGCGGAGCTGGCGCGCGCGGTGGGCGCGCTGACCTACGTGGATGGTGTTCACTACGCACCGCACGTGCTCCCCGATGTGCGGCGGATCGGCTGCGACTTCCTTGCCTGTTCCGCGTACAAGTTCTATGGCCCGCACGTTGGCGTGCTCTACGGGCGCGCCGACCTGCTCGACTCGATCGATGTCCCAAGACTCGGGCCGGCCAGCAACGAGGCACCGGAGCGGCTGGAGACCGGAACGCAGAACCATGAGGGAATCGTGGGAGCCGCGGCAGCGGTAGACTTCCTTGCTTCTCTCGCCAGTCAGTCCGGCGCCGATCGCCGAGCGCGCCTCGCGTCGGTCTACCGGGAGCTCCACCGCAGGGGAGACGAGCTTCTGCGGCAGATGTGGCAGGGTCTCGAGGCGATACCGGGGGTGAGCCTCTACGGCCTGCCGCCAGGCGGTGAGCGAACGCCGACGCTCGCGTTCACACTGGCCGGCTATACCTCTGCCGATGTGGCGCGCAGTCTCGCCGCGCGGGGGGTGTTCGTGTCGCATGGAGATTTCTACGCAACGACCCTCGTAAGCCGGCTCGGTCACAGCGATGGCGGCATGGTCCGAGCCGGTTGCGTCGGATACTCGACGAGCTACGAGGTCGAGCGGCTGGTGAAGTGCGTGGAGGAGCTGGCGGCTGTCTAGCGCACCCTCTCCAGCCCTGACGCCACTGCGCCGTAGTTCGACCCCGGATTCCAGAGCACCCATCCCTGATAGCCCGAATCGTACACGGCCTTCTTCTGAGCGAGTAGCTCCTCGGCACCGTACTTGGGCTGCCCGAGGTCGAACGCCTGCAGCCAGGGACGCACGCGCTCGCCGCCCGTGATACCCAGCGCTTCGTTCCGCTCTCGTGCCCGCGAGATGGCCGCGTGGATGATCCGGTATGGTTCGGCGTTCGGCCGGTCGACGCCGAAGCTGCCGCGAGGATAATGGGACGGGTATACCATGGGGAGCAGCACGTCAGTGACCGGCGCGAGTTTTTCCCAATGCTGTCCCACCTCGAGCGCTCCGTTGACCGTAGTGACGAGCCCGAAGATGTGTGCCGTGCAGCGCGCACCGGCGGCATTCACCCGGGCGCAGGCGGTGCGCAGGAACTCGGCGAGCACATCGGCCTTGCTCTTTCCCTCCGACCCGGGAAATACCTGCGGAGGCAGCCGTCGGTATGGCTCCGGAAAGCGAATGTAGTCGAAGTGAATCTCCGAGAAACCGGCACGCGCCACCTCTTCAGCGACGCGGATGTTGTACTCCCAGATCTGCCGATCGTAAGGGTTGACCCAGGCGAGACCCTTTTCATCGCGCCACACTGTTCCGTCGGGACGACGGATCGTGTGATCGGGATTGACGCGCGCCGCCACCGAGTCCTTGAAAACCACCAGCCGGGCCATCGGTACTATCCCATGCGCCTTCAGCGTGTCGGTGAGTGCGCGCATGTTGGCGATCCGTCCCATGCCGCTGCCCGAGTTCCGCGCAAGCATCGGATCGGACGACTCGAAGTTGAGCCCGAACTCGTCTTTCATGTCGATCACGAATCCGTTGATCTCAGTGGAGTCCGCGATTGCGATTAGGCGGTGCAGCCTGGATCGGGTCTGCGCCGCAAATCGGTTCACGTAGAGTCCGCGGATCACCTCCGGCACCACTTCTGTCTGCGAACTGCCACGCGCCACGCCGATGCTGGTGTCGCCAGCCGTTGGGTTGCCGGCGACCGCGGAGTCTGCCGTGTGCAGTGATGGGGAGTTCTCGGTGCGTTCGGCTGCACCGCTGGTGCAGGCGGCGAACACCAATGTGAACAGGAGGGTACGATGCATCTGCGGCTCGTGGAGAAGGGGGTGATCCAAAGGTAACCAGGACAGGCGCACTTCACGTCATGTCCGGATGGTGGGGGCCCGCGGTGCTGGTTCCTTCCGGTCGGTCGAGCAGGCAGTCCAGCGAGGTCCGGCTTGTCCGGCGAGGAAGGCCCTTCGGGTAACAGACGACTTCGCGGCCGCCGACGTCCCGGGCGCCCTGGGGTATCGCATCTCGCGCTACGGCCCAGGTCGGGCGCATCTTCCCCCTGCACGGCCAGAAGGTGCCGCCCTCGAGCCACGACCATGAGTCCACACATCGTCTCATCGGCCGGGGCGACGAAGCAGCCACGGGTCGTCGTCAGCTGGATCGAGCAGAGATCAGGTTCACCATGAGGACCCTCGCACGAATATGAACCCAACAGACGCCAGCAAGCCGGCCGCCGGTCGTCTCACTCGTCCCGTGAGCTACTCGGCGCATGAGACCTCCGAGATCATGATGCCGCAGCATGCCAATAACCTTGGGCACGTATTCGGAGGCGTGGTCCTGTCGATGATGGATCGCACGGCGGCGGTCGCGGCTATCCGGCACGCCAGAGGCACCTGCGTGACCGTGTCGGTTGATCGCGTGGACTTTCGCGAGCCGGTCCACCTGGGCGAGCTGGTAGTGATGAAGGCGTCGGTGAACTTCGCCGGTCGTTCATCCATGGAGGTGGGCGTGCGCGTGGAGGCGGAGAATCTGATCACCGGCGTACGCCGCCACACGAATTCCTGCTATCTCACGTTCGTCGCGGTGGACGACCACGGGCGACCGATAGAGGTACCACTCGTGCAGCCCGAGTCGGTGCAGGAGCACCGGCGCTACGCTGCGGCCCAGGCGCGCCGCCATCGGAGGCTGGAGGAGCGCAAAGCCGAGCGACAGTGAAACCCGGCCCGGGGCAAGGCTGAGCAGCCGTACACAAATCGGCTCGGCGCAATGAGCCGACCCGACTAGCGCCCTTCAATGTCGCGCTCTCCAGGAATCTTTCGCGTGGCTCGACCCTCACCGGGGTGCGACTTCGCCTCCTGGAATCGCTTGCCCTTGAGTCGGATCTCATGGGCGAAGTCCTCGTACTCCTGTTCCGAGAGCTTGTCGGCAATGCTCGGCACGAGCCCTTTCACCAGCGTGATCCGCTCGGCCAGGGAAAGCTCGTTGGCGTCCTCCACGAGCTTTCGGATGGCTGGGTGATTCATCCAGTCGGTCTGCGGGCTGGTGGTCATTGAAACTCCGGTGCCGCGGGGACAAGGAGTGTGGTCCTCATACCTGTGGCACGTCCGGGTGAAAGACGATCCCGCCATCATCCACGAGCTGCCTAAAATGATGGAACGGATCATCAGGAATGACGCCCCGCTCGTCGGCGGACCAGAAGAGGAAGATGTTCACGCCGTGATTCGGCACATAGAAGATGGCGGCCTGTGCGCGGCGGCCGTCGTTCTCCCACCTCTGTACCGCTTCGCGCATGGCGTAGCTGCTCATTCCATGCATTAGATCCACACCGCAGCCGACGTGCGGGTACTCGCGCACGTCCGTCGGAACGACAAAAACCCGGTCGGCGTCACGAATCTCGAAGCCACGGTGGAGATGCACGCCGGCGCGTACCGCGGGGACTTCGCGCCCCTCTTCGCGTACGAGACGAAGGCCGTCGCCAGAGTCGGCCAGCCGGATCGGCGCGATCTCCCGAAGCGGCAGAGTGAACTCCTCCGCCTCCACCGAAGGTCCTTTGGGTTCGCGACCATCGACCGCCAGTACCTCCACTGTCCCCTGGGGCTTGGGTAGTACGGCCACGATGTCGTTGGGGCCAAGCTCGGTCTTCCTCGCACCGTAGCGGCCGCTCACCGTTACCAGGGTGAACACACCCAGCGACGGCCATGGCATTCGCCCGTCCGAATAGCGAAGCGTGTGATCCACCGCCCAGAAGGCGCCCTCCGCCTGACGCGAGTAGTTCAGCAGGTTGATGATCATGTCTGCCAGCCGTGACTCGCGCACCAGGTCGCGGATGTCGACCGGATCGGAGAGGAGCCGTCGCTCGCCGAGGTAGCAGCCCAGCTGCATCAGCCCCTTCACTACGGGCGATGTCTCCCACGCGGCATCGGCGATCGCGTAGTGTGGCGACAGCTCCCACCCGCCAACGGGAACAGCGGATCCGAAGATCATCAACCTGCGCGCAGCCTCGCGCGGATGGAGCATGGGGTGTCCGCCCTCGAGCGTGCCGAGCATGATCGCCTCGCACTCCAGTCCGTTTTCCCCCCTGGAGTAGGGTACCAGGATGATCTTCGACGCCATCAACTTCGCCATCAGCAATCGCGTGAGGATGATCTTGCGCTCGGATGCCAGCGCGCGCAGCTCACCAGTCTCATCCTGCACGAAAACGAGATTCGCCAGGTTCGGGTGAAGCGCCGGGTGCAGCCGCATGCGGCGCCCTACGTGCGGTGCTCGAATCGGATGTTCGGGGAGGTGTTCCCGCAACACCTCACGAAACTCGAACGTTTCAGTGGCGCCGAGCGCCTCCTGAACGATCGATGGAAGTTGTCCCAGGAAGACCGGATTCAGGACTACGACGTTCTGCGGAACCGTGTGCAGGGGCTCGCCGTCCCATGAGACGACGGCACAGCCGTTCCGCCGGAACTCTTCCTCGATCGTGTCGAGCAGCTCGCGCGACAGCGCGTGCAGATCGCGCTCGAGCCGCTCGTCCATCTCGCATATGGCCGTCGGAAGATCGTTGCGCACGAGCGTTGGAGCTCGGAACCACCGCTCCTGGCAGGGGCGCACCTCGCCGAGGTGAGCTCGGTGACCCACGATCCCCTGAACGCGCTTCACCGTCCCGATCATTAGTTCCCCATCCATGGAGGGCTCCGATGCTTTCCCTGTTCGACCGCCCGACATCGAGACGGCCATCTGCGTCGCTGGAAGGACGCGGAGATGATGCGCTTCGGGCTATCTTCGCGAAAGGTCTGTAACAGTTTAGCGAAATCTGCGCCGCGGCACCGCGGTGAAGCTAACCGTCAGCTTGCCATCGCCGGTCGGGCGGCATGCTCGCTGCCCGCTGCCCAGGCGTACTCCTCTATGAGCGCATCGTAGATCACGTCCCAGTGCCGACCCAGGGCGGTACTGCGGCCTCCCTGGGCCAGTCGGGCGCGCAGTGTGGGGTCGCCAAGGAGCGTGGCTATCGCACCCCCCAGTGCGCCGGCATCGTGCGGTGCCACGAGGAGCGCGTTCTCACCGTGGGTCGTGAACTCCAGCACGCCTCCCGCGGCCGCGGCAACACACGCCACGCCCGACGCCATCGCTTCAAGCAGGACGTTGCCGAACGTCTCCGTGTCCGATGGAAAAGCCAGGACATCGACCGATGCGTAGGCTTCGGCCAGAGCGCGGCCGTGCAGGACGCCAGTGAGATGCACTCGCGGGAGCGCACGCTCACGGATCGCCCGCTCCATACGCCCCTGGCCGACGAACACGAGCGACGTATCCGGGTACTGCGGGCATATCGATTCCCACGCATCGAGCAGAACCTCGATGCGCTTCTCCGGACCGAACCTCCCTACATACGCCACGATCGTCCCGGCATCCCCAACGCCGAATCGCTCGCGAAAGGTGCGCGAGCGATGAGCAGGTGAGAACTCTTCAGTGTCGACGCCTCGCGTCCACAGCGCGGTGTGAGTCACACCGCGGCGGTGGAGATGCTCCTCGTAGCTGCGGCTTGGACAGAGAACCACTCTCGCCTGTCGATAGAACCACCGCAGGTAGTGCCAACCGGTTGCCACTGCCCACGAAACATGATAGAGCCGCGCGTAGCGCTCGTAATCAGTATGCGCCGAAGCAACGATGGGGATCCCCAGTGCACGCGCGGCGCGAACGCCCGTGAGTCCGATCGCGAACTCCGTCAGCACGTGCACTACGTCCGGCGCAAATGCGCTCAGATCGGCGATGACCTCGCGCCGCCGCGGAAAGGCCCATTGAATCTTGGGGTCCAGTACGAACCGAATGCTTGGCGAGCGATGCACGCGCACGGCATCATGGTCATTCGGATAGGTGGCCGTATATACGCGCACGACGTGACCGCGTGCTTCGAGCGCGCCCACCAACCTGCGAAGCGTGACAGCGACCCCGCTCACCATGGGGCCGTGCACTTCAGAGAAGAGAGCGATGCGCATCGACGGCAGGTACCCCCGCGAGTCCACCAGGTGGAGCCAGACCAGGCGTCACCGTCCATGAAAGAACCGCACCAGCGTGCAGTAATGTACGCTGGTGGCGGGTCAGCGGCCAATCGCGGCGGGCCAGGTTACAGCGTGGCCGCTGTCGCAGCACGACACGTACGAGCCGGTCGGCCCGCGCCCGGTGCGGTCGCGCCAGCCTACGACGGCGCGACGCGATCGACGAGACAGCATCCATGGCTGCAGCGCACCCAGATATGCTCGTCTTCGGGATCGTAGATCCAGCGCGCGCCTACCGGACCACGGCGAGGCTGATGCTGTGTGGTCTGCCTGATATTGAGGCGGACGATATCCGGGAACCCTTCCGCCAGCATCCCCGCTTCCCAGGTCCCTCCGGTTCCGCGCCGAAGCACGAGGAAGTTTCTGTCGTTCGTTCCTTCCCGGACACGAATGCCGAGCGGTGGGTAGTCGCCATCTGCCTCGATCACGGCTACCGTACGCCATTGAGCGAAGTGTCGGTCCTCGAGATCGATCATTCTCGTCACAGGCCGGATTGCGGCAAGCGGCCCGGTAACTACCAGCCGGTCCCCGATCTTGGTTGACAGCATCTGCCGGTCTCCGTAGCCGGGGTCGGTCTCGTAGTCGATGGCTCGGGCCGAATCGAGGAGATTGAGCGTGTCCTGCCACGTGCTGTAGGTCGGCGGCTCCGCAACACCGGTGGTTTCGACAGCCTCTTCTCTCTCGGTGGGGGGGCAGCCAGCGGACATGAAGGCCACCGGCAGGATCACCGAAGCCAGCCACCTCCGATTTGCTCTACCGCTGATCGTGTTCCGCATCGTGTGCTCCTGTGGTTGACAATTTCTGCGCCCGCTTGCCTCATCGCGAACGGGCAAGGACGCTCATTCTTTCCAGCACTGGCTGGAGCGATGGCTCCGCGTCCGACCAGAGAACGAGAACCGACGTTGCCCAGCGGCGCGCCGCAGGCGGGTCGCCCAGCGCGGCAGCGAGCTCGGCGCGAAGAGC
>CAYXRS010000088.1:0-13531 GCA_964467195.1 uncultured Gemmatimonadaceae bacterium
TCCACCGCATGAAAGGATCCGCCGGCGCAAGGTGCGCTCCGTGATCGCCGCCCAGCGGCGCACCCATGACCGGCATCGAGATCAGCATCCCAACGGCGGCCGCTATCAGACTCGCAATGGCCTTCCCACGGAGGATGCGAAACTCCGACTCCTGCGCGCGATCATGCGCCTCCTGCTCGGCGAAGGCTGTTCGCTCGACCGGGGGGAGCTCCGCGCCGTAGCCCGTACTGCGGATGGACGCGACAAGCTGCTCGGGTGTCGTCTCCCTACCATCGAACGACACCACCGCGCTGCCCATCATGAGATTGACCGACGCTTCCCGAACGCCCCGCTCCCGCTCCAGCGCCCGCTGAACACGCGCCGAGCAGGCCGCGCATGTCATCCCCTCCACGGGGATGGTCACGCGACTCTGCGATGAGCCAGATTCGATCATGCGACGGCGCTTGGTGGCGAGCGTCATCATTCGTTCTCCACAATGAGACGGCCACGCAACATCCCCATGCCGCAGGTGAACTCATAGCTGCCGGGCTCCTGCGGAGTCAGCTCCACCGTGGTCTTCTCGAAGGGCGGCAGAAAACGGCGGACCCCGAACTCGGGGATCACCAGCTCTTCCGAGCAGCCGGCACTCTCGCGCCGCTCGAAGATCAGGCGCACCGGCAGCCCAGCACGAACGCGGATCGTGGCCGGATCGTATCCGCCCACGACGTCGATATTGATCACCTGCGCGCCCCCCGCCGTACGGGCGACCCTGGCCCGCCCCCGACTGGCGAACAGGAAATACCAGTTCACCCAGGCGATCGCTGCCAACCCAACCAGCACGACGAGTACATTCGTCACGGTCAACCCCGTTGCGGCTCCTCCCTCAGAATATACCCCCATGGGGTATCCCTTCCTAACGATAGCATACCCCCACGCCCTATGTCAAGAATCACTGGAGTCCACGATTTGGAGTCGGTGGCGACATCTCAATCCGCCACAGCACGACAGACGCTCGCCACAGCACGACGGCTGCCCGCGACGCCACGCCGCCAGCCGCCCGCGATCCTCCAAACGGCCTAATGCTCGACGTCCCGATCCAGCATCGCGTCCTGGAAGGAAACCGGATCCTCAACCGGCTCGAGGTGCGTGAAGACGGTACTGGCTGGCACCACCGCGCGGATCCGCTCCTCGATCTCCTCCAGCAGCTCGTGCCCGCGCTGTACGCTCCAGGCACCCGGCACGAGGACGTGCATCGAGATGAATCGCTGCTGGCCGGCCTGCCGCGTGCGAAGGGCGTGAAAGACCACACCGCGCAGCTCGTAGTCAGATATCGCCTCCTGGATTCGTTCCAGCTCCTTCGCGGGCAGCGCAGTGTCGAGAAGGCCCAGTGCCGAGCGACCGATGAGCCGCACGCCGGAGACGACGATGTGCACGGCGACGGCGATGGCGATCAGCGGGTCGAGTATGTACCACCCGGTTGCCGCCGTCGCGCCGACTGCGAGGATGACTCCCACCGACGTCCACACGTCGGTCATCAGGTGGCGTGATGTCGCTTCCAGGGTGATCGAACCATGCCGGACTCCGGCCGAGAGGAGCACGCGTGCCACCACCCAGTTGAGGATGGTGGCGGCGGCCGCTATCAACAGTCCCGGGCCGATAGCGACCAGCGGTCGAGGGTCGAGGAGGCGCGGCACGGCGGTGATACCAATGCTTACGGCCGCGAGGAGGATGAGCGCTCCCTCGAAGCCGCTGGCGAAGTACTCGGCCTTGCCGTGCCCATACGCGTGCTCTTCGTCGGGCGGGCGAGCGGCCAGGGTGAGCATCGCCAGCGCCATCAGCGCGCCGGCCAGGTTGGCGAGCGACTCCACGGCATCGGAAAGCAGCCCGACCGAGCCAGTGATGACGTACGCTATTGCCTTGAGGGTGATGACGGCGATCGCCGCGGCAACGGCGAGCCATGCGAAACGTCTCAGCGAGCTGGGCATGGAGCGACCAATTCTCTCACGCGTCTGGCGATCTGTCGAGGCTGTGGCCGGCTTGCCAGGTCGCCGTCCTTGCCGCACCCGGGTGCGGGGCGTTAGCCTCCGCGCATACGATCCTGCCGAAGGTGCATTCCGAGAGGAGGGAGAGGTGTCATCACGTCTTGCCATCGCGACAACCGTATTTGCGTTCATAGCGACATCGGCGAGTGCGCAGATCCCGCAGAGCGAGTACGCGCAGCGCCGGCAGGCGCTTGCCGAACGGGTTCCCGATGGAGTGATCGTCGCGTTCGGCGAACGCGCTCCGGCACACGACTACCTTCCGTTCTCCCAGGCTTCCAACTTTCGCTACCTGACGGGCATTACCGAACCCGATGCGGCGCTGGTGATGGTCAAAACCGGGAACACCGTCCGCTCCACCCTGTTCGTCCTTCCACGCAATCCCGCACGCGAGCTCTGGGAGGGATATCGGCTGGGCTCGGAGGGCGCCACCAAGCACACGGGAATTCCAGCCCGGCCGTCCACGCATATGCAGTCTGTGCTCGACTCCCTTGCCCGCACAGGGATGCCATTTCACGTGATCGGCAGGATTGGAGAACAGATCCCCCGAAGCCCCGACCAGCAGGAGATCGACCGCCTTCGCGGTCTCGTGCCAAACCTCCGCATGACCGACGCGCGGCCGCTGGTGCAGCAGATTCGTGGCAAAAAGAGCGATGCGGAGATTGACCTCATACGCCGTGCCGTCGAGATCACCGTCCTGGCTCACCGTGAGGCCATGCGGGCCATGCAGCCCGGGATGAACGAGTTCGAGATCCAGGCGATCATCGAGTACACCTTCCGGCGCTACGGAGCCGATCGGCCGGCTTTCGCGAGCATAGTGGGCTCCGGACCGAACTCGACCACGCTTCACTACAACCGGAACGACCGGTACATGCAGGCGGGAGAGGTTGTCGTCATCGATATCGGTGCTTCCTACCGTGGCTACGCCGCTGACGTAACTCGTACAATACCCGTGAGCGGCACGTTCTCCAGGGAGCAGCGCGACGTCTACCAGATCGTGCGCGATGCTCAGGCCGCAGCCGAGCGGCAGGCGGTACCGGGGGCACCGGCGGCGCGCATGGAGGACACCTCGTTCGCCGTCCTCGCGCACGGAATGGCGCGGCTCGGACTGATCGACGCAGCCGACGCCGTGTACGACGCCGCACCTGGTGCCTGTCGCCGGGCCCTCGCCAACGGTTGCGCGCAGGTGAGCCTGTTCTACATGCACGGCCTTGGCCACGGAATCGGGCTCGATGTGCACGATCCCGATCAGTACTCCTACCCCCCGCGGACGCTTCAGCGTGGCAGTGCCTTCACGATCGAACCGGGCATTTACGTGCGCTCGGACGTCTTCGACCATCTCCCCGACACGCCGCGCAATCGCTCCATGATCCAGCGGCGCCGTCCCACCGTGCAGCGATACATGAACATCGGCGTGCGCATCGAAGATGACTACATCATCACGGAGCGCGGACTGGAGTGGATCTCCCGCGCGCCGCGCGAGATCGACGAGATCGAGGCCCTCATGCGCGAGGAGTTCACTGCCCCGCAGCCGCGCGAAGCGCGAATAGTGGAGTGGTACCGGGAGACGGAGGAGCAGCCCTGAGAAGCCAGTGGTGCGGGGCGCGTGCCGAGCGCATCAGGGCGTTACGAGCCCCCTCAGGATGCCTTCACGGATCCGTACCGCCGCCTGCGGTGCGTCACGGTCCTCCTCGAGTCGCGCGCTGTAGCGTGTGAGCAGTCGCACCGTTCCTGCCAGATCCATCGTGCGCCCGCCTCTTCTCACGCGCAGCGCCAATCTCGCGCCTTCGCGATTGGTCCATGCGTCCCTGAAACGATCGGCAAAATCGCGGTCGGTGACGCGGAGGCCGCCGACGCTCAACAGGTAGTCGCCGGCTTGAACTCCCGCCTCTTCGGCCGCGCCGCCGGGTTCCACCCCGGTCACCAACACCCCGTCAGAATCGAGCAGGGTACGGACTCCTACCACGGGCTCCCGAATCGTGTCCACCACCAGGCGCAGCGCCGCACGCGGGAGGACCATCGCATACGGCAGCGCCTCGCGCCCTGCCACGTAGCGCTGGCGGAACTCCGCCAGCGACACTCCGCCCGCGCTGCGCTCCAACGCCGCCCACCACTCCTCCGACGTGAACCCCGAGCCGCCTCCGGCGGACGCGCGAGTAGTGCTCCGGTACAGATCACGCAAGGCTGCGTCGAGCGACGCGCGGTTTCCGGTCGCGTCCCTGATCATGATGTCGAGCAGCAGACCGACTAGTGAACCCTTGGGGTAATAGACCAGGCCCGTCCCGTCGACCGGCCTCACCCATGTCGAGATCGACGCATCCTCGAGCGCGACCGGCGGTGCGTTCAACACCTCCTCGATCTTGCCCGCGGTTGCCTGGAGGAAACCCGATCGGCTGATGACGCCTCCGCGCACCAACGCGAGATCGGCGTAGTAATCGGTAACTCCCTCGCTCATCCACAGCAGCGCCGTCCACTGCGCTCGGTCGTACCTGTAAGGCCACATCTCCACAGGCCGGAGTCGCTTCACATTCCACGCATGAAAGATCTCATGTGCGTAGAGCGATGGCAGAAACGGGTGACCGATCGCATATGGGGACACGATGTTGACGTGCGAGTTGGCGTGCTCCAGTCCGGACGCTCCGCCGAAGGTTTCATGTGCCACCTGAAGGATGGTGTAGCTGCCAAAGGGAATATCCCCCCAGACTTGCACGATGGGCGGGACCATGCGGCGAAGCTGCTCCCATGTCTGAGCGCGCACCGGCCCGGCCACGCTACCTTCCGGGTACGTGGCAAGCCTGAACCAGCGATCCAGTATCCGCATGCTGTCCAGATCGAATCGGCCGATCAGGAAAGGCATGTCAACCAGCTCGTGGTAGTCGCTCGCGCCATACTCACGCTCGGCTCGCGGCGTCATCCCCGTCGCGACCCGCCAGCCGGACACGGTTCTGATACGCACCGTTGATGGAAACTCGGGCCGTTGACCGACAGGGTAGAGGAACACGGCAGTTCCATTGAACATCGCGACGTCCTGCCGAGACCACGCCATGGCAGTGTCGAGCGTGTCGGCGACGACGTCGTAACTAATGGTGACGCGCCCCCTGAGCGTATCGGGCGGCAGCACGGACCAGCTGTGCGGATCGAGCTTGCTCCACACCAGCGCACGCCCGTCGGTCGCGTGTACCTCGAAGCCACGCACGTAGCGCGCGAACTCACTCAGTTCGTACGCGCCGGGAGTCCAGCGAGGCATTGCCAGCAGCACAGGCTCGCCTCCCCAGGTCTCGAAGCTCATCTCCACCCTCAGGGTTCTCGCTGCGGCGCTGGCCGAATCGAAGGTGACAGTGTAGGCGACCTCCGCGATCGGCGCGGAGACGCGCTCGACTGGCTCGTGTTGCGCCGGCAGCTTCTGCGGAGCAAGGAGAAGCGACAGGACGGCGAGAGTCGTTCGCAGCAGCGGCGGCATCACGACGGGAGACTCGGAGGGAGAGGGCACGAGGTCGGTGGACGGCATCACGGCGGGAAGACTCGGGAAGTTGGCGTGCGCGTGGCGAGGCTCGAAAAGTACGACGCCGGTACGGTCCACGGACAGGCGGGCGTGGGTACCTCGATTTCGCCTTCTGATCGGGTGTGCAAGTCGATGCCGCCTCGAACGTCCAGAAGTAGACCAGTGCTTTCGCTCCTCAGCCCGGAAGGCCTCCATGCGCTCCTACTTCGTCGTTGCGCTCACACTACTCGTGCTCACCGCCGCGTGCGGCGAGATGGGCGCGCCAGCCCACCGCACCGCTCCCGGAGAGTTCGACAATCTCGATGTGCCGGAGAGAGTGGCGCTGGCGTCGCGAGGCTACGACGCCAGTCCTCCACCGGCAGCTCCGCTCCCAAAGGGTCGGGCCCAGATCCTCGAAGGTACGGTGCGGCTGCGTGTCGGTTCGGTAGACAGTGCAATGGTCCAGTTGGCGGCGATTGCGGCGCGTTTCGATGGGCACATGGGGTCTCGCGTGGTGCGCTTTGGGGAGGAGCGAACGCGCGGTGGCTCGGTGCAGCTCCGCGTTCCGTCGGACCGGTTCGATGAGGCCGTGACCGCCCTCGGACAGGTCGGGCGCCTCGAGCACTCGGCGGTGAATGCCGTGGAGGTGGGGGAGCAGCTCGTCGATCTCCGAGCTCGGCTGGAAAATGCGCGGCGGCTGGAGAGCCGGCTGCTGGACATCCTGCGCACACGTACCGGCAGACTGGCGGATGTGCTCGCAATAGAACGAGAGCTCGCGCGCGTGCGAGAGGAGATCGAGCGATCGGATGCTCAACTCAGGACTCTCGCCGATCGCGTGGCCATGAGCACGATCACCGCCGAGCTGTTCGAGCCTGGTCCGATTGTCGCCTTCACCCCGGCAGCTTCGGTGCTGAGGGAAAGCTTTGGGCAGGCATGGCGCAATTTCGTCGATCTCCTCGCCGGCCTGATCGCCGCCAGCGGATTCTACTTGCCGCTGCTGGCCGTGGTGCTGGTGGCATTTGCCGCCATGCGCGGCTGGCAGCGCCGCCGGTCGGGACGCCGCGCACCACCACCCGTGACTGGCGGGGAGGCAACGGCTGGCGGCATATTGGGAGGATAGACTACACCCACGCCTAGCGCGTGACACGCGCCCTCCCCCTGAGCAAATGCGCATGAGCAACCTGCCCCCTCCCCTTTCACTGGCGGGTGCCACACTCCTGCTGGCAACAGCGGCATCGGCATTAGCGCAGCAGCCGCAGGCCGATCTCATCATTACCGGTGCTCGGATCTACACCGTGGACGATGCTCGGCCGATGGCGGAAGCGATGGCCGTCCGCGAGGGTCGGATCGCTTTCGTGGGGTCCACGCGCGGCGCGATGACTCTTCGTGGTGCTCGAACGCGCGTCGTCGAGTTGCAGGGCCAGACCATCATCCCGGGGATGATCGACGCCCATGCTCACCTGCTCGGGCTGGGCAATGCCCTGAGAACCGTCGATCTGGTGGGGACCACATCGTACGAACAGGTCATTTCGCGTGTTGCGGCGCGCGGACGCGAGGTGCCGGCGGGAACGTGGATCACGGGGCGCGGTTGGGACCAGAACAATTGGGGGGATACTCGTTTTCCCACGCACGAGGCGCTCTCTCGCGCCGTGCCGAATCACCCCGTGTATCTCACCCGTGTGGATGGCCATGCCGCCCTTGTAAACGAGGCGGCGTTGCGCGCGGCGAACGTGAACGCTCAGACGGCGGACCCCGATGGCGGCCGAATCGTCAGGGACGATGAGGGCCGTCCCACCGGAGTGCTGGTGGACCGCGCCATCGGTCTGGTGCAGCGGGCCATCCCGCCGCAATCCACCGCGGAGATGCGCGAGGCCATTCTCGCCGCCATCCGCGAAGCGAATCGGTGGGGGCTCACGGGCATACACGACGCCGGGGTCGGACGGCAGGTCATCGATGTGTACGAAGCGCTCGCGCGTGAAGGCCACTTCGATCTCCGCGACTACGTGATGATCGCCAGTGATGACGCGACTCTCGAACATTACCTCTCGCGCGGTCCACAGAACGGCCTGTACGACAATCGCCTCTGGATTCGCGCCATCAAGATCAGCGCCGATGGCGCGCTTGGATCACGTGGCGCAGCGCTCCTCGAGCCATACAGCGATGAAGAGGGGAACTCCGGGCTCATCCTCGCGTCCGGGGAACGGGTGAGGGATGTTGCCGAGCGCGCACTGCGGCGCGGCTTCCAGCTCAACGTGCACGCCATTGGCGACCGCGCCAACCGCACGGTGCTCGATGCGTTCGAGCAGGCGCTGCTCACCGTGTCGGTGGCAGATCACCGTTTTCGCGTCGAACACGCGCAGATCCTCCATCATGCCGACATACCGCGCTTCGCCCGTCTGGACGTCATCCCCTCCATGCAGGCGAGCCATCAGTCGAGCGACATGTACTGGGCAGGCAACCGCGTGGGGCACAACCGACTGCTCGGCGCGTACGCATGGCGGTCGCTGCTCGACGGCGGCGTAATAATTCCGAACGGCAGCGACTTCCCGGTGGAGCCCGTAAACCCGCTGATCTCCTTTCATTCTTCAGTCACCCGCCAGGATGCGTCCGGATGGCCAGCGGGAGGCTGGTTTCCGGCGCAGCGGATGACCCGCCAGGAGGCGCTCAAGTCCATGACGATCTGGCCGGCAACGGCAGCCTTTCAGGAATCTCTCCTGGGATCACTGACCCCAGGCAAACTCGCCGACTTCGTCGTGCTCGATCAGGACATCATGACGGTGGCACCGGAGCAGATCCTCAGTACCCGCGTGATTGCCACCTACCTGGGTGGCAGGGCCGTCTACGAGCGCGGCACCGAGGCCGCTGCTCGACGGTGAGGGACCCCGTCAGTTCACACGTTCCAGGAACTACATGCTGAGCGACGACGCCGTTGCATTCCTCAAGAAGCTGCTGGATACACCCGGACCCTCCGGTTTCGAATCGGCGCCTGCGGAGGTTTGGCGCAAGGAAGCTCGAGCTTTCTCGAAGGACGTCAGCGGCGACGTCGCCGGCAACAGCATGGCCGTCGTGAACCCTTCCGGGGCACCAACGATCCTTCTCGCCGGTCACATAGACGAGATCGGCGTCATTGTCACGCACGTCGACGATGAGGGATTCGTCTACATTCAGGGGATTGGTGGTTGGGATCCGCAGGTGCTGGTTGGACAGCGGATTCGATTCATCGGACGGGCCGGCCCGGTGTTAGGCGTGATCGGCAAGAAACCGATTCACCTCATCAAGAACGAGGACCGCGACAAGGCCTCGAAGATGACCGATCTGTGGGTGGATATCGGCACCGCAAGCCGGAAGGAGGCTGAGAACCACATCTCGGTGGGCGATCCCGGTGTCATCGATTCCCGCTCCCTCGATCTTCCGAACAGACGGTTGGTCTCCCGGTCCATCGACGATCGCATCGGTGCGTTCATTGCGCTCGAAGCGGCAAAGCGCTACGCCAGGCGGCCCGGCGCGGCCCGCGTCGTTGCGGCGGCCACTACACAGGAGGAAATCGCATGGCGTGGTGGTGGGGCGCTGATCTGCGCCTCCTGCGTCGATGCCGCCATGGCGATCGTCATCGACGTCACCTTTGCGACCGACCACCCCGGCCTCGAGAAGAAGGAAGTGGGCGACCATCCGCTGGGCAGCGGTCCGGTGCTATCCCGTGGATCGGTGATCTCGCCGGTCGTGTTTCGCCTGCTGAGGGAGAGCGCCGAAGAGCACGGCATACCTTTCACGGTGCAGGCGGTGGCGCGCGACACCGGAACCGATGCTGACGCGATCCATATCGCGAGGCAGGGAGTGGCTACGGCACTCGTATCCGTGCCAAACCGCTACATGCATTCGCCCAACGAAATGGTGAGCCTGGAAGACCTGGATCGCGCTGCGAGTCTCATTGCGGAAACCTGCCGGAAGGTGGAGCAACGAACGGACTTCACGGTTCGTTGATGAGGTAGGTGTTCGGTTCCTTTCCAACCGCGGAGGTGGAAGATGCTGTTTCGCTACAACACCGGAGTGGGACTGCTCCTGCTGCGCGTAGTGCTGGCGATCGTGTTCATCACGCATGGCGCACAGAAGCTGTTCGGCATCTGGGGTGGCTTCGGCATCTCCGGCACCGCCGGCTTCTTCGAGAGCCTCGGGATTCCGTTCCCGGTCGTGATGGCGGTGCTGGTGGGAATTCTCGAGTTCGGGGGTGGAATCCTGCTTGCCCTGGGCCTGCTTACCCAGCCCGTCGCTCTGCTGCTGGCGATCGACATGCTGGTGGTAACGGCCACATTTCACTGGCCTCAGGGATTCTTCGTGAAGCCGGATGCCATGGGAATCGAGTTCACGATGGTGCTGATGTTCGCCGCGCTGGCACTCGTCTTCACGGGGCCGGGAAGGCTGTCCGTGGACGAAGGGCTTCGCAGGGAGCTGGCTCCGGCAACCTGATCGCGGACGAGTTGCGGCAAATGCGGTGGCGGCTCTTACGCCGCGTCGTCGGGCGAGGGCTTCGCTTTCCGCTTGCGGCGACCCATGAGAATCCACGACGCGGCGCCGCGCACATCTTTCTCCTTGTCGTGGGAGAGGGCGTTCAGCGCCGCGCTGGCGGCAGACGACTGCACTTCGCCTAGCGCACGCACTGCGGCTACGCGCAGCGGCGTAGGCGACTTCCTGCGGAAGAGCCCTCCACCGTCGGACGAGGCGATCCTGGCCAGGCGGTCTACGGCATCGCTGCTGGCGATCTGGGCGAGTGCCGAGAGGAGGGCCATCTGCACGCGCCCATCCTCTTCCTTCTCCAGCGCATGAACGATGCCCTCCACCGTGTGACCGGCTACCGAAGGGCTGAGTGCCTCGGTAGCACGGTCGCGTGTCTCCGCATCCGGAGCCTCGCGCGCCGCCAACAGGAGGCCCCTCATCGCCGTGGACGTGCCGATCTTGAACAATGCGGCTGCGGCCGCACTGCGAACGCGGTCATCTCTGTGATCGAGCAGCCGAATGAGATCGGCGTCCGCCTCGGTCACGCGCATCTCGCCAAGCAGCTCGACCGCGTTTCGCGCAACATACCACCGCTGGTCGCCCAGCATGAAAAGCAGCGTACGAACTCCGGCGTTGAGCCTCAGGAGCGCATCGAAGTACACCCGCCGATCCGCCAGAGAGGCGGCGGAGATGAGGGCATCTACCAACGCCTCGGTGCCGGCATCGTCGGCGCGCTGGATGATGGCCATGTATTGTTCCTCGTTCTCTTGGCGCCGCGTCAGCAGTGATGCCACGGCGTTGAGAACGATAGGCTTGCATAGCCGACGAATCGCCACTCCATACATCCGCCAGCATGCCCAGTCATCGCCCGCCAGGCCTTCGCGCTCTACCAGGCGACCGAACACGTCAGCTGCGACGTCTTCCCTGCCCTGGGCGGCAGCCTCGGTGGCAAGCTTCACCAGTGCGTCCAGATGCCGCGTGGCTTCTCCGGCATTGCCCGTCCCAACCTCATCGCCACGATTTGCCAGCGCCGCGTCGAGCTGAGCAAAGAGACTCGCAATCGAGCTCACCTCCGACTCGTTCCGGGCGGAGAACGTCTTGAACAGTGTCTCGGGATCGGTCTCGCGAACCAGATCAGAATCGTCAATCGCGCCCGGCGAGCCGTTGCCTTCGCCATTCACACTGTCGTGGCGCTGTCTGGCGGGCGCACCAGTGAGGAACAGCGACATGGTGTCGCCATCGCCCATCATGCCCGAGACACCAGCTCCCAGCGCCGTCGTCGGCATAGCGATTCGTCTGAGGATCTCGCTTGGCTGCTCGACCATCACGCGAAGAGTGGAAACGCGCATGCGATCGAGCATGGCGAGTACCGTTTTACCACCGTCTCCTTCGATCGGCTCGCGAGCCAGGATGCGCGCTACGCAAGCAAGGTCGAGCGGCGAGACCTCCGAGTCAGCGATGAGCTCCACTATGGAATGGCCGATGAGCTGCGCGGTCAGATCCTGAGAACCGACGAAACGCTCCGGAAGCAGTTCACCGTTCACCACCAAATGCCAATCACGCGTCGAGATGGTCACAGTCTCCCGGGCCGACGGGCTCACCAGTGCGTGGAGCGTGGCAAGCTGCGCCTCGTGAGCGGCAGGCTCGTTGAGCGTCTGCCAGAGGAGGCGCGAGAAATGGCGGGCGAACGTAAGCGGATAGGACATCAGAGCTTGGGCCTTTCATTGGACGACTCCCAAGACAATGTGTACGTAACCCTTCCGGCGCCGTCAGCGTCCCTCGAACCGGTGCTCCAGATCGCATTGCCGGCGGGCGAAGGCAGCATCGTGGGTGATGATTGCCGCTGCGCCACGCTGGCGCTGGGAGTCCAGAACCCGACCGAGGATCTCGCGGGCCCGCGCATCCTGTCCGGCAGTGGGCTCATCGAGAATGAGCAGGGGCGGACCGGCGGCGAGCGTCGATGCTATTGAAACGAATCGGCGCGCCTGCGGCGACAGGTCGCCCGGATGCGTACGCTCATGTTCCGAGAGCTCCACCAGTTGGAGCGCATCGCGCGCCGCCTCGAGCGCCCGTTCTCTTGGCCAACCCAGAACGCGCGGGCCAAACATGACTTCGTCGAGCACGGTTGCCGCGAACAGCTGCTTCCCGGGGTCCTGAAAGACGAGCCCAACGTGGCGGGCGCGCTCCTCAACTGGCAGTTCGTCCAGCAACAGACCGGAAACAGCGACGCTGCCACTGCGCGCCGGGACCAGCCCCATGATCGAGCGGGCAAGCGTGCTCTTGCCGGCGCCATTCGGCCCCATCCAGGCCGCAATGCTTCCGCCCGGAATGTCCAGCGTCAGATCATCCAGCACATCGGGATCCGTTCCGTAACCAACCCGGAGCGCACGAACGGCCAAAAGAGTCTCCCCGGTTGCCGTGGCGCTGCGCGGCTCAGCTGACAGCTGTCGCTCGACTACTGGGGAAACCGCGCCGAGTCGATGATCCAGCGGTGGCCACTGACCCAGCAACGTGGCAGCGTCACCGTCGGCGATCACCGCACCATCGGCAAGAACGATGGCCCTGCGGCAGAGGGCGGCCACCAGATCGAGGTTCTGCTCGATTAGTACTATTCCGTGGCCTTCGCGGGCGAGCGCGGGCAGCAGCGCCGCGAAATCCGCAACGCCCTCCGGATCGAGTTGCGAGGTCGGCTCGTCGAGCACCAGCAGGGGCTTTCCGAGCGCCAGTGAGGACGCGAGCGCGACGCGTTGCAGCTCGCCGCCAGAAAGCTCGTGCGGCGAGCGATCGGCCAGATGAGAAACGCCCGCACGTTCCAGCGCGCTCGAAACGATCTGATGTAACTGGCTGGTGGGAATGTTCAGGTTCTCCGGACCCACGGCCACTTCCTCTCGTACCGTGGCGCCCCAGCCAGTGAGTTGTGTCCATGGGTTGGCGAACTGGTAGCCGGCGACCGGCGCCTCAGCACCCGCCTCACCGCGCTGCACCTCAGCATCGAGCTGTATGTCTGCCCCGCGGTGTAGCAGTGCGGCAGCGATCAGACCCAGCGTCGTCTTGCCGGCACCGACATGTCCGGCTACTCCCACGATCTCGCCCCGGTGCACGTCGAGCGCGACGTCGCGCAGGATCACTCGCCTTGCTGCACGGAGGGAGCGCAGACGCAGCGAGAACAGCGGCCGGCTCACTATTGGCCTCCGGGGATGAGCCGCCAGACCACCAGCAGCACGCAACCAATCCAGAGGAGCGAGCGGAGCGCGCGCTGGCGGCGGTCGTCGGGTACCGGGTAGAGCGTCGTCCGCGGGGACCGCGGTCGAAAGCCGCGTGCCTCGAGGGCCAAGGCTCGCTCCTCGGCCTCGCTCACCAGGGAGACGATCAGTGGCCCGGCTGCTGGAAGCAGTGCACCAGCGCTGCGCAGGCCGCGTCCCAAACGCAGGCCGCGCGCGCGCTGTGCCTCACGCATCGCATCCAGATCGTCCCTGGAGCAGTAGCAGTGGTACGCCTTGCCCTCCCGTATCAACTGGTCGGCGAGTTCGCGATAGCGGTT